>JAIEQK010000011.1 GCA_019747795.1 Gammaproteobacteria bacterium | reverse complement strand
CATCCCAGATCCTCTCAAGCGCTCTTTCTGGCCTTGATCGGGGACTTATTCAGAAGTTCCTGAAGTCCGACCTACACGTCCGACCCCGCCCACTTGAACGGGCCGTAGAGGCCCTGGGCGATGTCCAGGCGGTCGCGTTGCGCGCCGCCGAGCCACATCTGCACGATCTTGTAGTCGCGCATGTACTTCTCGAGATGGCTCTCGTAGGCGTAGCCGGCCGAGCCCATCAGTTCCATGCCGCGGTTGCAGACGAGTTCCGCCGTGTCTCCGGCGTAGGAACGCGCCGCCGAGCACTTGGCCTTGATCTCCTTGGTCCACGGCGCGCCGTAGATGTCCGGTCTGCTCACCTGCCAGGTGACGGAGAGGTAGTACTGCCGCGCGATGTCGATGGCGCGATACATCTCGGCCAGGTGATTGGCGAACAGCGACCGCTCGCGCATCGGCGTGCCGGCGATGACCCGGTTCTTGCTGAACTCGAGCACGATTTCCAGCACCGCCTCCGAGAGCCCCACCAGCCGCGCGGCGCCGGCGAGCCGCCCGAGCGCGATGATGGAACCGCTGACGATGTTCGCGCCCTGCCCCCGTTCGGTGTCCACGCGGTAGCGCTTGGGGATCTTCACGTCCTTGAACCAGATGTCGGAATTCGACTCGGTCCAGGAGAAGCCCATCTTCTGGTAGGGATTGGAGAACTCCAGTCCGGGCGCATCGGCCGGCACGTGAAAGAGGCCCACGCCATCCGGCCCAAGGCGTGGATCGGTGGTCGCGACCGTCCAGTAGCCGAGATGCCCGGTGAGGTGCTTGCTCCTGAACTTGTCGGCGTAGCCGGACGGTCCGGGCCACAGCTTGTGGCCGTTGATGACGTAGTGCTCGCCCTCCTCCTTCGCCGTCACCTCGAGACTGCGAAAGCCCTGTGCCGGATCTTCGACGTTGGCGCCGCCGTGGGGCTCGGTGATGGCGACGCAGGCCGTCCAGGATTCCTCGCCGACGATGCGCGGCGCGAACTCCGCCAACAGGTCGTCACGCTTGGCGGTGACCATGCAGGACACTATCCAGTGGATCTTGCCGACCTTGGTCGCGAGCCCGATGTCGGCCCGCGACAGCTCCTCGTTGATCATCTGCCGCACCACCGGCGCGTAGGCGAGCCCGCCATAGGCCTCCGGCAGGTTGGTGCGTGTCACGCCGAGATCCACCAGCTTGGCGTAGAGCCGGTGCACGGTGTCCTTGGCGAGCTGCTCGTCGCGGTGCCAGCCGCCCTCGAGGTCATGGCGATAGGGCATGAGTTCCTTGTTGACGAAGGCGCGGATGGTCTCCGCGATCGTGATCTCTTCGTCGGTGCAGAACGCGCGGGTGTACTTCTGCGCGGGTTCGAGCAGGCGGTAGCCTTCGGCCACGGTCTGCTGCAGGCGTTCGGCGGGCTGGGCGCTCATGGGATGACACTCCTGGCGTGACGGTCGACCGCCCTCGCGGCGGCACGGAGCCTGGACTGTACTGGCTAGTCGCGCCCTCTGCCACCCGCCTGACGCCGCGCCGACAAGTGCTGTGCCGAATCGGGCCGGCGGCCCCGGGGCGCGCTCAGTCGATGCTCATCGCGAGCACGCGGCTCACGTAGGTCAGCGACTTGCCGGACTGTTCACACCAGTGGTCGAAGGCGGCCTGCACGGCCTGCATGTCGCGCTTGGACGAGGGCGGGCGATGCAGCACGCCCTCGTCCACCAGCACGCGCACCACGTCGGTCGACAGCACCCAGCTCTCGACGCCCATCTGGCGCAGGAAATACTGCGCGGTCATGCCGCCGAGGCGAGCGCCGCGCTTCTTCAGCACCTCCAGAAGTTCCGCGTAGCGGCGCGGCCCGAAGCTCGCGAAGAACGCGCCCGCGCCGCCGTGGGCCTCGGCCAGATCGAGCACGAATTGAGCGTTGTCGCGGGTGGCGAGCAGCTTGGCGTGGTGGCGGATGATGCGTGTGTCGGCGAGCAGCTTCTCGAGATCTTCGTCCGACAGGTAGGCGAGCGCGTGCGGATCGAAGCCGGCGAGCGCGGCTTCGAAACCCGGCCACTTGTGCGCCACCACCCGCCACACGAAGCCGGCCTGGAACACGCCGCGGGTCATGGCCGAGAGCCAGCGATCGTCCGGGATCGCCGTCAGTTCCTTCAGCGCCCGCGGCTTGGGGATCTCGCTTTCCAGCGCCTTCACGCCGCCTCGGCGGCGCGCGGCGCGTTCCAGCAGTTCGGCGAAGGTGCGCACGAATTACCTCAGCGATGCAGACCGCCATCGACGGTGTATTCGCCACCGCTGCAGTAGGAGCTCTCGTCGCTCGCGAGGAACAGCACGAGGTTCGCCACTTCCATCGCGGTCGCCATGCGTCCCATCGGCACGAGCTTCAGCGCCTTGTCCATCTTGCCCGCCACCGCGGCCTGGGTCTGCGAGAGCATCACGGTGTCGATGAAGCCAGGATGCACCGAGTTCACGCGAATGCCGAAGCGCCCGAGTTCCTGCGCCGCGGCCTTGGTCATGCCGCGCACGGCCCACTTGCTGGTGGTGTAGGCGAAGGCGCCGGACACGCCCTCCAGCCCGGCGAGCGACGAGATGTTGACGATGGCGCCGCGCTTGGCCTCGCACATGGCAGGAGCGACTGCGCGCATCCCCAGGAACACGCCCTTCTGGTTGACGTCGATCACGCGGTCATAGTCGTCGTCGGTGGTGTCCAGCATGCGCCCGAGCTTGAAGATGCCGGCGTTGTTGATCAACACGTCGATGCGTCCGTGCTGGGCGAGGGTCGCGTCCACCACGCTCTTCCAGCCCGCGGCGCTGGTGACGTCGTGGGCGATGAAGGTGGCGCCGATCTCGGCCGCGAGCGCACGGCCCTCGGCCTCCAGCACGTCGGTGATGACGACCTCGGCGCCCTCGGCGCGGAACAGCCGCGCCTCGTCCGCGCCCTGCCCGCGCGCGCCGCCCGTGATGATTGCGACCTTGCCTGCCAAACGTGCCATGGTTTCACTCCTGGAATGCGCGTGGCGAGCGCCATCGCGCCGGGTTGGGAGCGCTCGGCCGCGAGACCGGCGCCGAAAAAGAAGTGTCCTGCGGATGCCGCCCACCGCGCGCACGACACCTCGCTGACTGGCGCGCAGTGTGCCGGGGGCGCCAACGCCGTCGCAACCTTCGATCGAGGGTTGCCGAAGGTCCCGCGCCGCGCCCCGTGTTTCAGCGCTCGCCGCGCATCAGCACGCCGCGCCGTTCGAGGTCTGCGATGCGCGCCGCGTCGTAGCCCGCGACGTCCTTCAGGATGCGCGCGTTGTGCTCGCCGAGCAGCGGCGCGGGCCGCGCCGAGTAGTCCTGCTGGCCGGAGAAGCGCAAGGGAAAGCCGGGCAGCATGAGCGTCCCCAGGAACGGATCCGGCACCGGGCGCAGCGCGCCGCGCCCGACGAAATAGGGATGGGTTAGCGCGTCCGTCGGCGCCAGCACAGGGCTCGATGGCACGCGGTGTTCTTCCAGCTTTGCCAGCGCCGTCGCGTCATCCGGCTGGGCGAGGAGCCAGGCCCCGATGAGAGGGATCAGTTCAGCCTGGTTGCGCGCGCGGGCGGCGCCATCGGCGAAACGAGCATCGGACTCCAGATCCGGGCGCTCCATGGCGCGGCACATGTTGCGCCACTGGTTCTGCACCACCAGGATGGCGATGTGGCCCTGCGGGCTCTTGAACACGCCGCAAGGGCAGATCAGGTGATGGTGATTGCCCATGCGCCGGGGCTGGTACTCAGGATTCACCTGCGGCACCTGCAGGTTCATCTCGTGCATCGCGAACAGGCAGTCGACCATCGAGATGTCCATCCACTGGCCCTCGCCGGTACGCTCGCGATTGAACAGCGCGTAGCCGATGGAGGCGAAGGCGTGCACGCCGGCCGTGACGTCCGCCATGCCGACGCCGACCGGATGCGGCGGCCCGTCGCTCGGCCCGGTCATGTACATGAAGCCGGAGAAGGCCTGGGCTATCCAGTCGAAACCGGTCTTGTGCGACAGCGGACTGTTGCGTCCAAACGCCGAGATGCTCGCCATCACCAGCCGAGGATTGATCTCGCGCAGCGCCTCGTAGTGCCAGCGGCGCTTTTCCATCACGCCCGGGCCGTAGTTCTCCACCACCACGTCGACCTGGGACACCAGGTCGCGAATCACGGCGTCGCTGTCGTCGCTCCCGAGATCGATGCAGAGACTCTGCTTGCCGAGGTTCTGCTGCACGAAGTAACCGCTGCGGCCGTCCTTCATGCCGGGCAGCAGGCGCGACGGATCGCCGCCCGGCGCGCGTTCCACCTTGATCACCTCCGCGCCCATGTCGACCATGAGCCGCGTGACCGTCGGTCCGGCCAGGTACTGGGTGAAGTCGAGCACCTTGATGCCTGACAGGATCATGTTCGTCTCCCCGTTACGTGGCTGACGGCCACGGTGCATCGCGCCGCCCCGTGGTTCAGAGCTGCTGCAAGGACTCCAGGTACAGCATGATTTCGAAGATGCGGCCGCGCACCCAGGTCTCGTCGCCGCCCTCGCGTTTCAGCCGCGAGCCCCAGATCGGCATGTCGCGCGTGCCGTGGGCCAGGGGCAGGTCGCGACCGTCGATGCGCCGGTAGATGCGCGTGAAGGGAAAGTCGCCCCCCTGGGCGCGGGACAGCAGCGTGAGATCGGGCGGCTTCACGTTCAACAACTCGGCGAAGGGTCCGTTGCCGCGCGCGTCGAAGCCATGGCAGATGGCGCAGTTGCGCTCGAAGCGTTGCCGGCCGGCGGCCACGCCGCCTTCCGGTCCGGCGTTGGTGGCCTCGGCGGCGGGCGTCTTGAGTGACTCGGCCGCGCCCGCGTCGCCACCCACGATGGCAAGCAGGATGACCGCGATCAGTGCGGTACGCCGCCACGTGCGACCATACTCGCTCGCTTCGGCAATGCCCGAGGTCGTTTCGGTAATTCCGGATTTCATCACACGAGGCCCACACACTAAGCTCTCGCCATGATAGGGCGCGGAGGTTGTCGTCGCCATGCACACCATCGAACGCATCCTGCTCGCCACCGACGGCTCGGAACACGCGCTGCACGCCGCGGCCTACGCCGGCATGCTGTCGCGCGCCACCGGCGCGGTCATCGATATCATGACCGTGCACAGCAACGACGCCGTCATGCTGAACGCGCTCGGGCCCGCGGTGTGGCCGGCCACCGTGCCCTACTCGGCGCTGAGCGCCGAAGAGATCCGCGCGGCGGTGGAGCAGCACGCGGCGGCGGACCTGCTGCCGGCCACCGTCGCGGCCTGTGGCGCCGGTGCGCACCTCGGCGCCCAGGTACAGCGCTGGGGACAACCGGCGGAATGCATCTGCGCCTACGCCGAAGACCAGGGCTGCGACCAGATCGTGCTCGGCACGCGCGGGCGCACCAGTTTCTCCAAGCTGCTGCTCGGCAGCGTCAGCGTCCAGGTCACCAGTCACGCCCACTGTCCGGTGACCTTGGTCCGCTGACCGTATTCATCCCCCAGGAGTCAACATGAAGTTTGCCCGTTCACTGGCCGCACTGGCCCTGGCGCTGTGCGCCACGCACGCCCCGGCTGCGGAGAAGACCACCGACATCATGCACCAGGTCTACGATTCCATCGCCTACCTGCTGCCGCTCAGCGTGCGCAACGCGGACGCGAAGACCGAGTGGGACAAGGAACTGGTGGAAGCGAAGCTGAAGGTGCTGACCAAGGCCTCCGGCACACTGGTCAAGCATGCGGACAAGGAGGACGCGGAGTTCCGCCTGCTGGCGCGCTCCTTCGACCGACTGGTGCAGGACATCGGCGTGTCGTTTCGCGCCGAATGGCCGGACTACGCCTACTACTCGCTGATGGAGCTCACCGACCACTGCGTCGCCTGCCACTCGCGCCTGCCCTCGGCCTCGCAGGACTTGTTCGGGCAGCGGCTGATGGCGCGCATGAACGTGGCAGCGCTCGAACCTGAGTCGCGCGTCCTGCTGTACGTCGCCACTCGCCAGTTCGATGCCGCGCTGTCGCTCTACGAAGAGCAGCTGGCCAACCCGGAGATGGATCCGGTGGAGGCCGACTATCGCGGCATGATGGTGCGCTACCTGCGTGTCGCGCTCTCGACCGGCGACAGCAGCACCCGCGTCGCGGCATTTCTCGACAAGTATCGCGCACGCAAGGACCTGCCCTATTTCCTGGCGCAGCGCATCGACCACTGGCGCGAGGCGCTGCGCGAACTCGGGCCGACGCTCGGCGCCGCGCCGGATCTCGCCCAGGCACGCCGCGTCTTCGACCGCGCCAGCACCCTGACGCTTGCGCCCGGCAACCGCCTGCGCGCGGTGGAGGACCTGGTCGCTGCCCGCCTGATGCGCACCTGGCTCGCGCAGCATCCGGCGGCGAGCGCCGCCGAGCGCGGTGAGATCTACTACAAGCTCGGCATCGTCGCGCTACGCACCAGCGAGCCCGAACCCGCGGTGCCGGAAATGGAGATGCTGCTCGCCGCGTCAATCGAAGCCGACCCCAAAGGACCCCACGCCAAGGAGGCCTACGCGCTGCTCGAGGAATACGGCTACATCCACGACGAGCACCTGGCGCGCCAGAGCGAGTCCCAGGTGCTGGTCGACATGGCAGCGCTGCGGAAGAAGGTGTTCTGAACGCGGGAACCGGGGACAGACCACGGTTTCTTTAATCGGGGACAGACCACGGTTTCTACGAAACCGTGGTCTGTCCCCGATTGCTTCCCGAAGCCTTCAGGTCAGGCGCACCCCGCGCACATCGTCGCGAATGGCACCGCGACGAGACGCGCGGGAGCAATGTCGTCACCGCAGCGCGCGCAACGGCCGTAGGTGCCGGCGTCCAGGCGGGCCAGCGCGGCACGGGCCTGACTGAGCTCCTCGTCGACCTGCCGCGCCAGCGAGTCCACCACTTCGTCGTTCTCGCGCGCGCTCGCCTGCTCGGCGAAATCCGCCGGCACGCCGTCGCGGCCGTGTTGCGCGAGGCGCTGCCGGCGGGATTCGAGATCGGCCACGAGGGCCAGGAGTTGCCGTTGCTGGCTGCTGAAATCGGTCATGGTGATTCCCTCGAGAAGAACGGCAATGGCTCAGTCGCGGCGTGCGACCCCGGCGAAGGCCTCGTTGTCGGCCCGCCACTGGCGCGCCATCAGACGGAACAGATCGGATTCGGTGAGCATGCCGACCAGCCGCTGTTCCGCATCGACCACCGGCAGGCCACCGATCTTGTGCTCGAGCATCAGCTCTGCGGCGTGGCCGAGCGTGTCGTTGTCGTACACGCAGATTGCGGGCGAGCGCGCCACCACGCCGACCGTCACCTGCCCGAGCTGCGCGGCGACCTCCGCGAGCGTGGCGCGTCGCGCCGGATCGGGCAGCGTGAGTGCGAGCACGTCGCTCATGGTTATGATGGCGCTGAGTCGCCCGTGGGCCACCACCGGCAGGCGCCGGATGTGGTGGGTCGTCATCAGCTCCCAGGCCCGCGCCAGCGTGTCGTACGGACCGACGGTGACCAGCGTGGTCGCCATGCAGTCCTTGACCAGGGTGTGTACCAGCGGCTGTGTCATGCGCGGAACCCATGCGTTGAATACGAGCTGCCGTCAGTCTAGCAACCTGCGTTCAGGACCCGTTGATCGCGGTCAACCGCCCTGTCTCGCGTCGCCGGCAGACTTTCGCCGATGAACGCCGCCACGAGCCTCGACCTGCTGGTCGCCTTCAACCTCGGGCTCGCGAGCCAGGTGCACTGCGTCGGCATGTGCGGCGGCATCGTCGCCGCCTTCACGCTCGCGACCGCGCCGGCCCGGCAGCGTGGGCGCGCGGGTGCCGGCTTTGCGCTGGCCTACAACCTCGGACGCATCACCAGCTATGCCCTGGCCGGCCTGGTGGCCGGCACGCTCGGGGGCGTGGCGCTGTCCGCGCTCGATCAGCGCGCCGCCTACACGGCGCTGCGCTGGCTGGCGGGACTGGTGCTGGTGATGAACGGCCTCGCGCTGGCCGGCTGGCTGCCACGGGGACTTCTGCTCGAAGGCCTCGGCATGGGCCTGTGGCGACACGTGCAGAAGCTCGGTCGCCGACTGCTGCCCATCGCCACCCTGCCCCGCGCCTGGGCCTTCGGCATGGTCTGGGGCTGGCTGCCCTGCGCGCTGGTCTACTCCACCCTGCTGCTCGCCGTCAGTAGCGGTTCGCCGCTGCATGCCGCGGCGATCATGGCGGCCTTCGGCGCGGGCACGCTGCCGGCGCTGGTCGCGACCTACCTGCTCGGCGCGCGCGCCGGCGCGCTGCTGCAAGGACGCGGCGCCCGTCTCGCGGCGGCCGCGCTGCTGGTGGTACTGGGTCTCGCCTATCCCTTCGTCGACCGTCTCATGCCGGGGCTGCACGCGGGACACGATCACCATGCCATGCACGGCCAGCCGGCGGCAGCCTCACCCGCGGCGCCCGTGCACGACCACATGCACCATCACTCACCCTCTTCGCCCTGACCGCGCGACGTTCCGCTGGCGGGACCATCGTCATCGTGCAGGATCTCGCGGCCGCGACGTTCGAGGTCTTCGAACTGCCCGCCGCGCGCGGCCCACAGGAAGCCGACCAGGATCGCGACCACCAGGACCGCGGACACCGGGATCAGCAGGTAGACGATCTCCATCAGCGTCGCAGCAGGCGCAGTGCGTTCAAGACCACCACCAGCGAACTCACCGACATGCCCAGCGCGGCCGCCCAGGGCGCGAGCACGCCGGCTGCGGCCAGCGGCAGCGCGATGAGGTTGTAGAGCACCGCCCAGCCGAGGTTCTCGCGCATCACCCGTCGCGCGCGGCGCGCGAGTGTGAGCAGCGCCGGCAAGGCGGTGAGCCGCGGCGTCAGCAGCAGCACGCTCGCCTGCTGGCGCGCGGCCGACGCGCTGTCGGCCACCGCCACGGAGACGTCGGCCTGGGCCAGCACCGGCGCGTCGTTCACGCCGTCACCGACCATCAGCACCACGTGTCCCGCACGCTGCAGGCGGGCGACAGTCTCACGCTTGTCGTCCGGCGTGCAGCCGGCCTGGAAGTCGTCGACGCCGCAGGCGCGGGCCAGCGCGCTCACCACCGACGCGCGATCGCCGCTCAGGACAGCCACGGACTGTCCCTGGGCGCGAAGCGCGTCGAGCACAGCCGGCGCTTCCTCGCGCACGCGATCGTCGAACTCCAGGCGCGCGACGAGCGCGCCGTCGGCCACCAGCCATGCCTCTTTGCCGGGTGTCGTCGACTCGGCCGCGCTCGGTAGCGGCGCGCGGAGCCATGCACTGACGAAGTCCGCAGAGCCGAGCGCCAGTTTGCGTCCGCCGATCTCGCCGCTCATCCCCGCACCGGTCACGCTGCGCGCGGCAGCCACGGGCGGCGCGCGCTCGGCCTCTGGCAGCGCGCGCAGCGCGCGCGCTATCGGATGGTTGGAGGACTGGGCGAGCGCCGCGGCCCAGGTGAGGACGGTGTCCCGGTCCCCCGCCCCGAAGCACTCGACCTGCTGCAGGCCGAGCTGTCCGTGGGTCAGCGTGCCGGTCTTGTCGAACAGGCAGCGGTCGACGTCGGCCAGGCGTTCGAGCGCCTGCGCGTCGAGCACCGCGATACCGTCCGCCAGCAGGCTGGAATGCGCGGCGGCCTGCGCCGCCGGCACCGCGATGGCGAGCGCGCACGGGCAGGAGACCACCAGCACGGCGAGCGTGATCGGAAACCAGCGCGTCGCGTCGTGCGCGAGCCACCACAGCGCCGTGGCGACGCTGAACAACAGCACCAGGGCGACGAACCAGCGCGCCGCGCGCTGGCTCAAGACCACGCTGCGCGGCCGCGCCTCGGCCGCGCTCGCCACGAGCCGCGCCAGGTGGCCCGCGAAGGACTCCGCCGCCACCGCGCTCACCGTCACGCGCAGCGGGGATTCGAGATTGATGCTCCCGCCCAGCACCCGTGCCCGCGGACCGCGCCGCTGGGGCAAGGCCTCGCCGGTCAGGATCGATTCGTCCACCGCGCTCTCGCCGCTCAGCACCATGCCGTCGGCCGGCACGGTCTCGCCGGGACGCACCAGCACCACGTCGCCCGACACCAGGCGGATCGCCGGCACGGTGTCGATGCGCTCGTCGCCTGCCGTTCCACTGACGCGCAATGCGCTGTCCGGCACCAGCGCGGTGAACGCCTCCAGCCGTGCGCCGGCCGCGGCGCGCGCGCGCAGTTCAAGGTAGCGGCTGCCGAGCAGCAGCGAGACGAACATCGACACCGAGTCGTAGTACACGGCGTCGACGTTCAGCACGGTGTGCCAGACACTGCCGCCGAAGGCGAGCAGGATGGCGAGTGAGACCGGCACCTCCATCACCAGCGTGCCGCCGGCCAGCGCCGCGCGCGCCGCGCGGTAGAACGGCAGCGCGCAGTAGCCGACGATCGGCAGCGACAGGACGAGGCTGGTCCAGCGCAGGAAGCGTTCCATCGGCGGCTCGACGCCGCCCGCGTAGAACGCGAAGGCGATCATCATCACCTGCATGCCGAACAAGGCGGAGACGCCGAGCGCGCGGAGCAGTGCCGCGCTCTCCCCTTCGAGCTGCGCGCGACGCGCGTCGGGGGTGTAGGGTCGCGCCTCGTAGCCGAGCGTCGCAACCGCCTCGAGCAGGCGCGACAGGCGAGTCTCCGCCTCGTGCCAGCGCACCCGCGCGCGGCGCGTCGCGAAGTTGACTTCGAAACCCGCCACGCCAGGCTGGCGCGCGAGGCGCGACTCCACGAGCCAGGCACAGGCCGCGCAACTCATGCCGGCCAGCGTCAGGTCGGCGCTCGCCACGCCATCGTCGGTGGTGACGAAGCGCGCCTGCAGCTCGGCATCGTCGTACACCTCGAAGCGCGCGCCGGCACCGTCGTCATTCGCGGGCCTTGGCGGAAAGCTGTCGCGATGACGGTAGTAATCGCCCAGGCCGAAATCACGGATCGCGCTCGTCGCCGCCGCGCAGCCGGGGCAGCAGAGCCGCACCTCGCGACCGTCGATGTCCACGCGCCACTGTGAGCCCCCAGGCACCGGCTCGCCGCAGTGAAAGCACTCAAGCCGTGCATCCGGCGCGGCGCCGGCGGGCAGATCCAGGGAAGCGGCGATGGCAGACACGGCTTTGGCGGGCATGTGCAGAGTGTGGCGCTCGTACTATCGAGTCTCAAGACTCACAGCGCTTGATCCAGATCAGCCCGTGTCGGTCGCGGCTTCGATGCGTGTCTCGAATTCGCCATTCCTGCGAAAGCAGGCGTCCAAGGGCTTCCCCGATCGCCGTTGGACCCCTGCTTTCGCAGGGGTGACTGGATAGGGAGGGCAGCGCCTGCGGCGGAGTGATCAGAGAGGTCTCGAATTCGTCATTCCTGCGAAAGCAGGAATCCATGGGCTTCGCCGATCGCCGTTGGACCCCTGCTTTCGCAGGGGTGACGGGATAGGAAGGGCAGCGCCTGCGGCCGAGTGATCGAAGAGCTCTCGAATTCGTCGTTCCTGCGAAAGCAGGAATCCATGGGCTTCGCCGATCGCCGGTGGACCCCTGCTTTCGCAGGGGTGACGGGATAGGAAGGGTGGCGCCTGCGGCCGAGTGATCGAAGAGGTCTCGAATTCGTCATTCCTGCGAAAGCAGGAATCCATGGGCTTCGCCGATCGCACTTGGACCCGTGCTTTCGCCGGGGTGAAGGGGTAGGAAGGGCAGCGCCTGCGGCGGATCCGTGGCGTGCGGCTTGAGGCGCGTCTGCTTTTGACGATGACCCGTCGTCGCGGGTTGGGGAATCCGCGACACCCGGCGCGAGCGACGTGACGCCCCCCGTGCACGACGCCTGAAAGAGCTCGTCGATTCACGCACTCGTGCGCACTGCGCCTATCCCCTAGTCGCTAGTGGAATACCCCTATTGGGCTAGCCTCTTGATCCAGATCACGGGCCTCATGCTGCACCTGCGACACCTTAGCCGCCGACGATAAAGTCGAATTTCGAATGACTCTAATGCCACGCGCGCAGGCCCTTTCCAGGCGCACGCTCCCGAGCGGCCCAGACATGCCACGCGGCGCCGCGTCGTCACCGATTTCTTCTCTCTCGATATTCATCATCCAGGTCTTCACTGCGGAGTAGGAAGCATGACGGAAACCTACAATTACAAGGTCGTCCGACAGTTCGCCATCATGACGGTGGTATGGGGCATCGTCGGCATGCTGGTGGGCGTCATCATCGCCGCCCAGATGGCGTGGCCGGCCCTGAACTTCGACATCCCCTACCTGACCTTCGGGCGTCTGCGACCCCTGCATACCAACGCGGTGATCTTCGCCTTTGGCGGCTGCGCGCTGTTCGCCGGCTCCTACTACATCGTGCAACGCACCTGCCACACCCGGCTGATCTCCGACGGGCTGGCCGCCTTCACCTTCTGGGGTTGGCAGGCCATCATCGTCGCTGCCGCGGTGACGCTACCGCTCGGCATCACGACCTCCAAGGAGTACGCCGAACTCGAGTGGCCCATAGACATCGCCATCGCGGTGGTGTGGGTGGCCTACGCGGTGGTGTTCTTCGGCACCATCGCCAAGCGTCGGGTCAAACACATCTACGTGGCCAACTGGTTCTTCGCGGCCTTCATCATCACCATCGCGGTGCTGCACATCGTCAACAACATCGAGTTGCCGGTGTCGTTGACCAAGTCCTACTCGGTCTATGCCGGCGTGCAGGACGCCATGGTGCAGTGGTGGTACGGGCACAACGCGGTCGGCTTCTTCCTGACCGCGGGCTTCCTCGGTCTCATGTACTACTTCATTCCAAAGCTCGCCGAGCGGCCGGTGTACTCCTACCGGTTGTCCATCGTGCACTTCTGGTCGCTGGTGTTCACCTACATCTGGGCCGGTCCGCACCACCTGCACTACACCGCGCTGCCGAACTGGGCGCAGTCGCTCGGCATGGTGATGTCGGTGATCCTGCTGGCGCCTTCCTGGGGCGGCATGATCAACGGCGTGATGACCTTGTCGGGAGCCTGGCACAAGCTGCGCTCGGACCCGGTGCTGCGCTTCATCATCGTCGCGGTGTCGTTCTACGGCATGTCGACCTTCGAAGGTCCGATGATGTCGATCAAGACGGTCAACGCGCTGTCTCACTACACGGACTGGACCATCGGCCACGTGCACTCGGGCGCGCTCGGCTGGGTGGGCTTCATGTCACTCGGCTGCATCTACTACCTGCTGCCGCGGCTCTACGGTCGCGAGATCTACAGCCTCAAGCTGGTGGAGCTGCACTTCTGGACCTCGACCATCGGCATCGTGCTGTACATCACGGCGATGTGGGTCGCGGGCGTGATGCAGGGGCTGATGTGGCGCGCGGTGAACGCCGACGGCACGCTCACCTACAGCTTCATCGAGTCGGTCGCGGCCACCCATCCGTTCTACATCATCCGCTTCCTGGGCGGCGCGCTGTACCTCGCCGGCACCCTGGTGATGGGCTACAACCTGTGGCGCACCTGCAGCGGCAACAAGCCGGTGGTGGCGGAGATCCCCATGCCGGCGCTGGCACACTGAGAAGGACTAACGTCGATGAAACACGAACAGATCGAAGTCAACATCGGCTTCATGATGGTGCTGATCATCCTCACCATCAGTGTCGGCGGCCTGATTCAAATCGTGCCGCTGTTCTTCCAGCAGACCACCACCCAGCCCGTCGAGGGCCTGAAGCCCTACAGCGCGCTGGAGGTGGCGGGGCGCGACATCTACATCCGCGAAGGCTGCTACACCTGCCACTCGCAGATGATTCGTCCGTTCCGCGCCGAGACCGAGCGCTACGGCCACTACTCCCTGGCCGGCGAGTTCGTCTACGACCATCCCTTCCAGTGGGGCTCGAAGCGCACCGGGCCGGACCTGGCGCGCGTCGGCGGTCGCTACAGCGACGACTGGCACCGGGTGCATATGAACAACCCGCGTGACGTGGTGCCAGAGTCGATCATGCCGGGCTATCCGTGGCTCGAGCGCACCGCGCTCACCACCGACACCATCGGCAAGCGCATGTCGGTGCTGCGCACCCTGGGGCTGCCCTACACCGACGACGAGATAGCGAAGGCGCCTGAGGCGCTGCAGGGCAAGACCGAACTGGATGCGCTCATCGCCTACCTGCAGAACCTCGGCACCGCGGTCAAGACCCGGAGGTAAATGGTCATGGATGCATTTCTGTCCGCCTGGACCGTGATGGCCGCAGTCATCTTCCTTGGCGTCGCCGTGTGGGCGTATAGCGCCGCGCGCAGACAAGAGTTCGACGAAGCCGCGCGCATTCCGCTCGACGACGACGAAACCGACAAGCTTGAGAATGGAGTGCGTTGACCATGGCTGATTTCAACAGTGCCCTGTGGAGCATCGTCATCGCCGCGGTGACGGTGGTGAGCATCCTGGCCCTGCTGTGGTTCACCTGGAGCCAGGCGGCAGGTCGCCGACCGACCGCCGGCCAGAAGGTCGAGACCATGGGCCATACCTGGGACGGCGACCTCGCCGAGTTCAACAACCCGCTGCCGAAGTGGTGGCTGAACCTGTTCTACATCACGCTGGTGTGGGGCTTGGGCTATCTCATCGCCTACCCGGGTCTCGGCGCGTTCAAGGGCATGCTCGGCTGGAGCGCGCAGAACCAGTACGACGCCGAAGTGGCCAAGGCCGACGCGACCTACGGCCCGCTGTTCGACAAGTACAAGGCCGTGCCGGTCGAGCAACTGGTGAACGACCAGGAGGCGCTCACCGTCGGCAAACGCCTGTTCGCGACCTACTGCACGCAGTGCCACGGCTCGGATGCGGGCGGCGCGCGCGGCTTTCCCAACCTGACGGACAACGACTGGCTTTGGGGCGGCACGCCGGAGACCATCGAGCAGACCATCCTGAACGGGCGCCAGGGCGCGATGCCGGCCTGGGTCGCGGTGATCGGCGAAGACGGCGTGAAGAACGTCGCGAGCTACGTCGAGCACCTGGCCGGTCGCCAGGTGGATGCGGCCACCGTCGAGGCGGGACAGAAGGTGTTCTCCACCACTTGCATCGCGTGCCACGGCCCGGAGGGCAAGGGCAACGCCTTGATGGGCGCACCCAACCTGACCGACGACGTGTGGCTGTACGGCGGCTCGCACGAGCGCATCGCCGAGAGCATCACCAAGGGACGCAATGGGCACATGCCGGCCCACCGCGAGTTCCTCGGCGAAGCCAAGGTGCACCTGCTCTCGGCCTACGTGTACAGCTTCGCCAAGGGCAACGCCCCCGCGCAGTGAGCGGCGGCCTGCACTGAAGACAATGGCGCGCGCGAGCACGGGATCGCGCGCGGCGGGGTGTCAACGGTAATGTATCCGGCACATCGAGCCACCATCGAGAGGATTCATGCTGTCACTCTTCGTTCCCACCAAGTGGATGCCCGTACCGGCGCGCTTCGGCGCAGTTCTGTGGCTGTCCTTCCTGCTCGCGGTGGTCGCCACCGGGGTGTTCTTCAGCACCATCGACCCGGACGTGCTGCAGCCCTGCGTGCCGGAGTTTCCCGAGGTCAGCCGCACTGCGGCCTATACCATCGGCTTTTTCCTGTTCTGGCTGCTGACCGCCGCCTCCGGCGTGCTGGCCGTGGCCTTCACCTATCCCCCGGCGTCGGAGCACGCCTACGAGACGCCAGATGTTGATGACTGATCCAACCCCCGAGACTCCCGTCGCGCCCTCGGCGACGGATGTCGAACATTCACTGTACGAGAAGCGCCAGAAGATCTATCCGCGCGAGGTGCATGGCACCTTCGCCGCGCTGCGCACCACCGCCGTGCTCGTGCTGCTCGGCCTGTTCTACGGCCTGCCCTGGCTGTCCTGGGACGGCCGCCAGGCGGTGCTGTTCGACCTGCCGGCGCGCAAGTTCTACATCTTCGGCCTGACCTTCTGGCCGCAGGACTTCCTGCTGCTGACGCTGCTCATGATGATGGGCGCGCTGTCGCTGTTCCTGTTCACCGCGCTGGCCGGGCGCGTGTGGTGCGGCTATGCCTGTCCGCAGACCGTATGGACCGAAGTGTTCCTGTGGATGGAGCGCCTGGTGGAAGGCACGCGCCAGCAGCAGATGAAGCTGGACCAGTCGCCATGGTCGGCGCGCAAGCTGCGCATCAAGGCGACCAAGCAGCTCCTCTGGGTGAGCTTCTCCTTGTGGACCGGCTTCGCCTTCGTCAGCTTTTTCACGCCGGCGACCCGTCTCGGGCACGAGGTGCTGACGCTCGGCCTCGGCCCCTGGGAGACCTTCTGGATCCTGTTCTACGGCTTCGCGACCTACGGCAACGCGGGCTTCATGCGCGAGCAGGTGTGCAAGTACATGTGCCCCTACGCGCGCTTCCAGAGCGCGATGTTCGACGCAGACACGCTCATCGTGTCCTACGACCGCACCCGCGGCGAACCACGCGGCTCGCGCAAGGTGGGCCACGATCCGAAGACCCGGGGCCTCGGCGACTGCATCAACTGCACGATGTGCGTGCAGGTCTGCCCGACCGGCATCGACATCCGCAAGGGCCTGCAGTACGAGTGCATCTCCTGCTCGGCCTGCGTGGACGTGTGCAACGACGTGATGAAGAAGATGGGCTACGCGCCCGACCTCATCAGCTACACCACGCAGAACGCGCTGGACGGCAAGCCGACCCGCATCGTGCGGCCGCGCACGCTGATCTACGCCGCGATCCTCGGCGTGGTCGCGAGCCTCTTCCTGTACGTGCTGGCGAGCCGCGAGCCGCTCGGCCTGGACGTGATCCGCGATCGCAACCAGCTCTTCCGCGAGCGGGCCGGGCTGATCGAGAACGTCTATACGCTGAAAGTGTTGAACCTCGCGGACCACGAACGCAGTTTCCGCGTGTCGGCCGCAGGCATCGCCGGCCTGCAGCTGGCCGGCGTGAATGGGCCCGTGACGGTGGCGGCCGGCGGCGTGCAGGACGTGCCCGTGATTCTGCGCGCGAGCGAAAGCGCACTGCCGGCGCCGAGTTCCAACGTCCAGTTCACCCTCGAAGCCGCGGACGACACGAGCGTGCGCTTCACCCGCAAAGCCAAGTTCCTGGGACCCCGCTGATGAACGACACACCCCTGCCCCGCAATCCGCGCCTCGCGACCCGCTGGCACCAGGAACCCCTCGCCTGGCTGGTTTTCGGCCTGCCGGCCGTGGTGGTGGTCGCCTCGCTGGTCACGCTCTACATCGCCATGGATCGGCCGGACAGCCTGGTGGTGGACGACTACTACAAGAAGGGCCTCGAGATAAACAAGGTGCTGGCGCGCGAGGACGCGGCCAAGGCCGCGGGGCTGGATTTCCGCGCCGAACTCGCCGCCGACGGCGTGCTGACGCTGCGTTTCGTCGCGCAGCCGGGGTTTGCGTGGCCCGCCACCCTCGACGTGCAGGTGAACCATGCCACCGAAGGCGGTCGAGACCGAAGCCTGCAACTCGCCCACGGCGGCGACGGCGTGTATGTCGGCAAGCTCGCCGGCCTCGCCGCCGGCCCCTGGTACCTCGACGCCTCCACCCCCACCTGGCGCGTGGTCAAGCGCGTCACTGTCGACACCGAAGGCAAGCTGTAATGCGGGTTTCAACCCGCCGGGCACCGCACCCATCGAAGTCGTACATGGCCGATTGAAATCGGCCCTACAGGCATCGTGGACTTAACGCATGGGCATCTTTTGTAGGGCGGGTTTCAACCCGCCAGGCACCGCACCCATCGAAGCGTGGTACATGGCCGATTGAAATCGGCCATACAGGCCTCGTGGTCGTAGCGCATGGGCACCTCTTGTAGGGCGGGTTTCAACCCGCCAGGCACCGCACCCATCGAAGCGTCGTACATGGCCGATTGAAATCGGCCCTACAGGGCGGATTTCAATCCGCCACGAACGGCGTCGCCGAACGCGGCCATAACAGCGAATTTCGGGGTGCGGGCGACAAGCGCCCGCGTCTCAGGACGCGGCGGGACTCAGCGCGACGGCGGCTGCGGCAGAGCTCGAAGACAGCGCCGCAAGCAGCGCCTGGGTGAGGCGATCATCAAAGGGTTCGGGGACGTAGTCGCTGAAGCCTTCGCGCAGGGCCTCGACCGCGGTCTGGATCTGGCCGCGGGCGGTGGTCATGACGGTGGCGGGCGCGATGCCCGCGGCGACGCAGGCGTGCAGGAGTTCGACGCTGGTGCCGCCCTTGTCGAGCGAGGCGTCCACGACCATGGCGTGGCGGCGCGCGATGCGCAGCAGCGCGAGCGCCTCGGCGGCGCTCGCGCAGGCGCTGACGTCGAATTGCGCGGCGAGCACCGCGACGATGCGGTTGCGCGCCGTGGGATCCGGGTTCACCACCAGGACCGAAGGTCGCGGTCGTGCCTCGGTGCCCACGGCGACAATCCGCCTCGCGCTCAGACCGAGCCCAGGCGGGCTGCGGCGTTGGAGGACTCGCCGGCGATGGCGCGCAGCCGCTCGAGGGAGAGGATGTGCACGTAGCGGCGGTCCACGGCGATGATGCCCTGGGCCTGGAGGTCGCCGAACAGGCGGCTCACGGTCTCGACCGCGAGCGACAGGTAGTTGGCGATGTCCTGGCGCGGCATGCTCAAGTTGAACTCGACGCGCGAGCAGCCGCGGGCGGCGAAGCGGTTGGAGAGATAGAGCAGCAGGCTCGCGAAACGCGCCTGGGCCGACTTCTGGCCGAGCAGGAGCGCGTGGTTGTTCTTCTCCATCATCTGCCGGGCGGCGGAGCGCATCACCTCGGCCCACAGCTTCGGCGTGCGCGCGGCGATGGACTCGATGGAGGCGAAGGGAATGCGGCACAGCGACGCGGTCTCGAGCGCCACCACCGCCGTCTGGTGATGACCGTTGGCCACGGCGTCGAAGCCGAGCAGGTCCCCCGGGTAGTGGAAGGCGACGATCTGCTCAAGGCCGTCGGCGTTGTCGAAATAGGACTTCGCCGAGCCGGAGCGCAGGATATACAGGAATTCGAGAGGCTCGCCCTGCTGGAAGACGTGGGTGTTGCGCTTCAGCGGCGCCGAGCAGCGCAGGCCCGGACCCTCCTCGCCCGCCACCGCGAAACCGTGGGCGACGCAGGAGCGCGACCACTGGCACTCACCGCAGGACACGGCGAGCTTTGGAAAATCAAAGACGTTGCTGCGCATGGTTGCTCATCCCCAAGAAGTGAAATTCTGTGGGGACATTTATAGGCAGCGCCGCCCCGCGCCGAAATTCGCGGTTTCGCGTAAAGGCTTGCGGGAAGTACGTAACGGCCTCGCCGTGTAGGTCGGACTTCAGTCCGACATTCCTGCCAGAGCCCCCGCAGGAGCGACACCCGAATGTCGCACTGAAGTGCGACCTACAGGTGACCTCTTCGGGCCTGGGAAGGTAGCGAAACGAATGTCGCACTGAAGTGCGACCTACAGGTGACCCTCTTCGGGCCTGGGGAGGGCGCGAAACGAATGTCGCACTGAAATGCGACCTACAGCTCCCCCGCGTAGCGATTCACCATCGTCACCAACTCCGCCAGCGAGCGGGCGCCGGTCTTGGTCATGACCTTGGCGCGGTGGATCTCGACGGTGCGCTCGGACAGACCGAGTTCGATGGCGATGACCTTGTTGGCCTGGCCGGCGACGATGCGCTCCATCACCTCGCGCTCGCGCGGCGAGAGCAGCTCGATCCTGGCGGCCAGGGTCGCATGCTCGGCGCGGGCTGCGCGGGCATTGCGGTCGAGGTCCAGGGCCTTGTTGATGCGGTCCAGCAGTTGCTGGTCGTTGAACGGCTTCTCGATGAAGTCCACCGCGCCGCTCTTCATCGCGCGCACCGCCATGGCCACGTCGCCATGACCGGTGATGAAGATGACCGGCAGACCGATGGCGCGGCGGTTCAGCTCCTCCTGCATCTCGAGCCCGCTCATCCCCGGCATGCGGATGTCGAGCACCAGGCAGCCGGAGCGTTCGGGATCGCAGACACCGAGAAACGCGGCGGCCGACTCGAAGGTCTCCACCGCCAGGCCCATGGAGCGGATCAGGAGCGACAGCGACATGCGCACCGCCTGGTCGTCGTCCACCACGAATACGGTCTGTGTCAGGGTCGTCATGTCGTTCCCAGCGCGACGGGCAGGATGAGGGTGAAGCAGGCGCCGCCCTGCGGCGCGTCGGAGTATCGCAGGCTGCCGCCGTGGGTGGAAATGATCGAATGGCTGATGGACAGCCCCATGCCCATGCCTTCGCTCTTGGTGGTCTGGAAGGGCTGGAACAGCCGCTCGCGCATCTCCTGCGCGACGCCGGGCCCGCAATCACTGAACTGGGCCTCCACGCCTTCGTCCCCCAGCCGGGTGCTGATGGTCATCACCCGCGCCGCCTCGGGCAGCGGGAGCATCGCGTCGATGGCGTTGCGGATGAGGTTCAGACAGACCTGCTGGATCTGCACCGCGTCGGCGAGCACCAGGGGCAGGCCCGGCGCCAGCTCGGTGTCGATGCGGGTCTGGTTCGCGGCGGCGTCGATGGCGGCCAGCGCCAGCACGCTCGCGATGATGTCGTTCATCGCCACGCCTTCCCGTCCGCCGTCGTGGTGGCTGACGAAGCCGCGGATGCGCCGCACCACGTCGCCCGCGCGCAGCGCCTGCGCGGCGACCGCCTGCAGCGACTCGTGCAGCAGCGGCATGTCGGCCTGGCCCTGGTCGATGAGCCGGATGCAGGCCTGGGCGTAGGCCGAGATGGCGGTCAGCGGCTGGTTGATCTCGTGGGCGATGGCGGACGCCATCTCGCCGAGCGTGGTCACCCGGCCCACGTGGGCCAGACGCTCGCGCGCCTCGCGCGATTCGAGCTCGGTGCGCACCTGCACGCTGTGGTCGATCACCTGGCCGATGATGAATCCGACGCTCATGCTGCCGCCGGCGACCGCAGCGTGGATCTCCACTGTGAGGACTTCGCCGTCGCTGCGCATCCAGCGCACCCGGCAGTTGAACGACGAGCGCGCGCCGGACACCAGGGCGCGGTAGGCGCTCTCCAGGGCAGGCCGGTCCGATTCGACGGTGAGCTCCGCGCAGCGCATGCCGAGGAGTTGCTCGGCGCTGTAGCCCAGCAGGCCGACGAGGGCCGGATTGACCTCGTTGAACAGTCCATCGAGACCGGCCGTGAACATGCCGATGGGCGCGCCATCGAACATCAGCCGCAGTTCCTGCTCGCGCGCGGCGAGCGCCTGCTCCATGGCGCGGCGCCGGGAGATGTCCCGCACCATGCCGACGAAGCGTCGCGGCGCGAGGCCGGCGACCTCGCCCACGGCGAGTTCCATGGGAAACAGCTGCCCGTTGCGCCGCCGCCCGACCACCTCGCGCCCGATGCCGATGATCTTTGGCGCGCCGCCGCCCAGGTAGTGCTTGATGTAGCTGTCGTGGCGGCTGGCGTCGGGCTCGGGCATCAGCATCGACACGTTCTGCCCGATGATCTCGCTGGCCGACCAGCCGAATATGCGCTCGGCCCCCGGGTTGAAGGTCTCCACCACCCCGTCGGCGTCGATCAGGACGATGCCGTCGACCGCGGCGTCGATCACGCCGCGGTAGCGGGCATTGATGTCGTCAAAGTCTGTCGGCGTATTGCTCATGGGCGTGCTCGTGCGTCGACCCGCCTGGGCCGCCTGCGCCACGTGATGCATCGATGAAGGTACGCGGCGCGCTCCCCAGCGCGCCGCGGCTCAAGACAGCATGTTCGCCACTTGCAGACGAGGCTGCAAGCACATGGCGACTAGAGTGCGGGGCGCCGCCCCAGCCACGGGCGCGCCCGTTCGAGCGCGGCGGCGATGCGGAACACGTTCACGTCATCGAAGGTGCGACCGACGATCTGCAGGCCCGTGGGCGTGTCCTGGTCGCCGAAGCCGCTCGGGATGCTCATCGCCGGGCACCAGGCCATGAGATTGACCGGATAGGTCAGCGCCCAGCCCAGGTAGTCCGGCACGCGGGTGCCGTTGATGGTCAGGCTGTTGCCGCCGCTGTCGTGGTCGGCCGGCAGGCTGGAGAGCGCGAGCGTCGGGCAGATGAGCGCCTCGTATTTCTCGAGCAGCGGCCCCAGGCGGGAGTACATGTCTCCGCGGGTGACGTTGGTGTGATAGAAGCGATCGGCCGCCTGGCGGAGCCCGTTCTCGACCAAGGTCACGCAGAACGGCGTCATCTCGTAGCGCCAGCGCGGCAGGAGCGGCCCGCCGATGTCGGCAAAGATGCCCTGCCAGCGCGTCATCCAGGCGTCCAGCACGCCGTAGTTCCACCCGAGATCCACCTCCTCGACCTTGGCGCCGAGGCGCTTCAGCGCGCGCACCATCTCGCGGGTATTGCGCTGCACGTCCGGGGCCACCTGGTAGTAGCCGAGGTCCATGGAGAAGGCGATCTTCATGCCCTTCACCGAAGGGAAGACCTCGGGCAGCACCAGCTTCTCGCGCAGCGAACACTGGTCCGCCACGTGCTGGCCGGACATCACGTTCTGCATCAGGGCCGCATCGCCCACGGTGCGGGTGAGGGGCCCGTAGTGCAGCATGTTCTCGAGTGGATGTTCGCGGTCCAAGGGGTTGCGGCCGAAGGGCGGCTTGTAGCCCACCACGCCGCTGAACGCCGCCGGGATACGGCAGGAGCCGCCGCCATCCGTTCCGTCTGCCAGGGTGGCGAGGCCGGCGGCCATGACCGCCCCGGCGCCGCCCGAGGAGCCGCCCGGCGTGCAGTCGGTGTTCCAGGGATTGCGGGTCACGCCCCACAGCGGGCTGGTCGTGATGCCGCAATGGGCGAACTCGGGGGTCGTGGTGCGCGAGAACAACAGCGCGCCCGCGGCGAGCAGGCGCTCGACCGTCGGCGCGGTGTTGTTCGGCTTGAAGTCGGCGTAGATGCGCGAGCCGTAGGTCGTGCGCCGGCCCTTCACCGAATGGAAGTCCTTCACCGCGAGGGTCAGCCCCTCCAGCGGCCGGGCACGGCCACTGCGCGGATTGCGATAGCGCGCCTCGGCCTTGCGCGCCTGGGCCAGCGCTTCGTCGAAGTAGGTGTCGGTCAGCGCGTTCAGGCGCGGATTGACCGCTTCATTGCGAGCGATCAGCGCCTGGCAGAGTTCCACCGGCGACAGGCTGTGGGCCCGGAAGCGCGCGAGTGCTTCGGTCGCGGAGAGAAAACACAGGTCGGTATCTGACATGGCTGGTTCCCCGGTTTAGCGTGGTTAGGGCTCGGCGCAAAATCTCGAAACAAGATTAATTTATAAAATTAAATAATTGATAAAAATGACAATAAATTCTAGACACATTGATGCGGAAATTCATCTCTAGAAATCAGGTAGTTACGAAGAAAATCTCGATCATTAGATTCAATAAGATAATTAAATAATAATAATCATAAACTTGAGAGACTAATCCAGAAAACAGATTAGCTCTTGCCACCGCCCTCGAGCGTTACATCGAAGAGCCCTGCCCGGTCATTGGCGCCTGCCGGCATGAGGCTCAACGGCCGCACGGTGAAGCGCCGCGCCAAGTCTCCTCGCCGTTTCGTGAGGGTGAGCACGGCAGCCCGACTGGCACCCCGCGCGCGCATCATGGTTTCGAGCGCCTCGAGGCTCCACACCTCCGGAATGGCGCGCCCGGTGACCTGTATGTAAATCACGGGTGTCAGGCCGTAGCTCAGCAGGAGACGGTCGGGCGGCACGCGTGTCGCGACTTCGGCAGCCAGCGCGTGGCGCTGGAAGCGAGCGATGCTCCACAGCGTCTTGTCGTCCGCGTGTCGCGCGAAGGCCGCAGTCACCAGCACGACTCCGAACAGCAGAAGCGCAGGCAGGCGTTCCGCCGGGCGCCTGCCCAACCAGGCGCAGGCGGCGCCGGCCACCGCCAGCAGAAGGAGTAGAGGGAGCAGTTCGTCACCGCGCCAGGCCAGCCAGGCGACCGCCGCCAGAATCGCCAGCGCCTGCGCGGTCACAAGCGCCAGGGCCCGCCCCGGCCACCGCGCTTCCAGTTCGGCGAGTCCGATACCGGTCAAAAGGCACAGCGCCGGCAGCACCGGCAGCATGTAGAAGAAGCGCTGCTGGCTGCCGAAGCTGAGCGCCAGGGCCACGGCGCCCGCGCACAGCGCAAGGAACAAGGTGAAATCGCGCGCCGGCCCGCGCACGCCACGCAGCGCGAGCCAGCTGAGCGGCGCGAGCGGCACCCAGGGCAGCAACAGCTGCAGCGGACGGTACAGGTAATAGCCGTTCAACAGGTGGCTCACACTCGGGCGGAGCAACTTGCCGGCCAGCTGTGAACTCTTCACGGCGGCCGGGTCGATGCGCGCGTGCAGCGCGAGCCACCAGGGCAGCGCGATCAGCGCCATCAAGGCCAGGCCCGTGAGCGGCCGCAGCGCGGCAGGTCGCGGGCCGCCCTCGCCACGCCGCAGCCAGCAGTAGAGCACCATGCCGACCGCCAGCATCGCCGGCACGTGCGGCCCCTTCGCCAGCGTGGCGAGCCCAAACACGCCCCACATCCACAGCACCGGCGCGCGCCGCGAGCCGCGCGCCTCGACCAGGCCCACCGCGCCCGCCAACCAGCCCGCGGTGCACAGCGCGGCGTACAGGAAGTCCGGCCGGCCGTCGTGGGTGAAGTTGAAGAAGCCGACCGAGGCCGTGAAGGTCGCGCCGGCGAAGAGCGCCGCGCGCGGGCCGTGAAAGCGTCGTCCCGCCCACAGCACCATGCCGAGCATCGCGAGTCCGGCCAAAAGCGAGGGCAGACGGCCATGCCAGGCCTCGACCTTGCCCTCGGCCCCCGCCGCCCAGGCGGTCAACCCGGTCAGCCAGTAGCTCAGAGGCGGCTTCTTCAAACGCGGCTCGTCGTTGAAGTACGGCACCACCCAGTCACCGCGCGCATGCATCTCGTGGGCGCTGCGCAGGACCAGGATCTCGTGCTCGTCCGGGGGCAGCGAGGCGATGCCGCAGAGACCGATAGCCAGGGCGGCGATGAACAGCAGGGCGGCAGTCAGGCGCTGCGCGCCGTCAGAGAGGCAAGCGGGTCGGGCCATGGCGCGTTCAGTCCACCGTGGCGGCGTCCGCCGCGACCGGTTCGCCCTCCTCGGCCTGCATCAGGCGCTCTAGGTCGCTGCGAGCGGTGGTCACCAGCGAGATGACCTTGCCCTGGTCGCCGCGTACCGCGTGCAGTTCGACCAACGTGGTCTCGTCGTGGACCTGGAACAATTCGCCGGCGTGGCGCGCCCGTTCGGCGTCGAAGCCCAGGGTCTTCAGGGCCCGTACCCCGACGTTCACCGCCGCGGCAAAGGTCTCGCGCTCGAAGTTCGTGATACCGCGGTCCAGCATGTCGTAGGCCTGGGAACGGTTGCGCACACGCACCAGCAGCGGCACCGTCGGGAAATGCTCACGGGCAAGGTCCACGACACGCAGCGTGGCCTCCGGGTCGTCGATGGCCACGATCAGCATGCGCGCGTGCTCCACACCGGCGGCGCGCAACAGGTCCAGGCGGGTCGCGTCGCCGTAGTGCACCTCGTGGCCGAAGCGACGCAGCAGCTCTATCTGGTCCGGATCGCGCTCGACAACGGTGGTGCCGATGTTGTTGGCGTTGAGGAGCCGCGCGACTATCTGCCCGAAGCGACCGAAGCCGGCGATCACCACCGGCTGCTCCGGGATCTCGACCAGCTCGACTTCGCGCGTCGGGCGACGCGCCAGGCGCCGCGCCACCCAGGTCTCGACACCGGCCAGCACCAGCGGGGTCAGGACCATCGACAGCACGATGACCACCGTGAGCTGCTCGACCAGCGCCTGGGGCAGGACGCCGACGCCGGCCGCCGCGGCGAACACCACGAAGCCGAACTCACCGCCCTGGCAGAGCAGCGCGCCAAGTTGCAGCGCCTGGTGACTGCCGAGCCCCAGGCGCCGTCCCAGGAGCACCAGGGCGACGAACTTGACCGTCAGCACCGCGAGCGTCGCGCCGATGATCCGGAGCGGCGCCTCGCCAAAGCCGCCGACGTCGATGGACATGCCGACAGCCATGAAGAAGAGCCCCATCAAGAGGCCTTTGAACGGCTCGAGGTCTACCTCGAGCTCGTGTCGGTACTCCGACTCGGCGAGCAGCACGCCGCCGAGGAACGCGCCCATCGCCATCGACATGCCGGCGATGCTGACCAGGAGCGCCAACGCGATCACGATCAGGAGCGACAGCGCGGTGAACAGCTCCCGCGAGCCGGTGAGCGCCACCAGGCGGAACAGCGGCCGGGCGACGCGCGGGCCGATGACCAAGATGGCCGCCAGGATCAGCAGCGCGCGCCCGATGCCGAGCGCCACCGCGCCGCCCTCCAGCGTCCCACCCTGCTCGCCGAGCAGCGGCACGACGGCCAGCAACGGGATCACCGCGATGTCCTGGAAGAGCAGGATGGAGAACGCGGTCTTGCCGGTCGCGGTCCCGCCCCAATGCCGCTCGGCAATGATCTGCAGTGCGAAGGGCGTGGACGAGAGCGCCAGCACGTAGCCCACCACCAGCGCGCTGCCCGCGCCGAGACCGGCCAGCAGGGCGAGACCGGCCAGCGGCAGCGCGCTCACCAGCAGTTGCGAGGCGCCCGCACCCAGGATCGCGCGGCGCATGTCCCACAGCCGGCGCGGATTGAGCTCGAGGCCGATGAGAAACAAGAGCAGCACCACGCCGAACTCGGCGAAGTGCAGGATGACCTCGGCGTCGAGGATCAGCTTGAGTCCCCAGGGACCGATCAGGAGCCCCGCCAGCAGGTAGCCCAGCACCGTGCCCAGGCGCAGACGCTTGGCGAGCGGTACGACCGCGACCGCGGCGATGAGAAAAATGAGGACGTTCTGAAGCGCGGCTTCCACGGGCCGACCCTGCTCCGCTCGATGGGGTCACGGAGTATCTCACTTTCGGTGGCACGCTCGGCGGCACACACCGCCGCGCGCTCAGAAGAAACGCGCCAGTTCGAGCTGCACGTAGTCGTCGCGCTGGAAGAACCCCAGCAGATCCTCGGGCGGGGTGTTCATGAACATGCGCAGTTCGAGCTCGAGCCGCCAGCGCTCGCCGAAGCGGCGTCGCGCCTCGACGTTCACGAACTGGCCGCCGCCGTGGGTATCCACCACCACGCCGGCCAGCAGCTGGCTGTCGGCGATGTCGTTGAAGCCGAGACGCGAGCCGACGAAGAGGTCGTGATTGAACGGCGAGGTGGCGCGGTCACCGCGTTCGTCGTAGTGGTACTCGCCAAGCAGGCCGACGTCCAACGGCGATTGAGCGACGTTCACCCAGGTGTATTCGAAGCCGCCGACGGCCGCGGCATAGGTCTCGCCCATGCCGGCGCGGCGCAGGGCCTCGAGCTTGAAAGCGCAGCTCTCGACCACCGCCAGCAGGTCGAGACTGGTCTGGTCGATGAGGTCGTAGAACGGACGCAGGCTCGGCGCGCCGCGCCGGTTGGGCGCCACCACCAGCCGCGGCTCGCGGTTGGTGCCGTGGAAATGCGCGATGCCGAAGTCGACCGGCCCCAGGGTATGGGCGTAGCGCAGCGCATAGTCCACGTGGCGCGGCCCGGCCGGGGATTCGTAGCGCGGACGGTCCACGTCCACCGGCAGCGGCGTGCGCAACCGACCATCCCGGCCAGGAAAGCTGCGCTCACGAAAGCCGGTCAGCACGAAGGCGTCGATCGTGCCCCAAGGCTGCTTCCAGGCGACATTGACCATCGGCTGGCCGAACTTGTCCTCCCCGTCCAGGTTCTCCACCAGGTCGAACTGGTTGATGACGTCGACCAGGTGGTTGGACTCGGCTACGCCCCAGAACACCTGGCGCGCGCCGACACGCAGCTCCCATTCGGGCGCGGCGTGCACGTAGGTGAGTTCGCGCACGTCGACATGCGTGCGGCGCCGGTCGTTCTGGTCGAGCCGCACGAAGGGCGAGAACAGGACGCTGTCCGCCTCGTCGTTCCACGCGCGATAGAACTCGGGCCGGAGCGCCAGGGCGACGCTCGCATCCCCCTGGGCCGGGTCGCCCGCGGCTTCGGGAAAGCCACGCACCTCGAGCGCGAGATCGCCGGAGAGTTCGAGGCCGTCGGCCTGGGCGCCACAGACCCAGGCCATGATCGCAGCCCCCTGTAGGGCCGATTTCAATCGGCCATGCACCGCGCGCGGCGATCAACGGAGCGGCTCACGACATAACGCCCGGTCACCATCGCCGCCACGCCGAGGGCGTCCCCAACGCGCTGGCCTGGCTCAGCCCTCGCCGAGCTCCGCCAGCGCCTTCTTCGCCTCGTCCAGGCCCTTGAACGGCGTATTGCCTTCCACCGCCTTGGACAGGTGGTCGCGCGCGCCGAGCTTGTTGCCCTTGGCCAGGTAGGCCATGCCCAGGTGGTAGTGCATAAGGGCCGCGTCGGGGGCGGCCTCGGTGGCCTTCTCCAGGAAATTCACCGCCTGCTCGTACTCGCCGAGGCGATACTCGACCCAGCCGACGGTATCGAGGAAGGCCGGCTGGGTGCTGTTGCGCAGCGGCGTCACGAGTTCACGCGCGCGCTTCCAGCTCGCCTCGTCCTTGCGGTACTCGATGAGCAGCATGGCGAGGTTGTTGGCCGCGAGCGGCGAGTTCGGCTGGGCCTTCAGCGCCTCCTCGTACTGCTCGATGGCTGAATCGAGCTTGCCGATCTCTTCGAGATACGAGGCCAGGCCGGTCACCAGCAGCGGCTGGCCGCCGGTCTTGTCGATGCCGTCCTTCATGGTCGCAATGGCGTCGTCGCTCTTCTTGGTCGCGACATAGACCGTGGCCAGGTTGCGGTAGGGGATCGGCCACTTGGGGCTCTGCTCGATGGCGGTCTTGAACTCGGCCGCCGCGTCGTCGAACTTCTTGTCGGCGAGGTACAGCTCGCCCAGCAGGTTGTGGGCGACGAAGTGGTTCTCACGTCCCTTGATCACTTCCTTCAGCTTGGCGACCGCCTGGTCCTTCTGCTTCAGCGCCAGGTGGCTCTTGACCAGCTGCGAGAGCGGCTCGACGGCGTCCGGCGCGCGGTCCAGCGCCGACTGGAACTCGCCGATGCTGGCCTCGAAGTTGCCCTTGGCCTGCTGCACGAGACCCGCGAAGTGGTAGCCCTTCACCGAGTCGGGCTGCACGTTCTTCATCTGCTCGGCGACGGCCGCGGCCTGGTCCCAGTCCTTCTTGTAGACGAAGATGCGGAACTTCGACTCGAGCGCCGCCATCTCCTTCGGGTTCTTCTTGAGGACCTCGTCGAGGGTGGCGAGCGAGTCGTCGAACTTGCCGGCGCCTGCCTGGATGTTGGCTAGGTCGAGCCCGAGCACGGTCGCGTTGGGATTGGCTTGGATGCCCTGCTTCAGGACATCGAGCGCCAACTCGTTCTCCTTGTTGGTCAGGTGCGCTCGGGCCAACAGGCGGGTGGCGCCGACGTTGCTGGGGGTGTCGTGGATGACGGTGCGGAGGTCGGCGATGGCGCCGGCCGCGTCGCCGTCGTTCAGGTGCAGCGTGCCGCGCAGGCTGAGCGCGTCGCCGTCGCGAGGATTGTCGGTCAGCACCTCGTCGACCAGCTTGCGCGCGCCCTCGAGGTCGTTCTTGCGTGCCTTCACCACCGCGAGCCGGCTCTTGGCCTGCAGGAGCTCCGGCCCTTCCTTGATCGAGGCCACCACGTCTTCGTAGACCTTGGCCGCTTCGTCCAGCTTGTTGGTCGCTTCGTAGACCTTGCCGAGCGCGAACTTGAGGCGGTTCTCGGTGGGCGAGGCGGCGATCATGGACTTCAGTTCCTCGGTCGCGCGCTCCACGCTGCGCGTGCTCGAGAGGAACTCGATGTAGGACAGCTTGGCGGTGACATCCTCGGGGAAGTCGCGCACCGCGTCCTTCATCACCTGCTCTGCGTCATCCACGCGCTTCAAGGCTGCGAGGAAGCGCGAGTAGCCGGTGCGATAGGACAGGACTTTCGGCTTCTCCTTGATGACTTCGCCGAAGGCTGCGGCCGCCTCGTCGCCACGACCGGCCTGGGCGTAGACCCGGGCGAGATTGATCTTGAGCGCGATTTCTTCGGGGTGGGCGGTGGTCGCGTCCTTCAAGAGCTTGATGCTCTCTTCGACCTTGCCGTCGGCGAGCAGCAGGGAGGCCATCAGCGAGGCGGCCTCGGGATTGTTCGGCTCGACCTTGATGGCCTTCTCGCCGAGCTCACGTGCGCCGGCGAGGTCCTTGGCCTTGGCCTTCACCGCCGCCAGCAGGGTCAGGCCGTCGACGTCGTCGGGCTTCCCGGCGAGGATCTTCTCGGCGCTCTCCTTGGCCTTGTCATCCGCGTTGCTCAGCAGGTAGAGGCGGCCCATGTTGAGCAGCGCGCCGCGGTGGTCCGGCTTCTCACCCAGGATGGCGAGGTAGTGTCCGGCCGCGCCCTGCCAGTTCTCCAGCTTCTCCATGGTCTCGGCCAGCGCGAAGCGCGCATCGAGATCCTTCGGATCGATCTGCAGCGCGTTCTGGAATTCGATACGCGCCTTCTCGTAGTTCTCGGCCTTGAACAGCTCATGCCCCTTGTTCATGTAGACCGTCTTGCGGTCGGCCGCGCCGCCACAGGCGGTGAGCACGGCGATGAGGGCGATGAGGAGTAAACGCTGGGTCGATTTCATATCGGTTCCGAATGTACGCGACGATGCGCGGAGGCCGGATTTTACACGGCGATCCCGCAAAATTCTTGATAGGTTCGCGGTTTTGGGCCGCGGCTCGGCGCGGGCCCCGCGCCCACGTCAGGCTGGGACCGGGAGACCGCGCCGGAATTCTCCCTGCCTCGTGTGACGGTCGCGCGCATCGTCAGCATTGCCAAGGCCGTCACGGGCAACGGGGCATGAGAGGCCTCGGCCTCTCTTTATAATCGTACCGATCTCAGCTTCCCCGAGGCCCCGTTCCCGACCATGCCGACCCTGGCCGAAGTGCTCGACCACACCCCTCGCCCGCTCGCCTTCGGCACCAGTGGCCGCAGGGGGCTGGTCCAGGACCTCACGCAGTTGGAAGTCTTCATCAACGTGCGCGCCGAGCTCGAGTACCTGCTGTCCAGGCCGCGAGCGGCCGGCGGACTCGAACCCGGCGGTGAATTCTTCATCGCCCACGACCTGCGGCCGAGCTCCACCGCCTTCGTGCCCAGCCAGGGGGGCCGCGGTGAGCTGGCCCAAGTAGTCATGGCTGCGGTGGAAGATGCCGGGCTGCGCCCGGTCAACCTCGGTGCCCTGCCCACGCCCGCATTGACCGCCCATGCCCTCGCCCGCCGGGCCGGCAGCATCATGGTCACCGGCAGCCACATTCCCTTCGAGCGCAATGGCTACAAGACCAACAGCGCAGAGGGTGAGCTGCTGAAGACGGACGAGGCGCCCATCGCCGAGTACGTCGCGCGCTGGCGGCAAAGGCTGCTGGCCACGGACGCCACCCTTTCAGCGTTCGCGCCCGACGGCCGGCTGAAGACTGGCTCCCGGCCCCTGCCCCCGGCGGATCCGACGGGCGCTCTGAGTTACCTTCGGCGCTACCTGGACTTCTTCGGCGACGCGGCGCTCCGCGGACTGCGCGTGCTGGTCTACCAGCACTCGGCCGTGGGGCGCGATCTGCTGGTCGAGACGCTCCGCGCCCTGGGCGCGGAAGCGACACCGGTAGCGCGCAGTGAGACCTTCGTGCCCATCGACACCGAGGCGCTGGACGACTCGACCCTGGACGAGCTCACCGCACTCGCCATCGCCGCCAGCGGCGGTAGCGCACGCTTCGACGCCCTGGTCTCGACCGACGGCGACTCCGATCGTCCCCTGATCCTTGGCCTTCGTTACGACGACAGTGGGCGCCCAACGGCGCGCTTCCACGGTGGTGACCTGGTCGGCATGGTGGTCGCCGCGGCACTCGGCGCCGATCGGGTGGTGGTGCCGGTGAGCTGCAACGACGCCATCGACCGCGGGCCGCTCGCGACCCTGCTCGAACCCAAGACCCGCATCGGCTCGCCCTACGTCATCGCCGGCATGCTGGCGGCCCGCGCGCGGGGCGCGCGCCGCGTGTGCGGCTGGGAGGCCAACGGCGGCTTTCTCACCGGCTCCGACATCGAGCGCGACGGCCACGTGCTGCCCGCGCTTCCGACGCGCGACGCCTTCCTGCCCATCATCACCGTGCTGCGCGAAGCGCTGGCGCGACGCTGCCCGGTGGACGCACTGTTCGATGCCCTGCCCCGCCGCTACAGCCGCGCCAGCCTGCTGCGGCCCTGCCCCCGCAGCGCCGGGCTCGCCGCCGCCGCCGCCCTGCTGCCCCGCGACGGCGAGCCGCAGGCCGAGTTCGCCGGCCGCGTCGCCCGGTACTTCACCCCAGAGGATGGCTTCCCAGCCGTGGTCTCGGTGAATGGCACCGACGGCACCCGGCTCGGCTTCGCCAATCACGACGTCGCCCACGTGCGGCCGTCCGGCAACGCCGACGAACTACGTATCTATGCGGTCGCGGACAGCCAGGCGCGTGCCGATGCCATCGTCGCCAGCGCATTGCGTCCCAAGGACGGCGTCCTGACGCGATTACTGTCGGAGATCTGAGGGAGCTTGAGGGGGGAGAGTGCGGGAAGGAGCGCCGTTGCGGCCCTCCGGGAGACCCGATGCCGACCGCCGTAAGGCGGCCGGCACCGAATCAAGACGTCAACCCAACGCTTACGCGCGGGCGCGACGGCTCATGCCACGACGGCCGATGCTGACCATGGCGGCAAGCGCCGAGCCCAGCATGATGACCGAAGAGGGCAGCGGGATCGGCTCGACCTTGTTCACCGAAGCGGTGAACACGGTGAACGGGCCAGGACCGCCAACCAGCCAGTCGAACGTGCCACCAACGGTGGTAAACGTTTTGGAAACCGTACCTGGCAGATCACCGAGGACCACCTGGTAGGCTTCCGCCACGTCCTGACCGATGAGGCCGAACAACAGCGGCACACCCGAGCCAATCGCCGACAGCTCGAGGGTATAGTCGCCAGCGGCCAGCGTGATTTCGCCGAAGTCCGCCCAGCTACCAGCCCTGAAGCCGCTGTCCACAACCTGAGCCTGGGAGGCCACGCTGAGGGTCAGCAGCACGAGCAGCGCACTGATCATCGAGTAGTTTTTCAAGAGCTTCATATCTTCTTCCTTACCATCGTCTCTGCCAAAACACAGCGCGGGCTCGTCCTGGTCCGCGGTTCAGCTAAACGTGTGCACTGCAGCACCCGTCTTGCCTGGCAGGAATATAGCAATGGCCGGGCCATTCTGTTTAGCAACAATCGGCGACAAGAAGAGGATTTGAGACCTAGTAGCCAAAACGGGTGGGGAAAGAAATTCAAGTTTTGTTCGGAGCTGCCGCGCAAGCCGGGAGCCTGGATCCAACAGATTGATTCGCAAAGGCACCCCGGTCGGCTCTACTATCGTGAGCGCCCGGCGTTCACAATTCGTTACGATCTATGTCTGCGGTCATCAACAACCCCTCTAACTCCTGGCCGTTGACGTGCCACCAGATCAGCCGATAGCGCACGCTCGCCGTGCGCCATCGGGCGTAGCTCGTCGGGTCAGTCGTCAAACGTGTCGCCTGGAAGAGACACCTTTGCTTTTTCACGCACCGACTGACCGCGGAACCGTCCCTACAGCGGCGACGGCATCGCGCTGCTGGGGAAACGGCTGCGGCCCTATGCCCGCGGTAGGCGGCTAGTCATCGTGACGGGGCACGTTTGCCAGGTACCAAGCGTAGGTGGAGCGGATACCCTCTTCCAAAGCGATTCTCGGGCGCCAACCCAACGAATTGATTCGGGTAGTATCGACCAGCTTGCGCGGGGTCCCGTCGGGTTTCGACGGGTCGAACACAATTCGACCGACAAAACCAACCACCCGGCCCACCAACTCGGCGAGTTCCCGAATGGTCAGGTCCTCCCCCACCCCGATATTGACGTGCTCTGCTTCGTCGTAATGGTCCATCAAGTACAAACACGCATCTGCGCAATCGTCGACGTGGAGAAACTCCCGCAACGGAGTGCCGGACCCCCATACCACGACTTCATCGGCGTCCTGCCTAAGCGCGCTGTCAAACTTCCGAATCAAGGCAGGCAGCACATGTGAGGACGACAAATCGAAATTGTCGTTGGGGCCATAAAGATTCGTGGGCATGCCAGAAATGAAATTGGCGCCAAACTGCCGCCGATAGGCCTCGCAGAGCTTGATCCCAGCAATCTTGGCCACCGCGTACCATTCATTGGTCGGTTCCAGCGGTCCGGACAGCAGATACTCCTCCTTGAGTGGCTGTGCGGCCAGCTTCGGGTAGATGCAGGTGCTACCCAGGAAGAGCAACTTCTTGACACCGTGGCGATAGGCACCATGGATGAGATTGCACTCCATGATCAGGTTGTCGTAGAGAAAATCCGCAGGGAAACTGCTGTTCGCGAGGATGCCACCAACTTTGGCCGCTGCGACAAAGACTAAGTCAGGTTTCTCCGCCGCGTAGAACGCGTCCAGAGCGCTCTGATTCTTTAGGTCTACTTGCTCGCGCGAGGGTGTAAGGATGTGCGTGTAGCCATGCCGCTCAAGGGCACGAACGATCGCCGAGCCCACCATACCGCGGGCACCCGCCACAAATACTTTGGCCGATGTGTTCATTTCATGTCTTCCAACGCTTTCGAATTGCGGCTCATTCGAAATAGTCGAATACCCGATAACCTTCACGTTTGCACAACTCGTCCTTCTCGGCGTCTCGACGATCCTCGCGCACCATCTCCCTCACGAGTTCCTCGATGGACGTTGTCGCCTCCCAGCCTAGTTTGCTGCGCGCCTTGCTAGGATCTCCAAGCAAGGTTTCGACTTCGGTCGGGCGGAAATACCTCGGATCAACCGCAACCAGAACGCGCCCACTGCCCCGTTCAACGCCTTGCTCGTTAAGTCCGCTGCCTGTCCAATCGATACTGACCCCAACTTCGGCGAACGCGAGCGTTACGAACTCCCGCACAGAAATCTGCCGACCAGTAGCAACAACGAAGTCATCCGGCTCATCCTGTTGCAGCATCAGCCACATTGCCTGCACGTAGTCACGCGCGTGGCCCCAGTCACGGAGCGCATCGAGATTTCCGAGGTAAAGGCAAGCCTGAAGACCCAGACTGATACGCGCCACCGCCCGGCTGATTTTGCGCGTCACGAATGTCTCGCCACGTATCGGCGATTCATGATTGAAGAGGATGCCATTGCAACAGAACATGCCATAGGCCTCTCGATAGTTCACGCAAATCCAATAGGCGTAAACCTTAGCCGCGCCATAGGGGCTACGAGGGTAAAACGGCGTAGTCTCACGCTGCGGAATCTCCTGCACCTTGCCGAACATCTCACTGGTCGACGCTTGGTAGAAGCGTGTCTTCTTCTCCAGTCCGAGGATTCGAATCGCCTCAAGCAAGCGCAGGGTGCCTACGGCATCCGCGTTGGCCGTGTATTCTGGCGTCTCGAACGACACAGCTACGTGGCTCTGCGCTGCCAGGTTGTAGATCTCGTCCGGCTGTACTTGCTGCACGATTCGGATGAGGTTGGTCGAATCGGTGAGATCGCCATAGTGCAGAATGAAGTTACGCCGCTCCACGTGCGGATCCTGGTACAGGTGATCGACGCGACCGGTATTGAAGCTGGACGCGCGCCGCTTCAGCCCATGCACCTCGTAGCCCTTCTTGAGCAGGAACTCGGTGAGATAGGCTCCATCCTGCCCGGTCACACCCGTGATCAGCGCGATTTTCTTACTCATAGCAATGTCGACTCAATAGATGAGAGATTCGTTACGCCAGGCCACGCAGGGCCAGGATCAACATACACACCGTGGTGGAAACGTTAATGGTATTCCAGCGTGCATTGGCCACACCCAGCACCGCCTCGCAGGCGTAGAGCATGACGATGGCGAACATGACCGTCTGCACTGTGCCACGCGCCCGTATGTCGATGCCGCCAAATATCACCAGGGCCATAACGCCGAACACGAGCAGGTAGTCGGTCGGCGTGGCGCCGAACCGGACGTCAGACGTGTAGCGGATAAAAATCGCCACGGCGCAGGCCAGCACCAGCACGACACCTACCGCCGCCGCGCCGGTGATGTCACCTCCGGGCTGAAACCGCACAAACAGGTAGCTCGAAAAAATCGCCGCGACGTACACTACGAGACGAATGATCACGGAATCGGTGGAGCGGGTGAATCCGAGGTGGGCAACCATGATCAGCGCGAGTACGCCGGCCACTACGCCGAAATCGCGCGGCACCGTCCCGGCGAGCGTGGCGCCGCCGATCATACACAATGGCAACAAGGCAGTGATGGCTTTGTAGGGCACGCCGCGGAGTCGTCCGTCCGAGCGCAGGCGCGAAATCTCGCGCGCGATCAGCGAGGGTCCTAGTGATCGCCTACGCCAGCCGCGCGCCTCTGCGGTGCCCAGTCCGAGGAACAGCCCACTAATCAAAAATAGGTAGCTGCCGGCAACGAGGAAATCGGATTCGAACCGCAGCAAGACCGCTAGCGTCACCAACAGTGCCTGCACGGAGTAGATGAGCACGACCGTTTCGTAGTGATCGAGCCCCAGGTCGAGCAGGCGATGATGGACATGGTTGCGCGTGGCCTTGAACCAGTTCATGCCGCCCGTGGCGCGCTTGTACAGCACGACTAGGATGTCCGAGATCGGCAAGCCGAGCAGCAACAGCGGTGAGGCTGTAGACAGCGTCGGCATGCCGACCTGGGTCAACTGGATGGCGAGGAAGCCGAGCGTGAAGCCCAGGAACTGACTGCCGCCATCTCCCATGAAGACGCGCGCAGGATGGGTGTTATAGCGCAGGAACCCGAGAATGCCGCCCATGGTGGCCATCGCTAGGCCCACGGTCACGTCATCGCCACTAAGGTAGCCGAGATAGGCAAAGGCGATGAGGCTTAGGATCGTCTCGCCGCCCGCTAGCCCGTCGAGTCCGTCCGAATGGTTGATCGCGTTGATAGTACCCATGAGCGCCACCACCGTCAGTCCCTTCGCCAGCGGCTCGGGCATGGCATCGTCCACGAACGGCCAGTGAGAGACGTACAGCCCGCCGAGGAACACCACCGCGCCGGCCGCGAGCGCCTGGCCCACGAACTTCACCCAGTGACTCAGCTGTCGCGCATCGTCCCAGGCGCCGAACAAGAACAGCACGATGCTGCCCAGCACGTAAGCGCGGGTCACGTCGTCGAAGTGCCACATCAGCACTATCGGCAGCAGGCTGCCGGCCACGATTCCCCAGCCGCCAATGCGCGGTATCGGGATCGAGTGCACCTTGCGGCTGTCGTCTGGCTCGTCGACCATGTTCAACATCGGCGCGAGTCGCCAGGCCAGCGGAATGACGAGCATGCTCGTCGGCACCGCGATGGTAAGCAGCAGGAAGAGGGTGGTATTCACAGACGAGACGACACAGGCCAGATGTCAGCGGGGAACGAAAGCATCGAGTTTGTCGCCGAGGGAGGCGATGAAATCCTGCAGGATCTTGTCACCAACACTGAATTCGGCGCCGGCGGGCACCATGGTAGTCAAGCGCACCAGCGCACCATCCGAGCGGTCGCGCGTGAGGGCGTCCCACAGCAGATACCACTTGACCAGGTATTCATTGGTGATCACCCGCCCGCGCTGCTGGAACCAGTAATAGACTAGCTGCCGATTGTCACCCATGCCGATTTCCACCCGGTTGACGCGCAGTGGCACACCCGCCGCGCTGAGCGGGACTTCGAGCGTGTCCAGGCCCTCGATCTTCCAGCCACCGCCCGGAATGCAGGACCGCGGGGAGTGCGCCGACTCGCCGGCACGCTGTGAGCCGTAATAGGCCACGTAGAAATTGACCGGCGCCGCATTGTCGTCGCGGCGAAAATTGATCAGCGCATAGTCGGTGAACTTGAGCGCGTCGATATAGATCTTGTCCAGCATTTCGCGCTTGCCGACCCACTCGCCCACCTGCAGTGGGAATTCCTCGAAGTCGCTGCGCGGTGGGGTGATCTCCGGCCGGTTTCCGACCACGAGCGAAACCACGCAGGACACCGACACCAGCACCAGGCAGGCGAGGAACGACGCCGGCAGCGGCTGGTCGTGGGCACGCGCGCCCGGCGGAGTGGGTGCTGGAATTTCTACGAAGAAGGAGTCGCTGAAACTGGCCGGTGGACGCTGCAGGCGCGAAAGGATCGCGATTTCGGCGAACAGCACAGCTAGGCAGGCCATGAAGATGGCCCAGCCCTCGAAATCATGCAGGAAGCCTTCCGCCATGGCCTGTCCCCAGCGTTCGACGGTGATGCCGATGATGCCGATGCGCAGGCTGTTCATGAACACCGTGATGGGTGCCACCGAGACGAAGATCACCACCTTGTGCCAGAACGGGCCACGATACAGGTATGCACAGAGGAAGCCGAAACTCGCCAGGGGGAAGAGATAGCGCAGGCCGTTACAGGCTTCGATCACCTGCAGCTTGAAGCTGCCGAGATCGATGACATTGCCTTCGAGGTAGACGCTGACCCCGAGCGCCCGAATGACCGCCACGCCGAGTTCCGAGGACAGCAGCTGCAGCTTGGTCGACATCGCCTGGTAGAGGAACTGCGGAAACGGCACGGTGAACAGCAGCAGCACCAGTCCGGCCCACAGGTAACGCAGGTTGCGCGTACCTGCGTACGCCAGCACAACGCCGGCGGCAGTGATAAACAGCGCATAGTGAATGACGGCGAAGATCGCGCTCAGTTGGCCGACGAAGAACACCAGCAGACCGGCCGCACACAAGCCCACCGCCGCCCAAGACCCGCGCCACGGCCGGGCGAGCAGCTCGTTCTTTTTCTGCCAGAACAGGAACAGGCTGAGGGCCGGCAGGAGATAGGCGTGGCTGTATTCCTCCTTGGTTTCCCAAAGGTGCAGGAGCTCCGCGATGCCGTCGCGGAACAAAAAGCCGAGCAGGCCTAGCGCGAGCGCGGCCGCCAGTAGGGCGCGCATGCCGAAATGCCAGCGTTCGGCGGGTGCCTCATCAGGCGAAAGTGTGCCGGCCATTGCCTGGTCCATCCGTCAAACATCCCGATTGGGGCCGTGCGGCCGCTTCTTGAAGAGGAATTCGCGAGCGAGATAGGCAATATACAGCGTGTTTGTGACCAAGTACCTACGCCACAGTCGCCGCGGTTCGGCAAGTAGTCGTCCCAACCACTCAAGACCGAGACGCCGCATCCACACCGGCGGCCGGCGTACCGTGCCCGCCAGGAACTCGAAGGCCGCGCCGACGCCGAGCAGCACAGCCCCGACCTTGGCGCGATTGGCCGCCATCCAGATCTCCTGCTTGGGGCAGCCAAGTCCGATGAACACGAGGGCGGCGCCAGAGCCCGCCAGCTGCGCGCCGTATGCGTCCAGTTCCGACGCGCTTAATGCCCGAAACGGCGGCGAGATGGTCGCAACCACCCGCAGCCGCGGGAATTGGCTGGCGAGGGCCTCACGCAACCGCGCGAGGCTGTCCTCGGTGCTGCCGTAGAAGGCGATGGGCAGGTCGCGCGCGGCGGCCAGCTGGCATAGTTTCACGGTGAGGTCCGGCCCGTTGACGCGCGGCTGCGGACGTCGTCGCCGCCGTCCCAGCAGCCAGGCCACGGGATGTCCGTCGGGCGCCGCGAGATCGGCCGAGTTGATCGCGTCGCGCAGCGCCGGGTCGGCATCCGCGGTGACCACCGAATGGACATTGCACAGACAGACGGTGCGCTGCTCGCGCGCCTCCGCCCACGCCAGGATGCGACTCGTGGCTTGCTCCCAATCGACGACGTCGATCCAGCTGCTCATTACAAGTTCGCGGTCGCGTTCACCAGGCTGCGGAGCCACGCGGTTTCCTCGTGCTATCACCATGTCCGGGGCTGAGTCGCGCCGCTCGACAGCGCTGTTCGGCGTCATCGTTCCACCCTGCAACCGCGTGCACGGGCAGCCTCCTGTGACGCGCACACGCCCGAGCCGCCGCCGGCGGCATGCGTCGGCGGCGGCATCGCCACAACCACGTCACAGTTCATCCAATTACCCTATGTTAATCTCTAATCCGGCATTAGCCGCGTCGTTTCACGCCCTGATCGGCCCGAATTCATGAACTCACACAATCCCGCGGCGGTCGCCACTACACCCTCCCCCAACGGCGTCCTGTTCGTCGCCGACCGCATCATGCACTACCACGTGCCCACGATGCGCGCCGTCGAGGCGCGGCTTGCGGCACGCGGCATTCGCTTCATCATCGCCTCGGCGCACGAAGCGCCCGGCACGACCGGAAGGGTCGCGGTGCGCGACCGGGTCGTATCTGAACACCTGCGATTCCGGCTTACCGAGATCCCCGTCCGCAATTTCACATTTCGCTATCAGCACGGGCTGCGCGACATCCTTTCGCGCGTCAACCCGCGCGTGGTGATGACCATGTGTCACTCGGGGACGCTGTCGGAATGGTTGCTGCTGCACTGGGCACGCAGCCGCGGCCGCGCGCGGATCGCCTGGCAGTGTGGCTACGAATACAACCCCGGCCGGCTCAAGTTCGCGGTGTTGCGGCGGTTCATTCCCTTGTTCGACTTCCACCTGTGCTATCACAGCAACGCCCGCGAATACGTGCATACTTTCGGCGCCGCGCCGCACCAGTCGCTGGTGATGCACAACACCATCGATGAGACCGCCATCGTGCCGGGCGACCGGCAGGCGGCGCGCCGCAGCCTCATCGCCCGCTGGCCGCAGCTCGAAGGTAAGCGCATCGTCCTCTACGTCGGCGCCATCCTCGAGGAAAAGAATCTTGACCGGATCTTCGCGGCGCTGGATCTGCTGCGTCTTATGGATGTGCACTTCATGGTAGTCGGCGATGGTCCTTACCTGCCGACACTCAAGCAGCGCCACGCGCGGCGAGAAGACTGGACATCCGCCGGCAGGGTTATCGACCACGTCGGCGAATTCTTCGACGCAGCGGACCTGTTCGTCTTGCCGGGGACCGGCGGCCTCGCGATCAACGAAGCGATGGCGCACCGCTTGCCCGTGATATCGGGGTATGCCGATGGCAGCGCCGACGACCTCGTGCTTGACGGCGAGACCGGTTACCGGCTCCGCGGTGACTCGCCGCAGGAACTGGCTGACCGCCTGCGAGACGTCCTGCAGAATCCGCAACGCGCGGCGCTCATGGGCGCGGCCGGCGAGAGCCGAATCCGCGGCCCTCTGTCCTTCGAGTCATTCGTGTCGCGCGTCGTGAGCACACTCGAGGCACAACATGCGGCAGCCCCCAGCCCTTGAGATATTCACAGGGTATTGCCGCGCGGACTCGTGCCAACAAGGCATCCAATCACGTCGGGCCATTGCGTGGCGACCAGATGTCTCGCCACCAGCGCATACTCCAAAGATAAACTGGTCGCTCCAGCCATCGGTATACGGCGAGTCCCCATAGGGTGCCGAATACGCACAGAACCAAGGCCGCTAACCAAGCTCCGGCACCATTTGGCGCGGGCGCGAAGCCGAGCAACTCGATAAGTCGCCGCCCTGCCCCGATACCGAAGCCTTGCAATAGGTAAATGGAATAGGACGCGTCACCCAACGCGATCGGCAGGCGGAAGCTAGCCGTACTCACGGAAGACAATTGCACGGCGGCGCCTACGGCAATTAACGCCGGAATGCCAACCGCAACTAGACGCGGCCCTGGAAGCGGAGCACACATCACAATTAGTGCAGCGACCAAGATGCTCGCTGCTGGACCCGCACCAAGGCGAGGCAAATGCGACCGCGCCCCATGCAGAATCATCCCGGCGACGAAAAGCACTAGAAACGGTGACGTGTAAAACCCAGCGACCGACGAGTTCGGTGGCTTCACACACCAGCCTATTCCTGTCATTAGCAACAAGACCGCACCTATCGTCCGCGCAGCGTTGCGGGTGAACAAGAGCGCCACCGCGAGAAGCCCGTAGAAGAACATTTCGTAGTTTAGCGTCCATCCTGGAACGAGCACCGGGTACATGCGACCCGGAAACTGGATCGACTCGTGAGCAATGAAGAGCAGGTCTTTCCATAAACACTCCGGGACTCGCCCGGCGAGGAGGTCATGGCGAATCAAGAGAAAAGTCGCCACCCAGTACAACGGCACAACCCGCAATAGGCGACGAACGGCGAAATCAGTGGCAGCGGCCAATCCGCGGCTATCTCTTTGGGACAATGAGTGGGCCATGACAAAGCCACTAATGACAAAGAACACGTCGACCCCGCGGGCACCGAAGTTGGTCCATTCAGGAGCCGCAGGCATGTAGAGCCGGGAGTGGTGAAACAGTACGAGAAGGGCCGCCAGGCCGCGCAGACATTGGACGACGTTGAACACTAGCGAAGCGTGCGAGATCCGGTTGCCACGCGGCGCGGCAACGTTAACACTGCGGCAGTGCGCGGCATTCAGCAGTAGTCCCGGGCCAGGTGCCTAGAACCGATCGGGCAGCCGGTAACTTCGCAGGCGCGACGAGCCCCAATTGTGGCTTCCATCGCTAGCATCAGAATGCCGAGAGGATGCTCAATCATGGCCGTTCAAACCGATCCGCACCCGTGAGCCACCTCTTGTGGAATGAGGGAATATCTAGTCACGCGCATTGGGAACGCCAGCATCGCGCGCCAGGGTCGTCCAGCTCGGAATATCGCATCAATGGCAATTGGTGTGAAGCCCTGCATCGTCAGGACTCGCGACGGTGAAACTCAGAAGTCGTTACCTGCCCATCGATGCGCCGCTGAGGGTGCCCGGAACGCAAGAAAGCCGGCCACATTGGGCGGTCGGCTCGTTACATCTCAAGCTAAGTTTCGGTCCGGACGGCTAGCATCATGGGTGCGCTCGCCGCTTACGCTGCGCCAAACGTCGCCGCGCGCCGCCACGCGATATGCAATTCGGCGCTCTAACTTGGGATGGTCATCTCTTGCGGATTCTTTCTCCTCACGTCGCGCAGTGCAGCGCCTGCGCGCAATCTGCCAAAGTTGCAGGCCATTCGTTGCAGGGACATTACCTGTCAAGTCTCTCGATGCAAAGCAGGGTCAAGTCGGTGGAAGCAGAAGATTCGCTGCAATTGCGAGGTATTTCACAGAATGACCGTTGAAGCGCAATTGTTGCTCCGTCGATATTAGTCGACTGATTACGCGCGAAGTGCGCGAGCCTGCGGCCCACAGAAGTCACAAGCAGGCCGTTCCCTTCCCTACACGCGGCCATCGTTCGTCAATGGCCGTGAATCATTCAGATTGGTCGAAGCACGGCACGGACGCCCGCCAGCCTCGACCAGATGTCAGCAACTTCGGTGGGATAATTCCATGTTCGCTTCCAGATTTCTCTCGCATTTCCCCCGACAGGAGTCACTAAGGCGCGCGGCGGCAGGCCTGCTCGCGACAAGCTTTTCATGGGCAGCGTCCGCTGCCACCTACTACGTCGACACGGTCACCGGCAACGACGCATGGGCAGGCACTACGTCCGCGGCGACCGCCAATCTCGACAATGGACCGTGGCGCTCCCTAGCCCGCGTCTCCAGCGCGACGTTGAATCCCGGTGACACGGTACTCCTGCGCTGCGATCGCGTGTGGCGAGAGCGGCTCGCCCTGCGCGCCAACGGCACCTCCTCGGCACCCATCACCGTCGGCCAGTACGGCACGCCCTGTGCCGCCAAGCCGCTTGTCTCCGCGGCCCAGCCCATTCCGAACTATGCCTGGACAAACATCGGCGGCAATATCTACCAAGCTCGTTTCCCGGTGAACCTGCTGCGTTCGTCGGGCGACCTGCTCGGCTTCAGTTCCTGGTCGCGCCTCCACGATCAGACGCTGATAAACGACCTCAGCTGCGTGGTCAACTCCTCCGCGTGCATTACCCTCACCAGCGGCACCACGCCGACAATCGCGATCAGCGGCAACTTCAGCGTCGAGGCCGGCAACCAGCTCAATATCAGCGCGCGCCTGCGCATTCCGGCCGGCGTCAGCGTGGATGTGATACCGCGTCGCGGCGCGGCGCCCTACGACACCATCGGCGCGACCCGCACGGTGGTCGGCACCGGTGCCTGGCAAACACTCACCTACGACACTGTCTTTACCGCCACTACCACCGCCGCGCGCATCGACTTCGTCGTGCGCGTTGCGGGACAGGTCATCAACCTCAGCGATGTGCGCGCCAGCTATGCCGGCGGCGCGCCCACACAATTGATGTTCGCGGACAGCACGCTGGCGCCTGCGCACCACCCGAATCGTGGCTTCGATCCCGCGCGGCCCGCCGGCATGTTCGCGACCATCGCCGCCAACGCCGACCGCGTGGCGCAGGCCGGTGGGACGGGCAGCACCTACCTGCAGCCAGCCGCGAATCTGGCCCTGCCTGAGGGGGCGAGTATCGTGCCCGGCATGGGCGTGGTCGTGCGCACCAACGGCTGGATGATGGACGAGTTGACGGTGGCTTCCTACGCCGACGGTAAAATTTACTTTGACCGCCCGACCACCTTTCCTCTCGACGCGAACTGGGGCTTCTATCTCACCGGCGCGCGCTGGATGCTCGATTCCCCTGGTGAGTGGCACGTCGATACGGCAGCTGGCACGCTCGCGGTGTGGATGCCCGATGGCCTAGCGCCGGCCGGGCGCCTCGCCAGCGCAGTGGGCGACGTCGGCATCGACTTCAGCAATGGCAGCTTCATCACCCTAGACGGCGTCGACGTAGACGGCTTCGTCACCGGCGTGCGCATGCGCACTGCGAACGGCCTGGTGCTGCGTAACGCGCGCATCAGCAACAGCGGCAACAATGCGGTGGACGCCGTGCGCTGTTCGAACTGCGAAGTGTCGGCGGACACAATCGTCAACAGCCGCCGCGATGCGCTGTCGGCTGTTGGTGCTGACGGACAGAGCGCGCGGTCGCTGCGGGTAATGGGCAATCGCATCGTAAACAGCGGCGTGCGTGGGCCCAGCCTCGGCGCGCTGGACGTGCCAATCCGCAGCTACGGGGCATTGCGCGCGGGCAGCGGCGCCACGGTGCAAGACAATGTCGTGATCAATGCGGGCTACATCGGCATCCTGCTCGGCACCGGTAGTTTCGCGTCCGGCAACCGCGTCGAATACGCCTGCATTAGCCTGAACGACTGCGCTGGCATCTACACCGCGGGCACCAACAACGGCAGCGTGATCGACCACAACACGGTGCAGTCCGTGATCGGCAACACCGATGGCATGCCGAGCCAGGCGACCACGCTCACCGCCGGTATCTATCTCGATGAACTCGCCGCTGGCGTTACGGTAAGCAACAACACCTTGATCGGTGCCGACGATGGCGTGCACCTGCACGACGCGGCATCGAACATCATCGCCGGCAACACGTTCTTCGGTAATCGCCGTTTCCAGGTGTGGGCACAGGAGACAAGCAATCGTCAGCGCGCCGCGGGTGACGTGTTCGGAAACCAGATCAATGACAACCTGTTCTTCCCGGCCGTACCGCAGCAGCCCGTGCAGCAGGAGACCATCTATGCGAGCACTAGCAGCTTCGCCAGCTACCGGGGCAATCGCTACTCGACTCTCCTCTCGCCGACCGTGGCAAACGAGCTGTGGAGCGGCGGCGGCGGCGCGCACGACCTGCCCAGGTGGCAGTCAGTGCGAGGCCAGGACATGAACGGTTCGCAGGTGAGCAGTATCGGCTATGCGACCTTCAGCACGACCGGCGGCAACCTGATACCGAACGGTAATCTCGCCGCTGGCCGCCGCGGCTGGACGTGGTGGAACGCAACGGCGCCGCTCGCCACGGCTGCGCTAGAGTCATGCCCCCAGGGCAATTGCATACGCTTGACCGCCGGTGGCAGCGCCAGCCTCCTGTCCTCGCCGAACTTCAGCACCGTGCAGGGCCAATGGTATCGGATTTCCTTCGATGCACGCACGCAGAGCACCGGTCAACCGATCTCGGTGATAGTGCGGCGCGGTGGCGGTGGCACCAACGGCTATGAGGGCATCGCGCCCAGTTCGCTGGGCTTCGCCGGCTCGACCGCGTGGACCCGTTACTCCTTTGTGTTCCAGGCCACCAAGACCGTCAATGCCGCCGATCCGGTAACGGGCGACCTCGGCGTGCGAGTGGACTTCGAACGCGTCATGCCGGCCACCTCGCTGGCTATCGGCAATCTCGAGATGGTGCCGTTGAACCCGGTCGAGACTTCGCTGAAGACGCGCATCCTGGTCAACGCCACAGCCGCGCCCAGCGCCGTGGACTGCCCCGATCAGGCCAGCAACCCGGCGCTCTGCACACAGTTCGTAAAGTTCTCCGATGGCCTCCTGATAGCTTGGCCTTACACGCTCCAGCCACACAGTTCGGAAGTCATCTATTCGCGTGACAGTACCCTGGTAGATGACGACGGCGATGGTGTGCCGAACTTCCAGGACCAGTGCTCCGCCACCCCGACAGGGGCCTACACGAACGCGCGTGGCTGCTCGTTCAGCCAGGCGCCGGCCGGCTGAAGTCGGCGCGCGGTTCGACTGACATCGAGCCGCGCGTCATGGCGTTCGTCGCCCTCTCTCAGGACTGCCGTTGCGCGTCGACGCCCTGCAGCCCGCTCTGATAGCAGTTCAGCAGGCCGCGCGCGATGGTATCCCACCCGTAACGACCCGCCATCAATATCCGCACAGAGCACGCGATGCGCTCGCGCAGCGCGCCGTCCTGAATCACCGCGCGCAGCGTACGTGCAAACTCCGCCACATCGTCCGTTCGGCACAACACGCCGCTTTCGCCGTCCACGATATACTCACGAAAGCCCGCGATGTCGTTCGCGATCACCACCTTGTCGTGGCTCAGCGCGAGCATCAAGGCGCCGCTCTGCGAAATGTCCGTATACGGAAACACCACGAGGTTGGCGCGGCGCAGCAGCGCCGCAAGCTCCGATTCACTGAGAAACCGCGGGAGTAGATGAAATCGTGGATGGCCGCCGAGCAGCGCGTCAACCTCGCCCATCTCTACGCGCGCGCTCTGTTCGACCTTACCCGCGATGACCAAGTCCACTTCCAGGTCATCCAACAGGGCAAACGCGCGGGCCAGATCGAGCACGCCCTTGTACGGCCGGATCAGGCCGAAGAATCCCACGACGAAGCGAGCCGGATCGTCGAGCACGTCCAAGCCCAGTTCCGCCATGCGGGTGGGTCTGCTGTTGCGGGTCACGAAGCGGCGATAGTTGCCGTGCGGCACCATGTCGAGGCGATCCGCCGGCAGGCCGAATTGCTCGACCAGTTGGCGCCCGACGTTCTCGCTGAGCACGTGCAGTCGATCCGCCAGTCGATACCAGCGACCATAGAAAGCGTGATGCCAGGCGCGTCGCTCGTGTGGCAACGTGTTGTGCACGGTAATAACGAGGCAGCGCAGCCACGGCCTGAACATGTGATAGATGAACCATTCGACGCGCGGAAAGCGCATGAACTGCACGTGCACCACGCCATGGCGATGGCGCCATAGCGTACTCGCCAGGCGCACACTGCCGGCGATAGCGGCCAGCGCCTTGGCCACACGCCCCCCTCCACCGTAGCGAGGAAGAAAGGGCAACACCCGCATACTCGGGCCACTCTGCAGCGGCGTTCCGGCGACCGTCACCACGGTCAGGTCCACTTCCTGCGCCAGCGCGAGAGCGAGTTCGACGCCGAAGTCGTTGGTCGCGCTTAGAGTGTCTATCAGGAGGACGGCGACTCGCCCGTCCCGGACTTGCGTAGGGGCTGTCATGTCTCGCAGAGCTCCCGCAGTGCGCGGTCGAGCTGGGCTGCCATGACGTTGGCATTGAACTTGCCGGCCACCGCCGCGCGCGCCCGGCCGCCCATGGCGCGGGCGGCGACGTCATCGCTCAGCACGGCGGTGACCGCGCGCGCCAGCGCTGCCGTATCGTGGGGAGCGACGCGCAGTCCGCGGCCCAACGCGACCGGATCGATGTCGATGCCAGGGCCGGCGCTCATCACGAGTGGCCGACCGTAGGCCATGGCCTCCACCACCGCGTTGAGGCCGTAGGGATGATCGCTGCCATGGTGGGTCACCACCACGCAGCCCGCGCGCGCGAACAGGCCGGTCAGCGCCGCGAACGGCAGGTCGTAATTGCCGGTGGAGTGGAAATGGACATTCTTCGGTGCATCCCGCATGTCGCGGGCATCCACCCGACCGACGATGTGGACCTCGGCATCGATGTCGCGCGCCGCGCCGATCAGCGTAGCGAAATCCCGCCCGCTGACGCCCACACTGAGAACGATGCCCGGCGAGATCGGCCAAGGCTGCTCGCGATAGAAACGCAGGTCCGCGCCATAGGCAAAATAAGTCTGTCGCGCCGCCGGACCACCGCCACGCCGCACCGCCGCCATTGCGCATTCGCTCAGAGTGAAGAGATGATCATAGCCATGCATCAGCACTCGATCCCAAGGCCGAGGCCGCAACGAATGTACGAAGGCCGCAAGCCGCGCGCGCAGCAGTCCCGCGGCGCGCGCCATGGCCAGCCAGCGCACATCGTAGTAGTTGTGCGCCAGCACGACATCGTAGCTGGCCCGTTCACGCCACAGCCGCCTCTGGAAGGCACGCGGCTCGGCGAGTTCTTGCGCGCTGAGATCGAGACCACACACTTGCCAGCCATATGACGCCAGTAGCGGCACGCCGTGCAGGTGATTGCTCGGCGCCTCGCCGACCGCCACCTGACGCAGGATGCCGGGGATGTCGAATCTGCCGGCGTACAACAAACGCATGGTGGCTGGAAACGCCGACGCGAGGTTGAAGGGACGGACGCGGCTGGCGTCAGGGCGTCAACAGGATGGGCTGGGGCCCAACCGTCACGCGCCCGCCGACGACGAGCTCACTGCGCGCGCCGCCCAGAGTTTCGAGGTGTGTGGCGCCCGAGGGCACGGGCACCTCCCGCGTCTCGTCGTCCTCGCTCCACAAGACGAAGTTGTCCGTGCCGTCGCGCGCGAGCCTGCACTGCCACAGCGCGCCGACGCTCGAACAATCGCGAACCACGGCGCCCCGCATCCAGCGCGACATGCCGAGATAGGCGGTAGCGCTGTCGGTCTCGCGGCCGTCCGCGGTCAGGAAGCCCATGTCGTCGTGATCCCAAGCGTACCAGTAGTAGCGCGACAGCCCAGCAGCCCAGCCGATGAGGAGCGCACGTGCCACGTAAGCGGGGGAGCGCTGCGCATCAAGCTTAGGCCAACTCGGGTCGATGGCTGCCGCCTTGCTCGGCCCCTGGTAAAGACGCCATCCCGTTTCCGTGTTCCACAGGGGCTTGCTGTCGAGGTGGTGCTTGGCGATCAGCGCCTGAACGTTGCGCAGCGTCGCCAGCATCGACTCCGGTGTGCCCTTCGCGGCGTAGATGTGATAACCGATGACATCTACGCAACGACCACCGCCATGCGCCAGGAACTGGTCCAGCCAGGCGAGTTGCTGCGGATAGCCGCCGACACCCGAGGGCGACACCACGGTGATAGTCGGATCGATCGACTTCAGAAGTGTCGCAGTGCTGCACGTGAGATTGACCAGCTCGTCCAATGCGCCGGTGAAGAACCCGCCGTTGGGCTCGTTCCATATTTCGTAGGTTCGAATTGCGCCCTTGTAGCGCGTCGCGATGCGCTTTACGAAGCCCTGCCATTGCGCCGGATCGCGCGGCTCGGCGGCAGATCCTGGCCCGTAGGGTCCCTTCTCTTCTGGCCGCGCGCTCGCCCAGCCAGGCGTGGCGCCAAAGGTATAGAGCAACTCGATGCGGCGGTCGCGCGCCAGGCTCACGAGGCGATCGAGCTGGCGGAAATCAAGCACCGGTCCATGGTCGGCGAGATAGCGCCAGGCCACCCGCGCATCCCACAGTCGCCACGCGCCGACACCCTCCTTCGGCACGCGCGTCGGATCGCCCGCGCGATGAAAGTGCATGCCGAAATACGTCGTCGGCACCGGTACCGTGGGCGGCGTGAGATATTCGTCGGCGCTCGCGAGCCAGGGCAGGAGGCACATCAGCAACAGGATCCCGTACCGAGGCAGGAACCACGCGGAAGGGCAAGGGCGGCGAGAGTGCATGGCGATGCCTGTCAGGTAGGTAGTGGCACCTGGCCCGGCCGATGGCCGTGGCGCAGGATGTGAAGTCGATGACGTACCCGGCGGCGGAAATCACCCCAGGCCAGCGCGGCTTTCCCCATGTACTGCAGGCGCACGGCACGCCGCTCGGCCATGGCCATGGGCAAGTCGCGCATGTGCGCCCCGCCGGTGCGGAATTCTCCCACGGTGCGATCGGTCCATGCCGTCATAGCACCACTGGCGAAGACCCGCAGTAGCCAGTCGTAATCGGCGTTGGTGCGGAAACGTTCGTTGAAGCCGCCCAGACGCTCGAACAGCTCTCGGTGCGCGAATACCGCCTGGTGGCACAGATCCTCGAACCGCAGGGTTCCGCGGTCGATATGGTCGAAGCGCCGCAACACGCGCCCGTCCGGCTTGATGTAGATCACGTTGCCATAGAGCAGCTCGAGCTCCGGCCGCGCGGCGAGCGTGGCCGCGACATCTCCCAGCACCTGCGCGTCTGACAGCCGATCATCGGAATTCAGGAAATACAAGAACTCGCCGCGCGCAAGGCTCACGCCTTTGTTCATCGCCGCGTAGATACCACCATCGCGCTCGCTGACAAAAGCACCGCGCGGACCGCTGAAACTCGCCGCAATATCCTGGGTGCCGTCCGATGACGCGCCGTCGACAACCACCCACTCGTAATCCTGCATCTGCTGCGCCGCCAACGACTGCATGGCCTCCGGCAGCGTGGCCGCGCTGTTATAGCAGACGGTGATGACGGAAAACTTCACGGCGAGCGCACCGCGTGTTCGCGCGCCTGATATACGGACAGGATCTCCGGCAGGCGCGCGAGCACGTCGGCGCGCATGTGCAGCGGCCGCGCTGGCTGCGCGCCTGACAGCTGCCCCAGCGCCGCGGCCAGCGACGGCATGTCATCGAACAGCGCGAGCTGCCCGGGCGCGCTGGCGTAGACCGCCAGTTCGGGCGTCGCGCCGCGTCGCAGCGCATACACTGGGCGTCCGACCGTCAATCCTTCGAGGGTGAAGGTGCTGCACGCCTCCTCCACCACAGACGGCATGACCGCGACATCGCAGGCCGCAAGTTCGTGCACAATCTGCGGATAGTCGAGCCAGCCCAGGAATCTGACGCCGCGGCGCTCGTGGCGACGGCGCAGATCTTCGAGGTCCTTGCCCAGCCCGCCGACGCGGATTTCGAGCCGCCGCACGGTGTCGTCGTCCAGCTGTGCCAGCATCTCGCCGAAGCCCTTGGTTTCGTCGATGCGGCCGGCGGTAAACACGCGCAGCCGCTCGCCAGCAGCGCGGGCCGGCGGTCGCACCGCCAGCAGCGTCTCGATATGGCGGGCATCGATGAAATTGTGCACCACCGTCGACTGACAGTCCTCCGCCATGCCTAGCGCCTCGAGCGTGCGCTGCTGCAGGAATCGCGAGACGAAGATCACGCGGTGCCGGGCAAGCACGCGGTGCGCCGCGCCCCGCCGCAGTTCCACGCTCATCGCACTCACCCTCCTCTGCAACGCGTTCGGCGCGTCTGTCGCGCAACGCGCGCAGGTGGCGGCCTCCATTGCCGTGCAGGGGCGGCTCTCGTAGAGGCGCAGTGCCGTCATGCACTCGAGTCCGCGATCATGGATTGTGTGGACGAAATTGAAGTCCTGACCAAGCTGAGCACCCAGTTCGGGGAGATGACCGTGGTAGTGCACTACGTCCCAGGTGCCGCCGAGCGCCCGCACCGCGTCGCGGATGCGGCGCGCCATGTGATGGCGGCGTAGCGGGTTGAAGACACCGGACTGTCGTTCTTTCCAGCCGGTGCGCCCGAAATCGAAAGCGCGATGGACACGCCCGCGGAACTCGCAGGAACCGTCGTATCCCGGCACATCACTGCGGCCGAGCAGTTCCACCGTGTGCCCAGCTTCGAGCAGGGCGTTCGCGAGCAGCATCGCGTGCTTGCCGGCGCCCCCCGCGTGTCGGGTGGGCAGGTCCTCAGTCACGAACAGGACTCGCATGGCGCTCACTCGACCACGGCCTGGCCATAGACCGCGCGCAGGCGCGCCAGCACCAGGCGGCGGCCGTGCTCGTTCAGCACCCACAGCCACCCCACTGCGAGCAGGACCAGGCCGGTGCCGAGGATCAGCGCGGCGCTGGTGACCGGACCAGCGGGCGGCCCGCCGACGCGGCCGAGCGCCAGCGGCATGAAAACCGCCAACACCGTGAAGGCAGGTCCGTAGGCTTCCCGCACGGTGGCCCACAGCGAGACCGGCACGGTGCGCTCGTGCACGTAGAGTAGGAAGCCGCTCGCCATCAGGAAGGACGTCGCGAGCTGCCCGACCGCCGCGCCTTCGACGCCGTAAGCCAGCACCAGCGCATATACAGCGACTACCGCCAGCGCGGCGCGCGCCACCGCGAACAACCCGGTATTACGCGGTCGGCCGAGGCCATCGTTGACGAGCGAGGGCAGATTGGTCAGGGAATCGATGAACACCGCGAGCGCAACGAGGGTCAGGATGCGCGCCGATGACACGCCGAACTCGTGACCGGCCCAGTAATGGAGTACTTCCCGCGCGAAAAGGCAGAGCAATACGCACAGGCATGCGTTCAGGTACACCATGTAGCGCGTCGCGACCAGGTAGGTGGCACGCAGTTCGTCCTGCCTTCCCTGCGACGCGAGCGCGCTGGTCAGAGGGAAAAGCGCGTGCCCGAGGCGATACACCATGCCAAACACACGATTGGCCAGCATGAACGGCACCGAGAAGAGCGCGACGGAGCGCATATCGGCGAGCGCCCCGATTATGAGCTTGTCGGCGTTCTGGTAGGTCACCGCCGCGATGCGGCTCAGGTAGGCGAAGCCGCTGAAGGACAAGATGGCCGATACCATTCCGCGAGGCGGCAGGCGCCAGGACAGCAACGGCATAAGCGAACGCACGGCGGCTAAGAGCAGCACGCAGTTGAGCAGGCTTAGCGCGGTACGCGCCAGCATGATGGCCACCAGCCCGCCACCAGCGATGGCCACGCCCATCGTAACGACGGAGACCAGAACGCCGAACAGTGATTCGTATCGCGCTGAGATGTCATAGCGCAGCAGGGCCTGCGGCACGCTGATCAGGTACGCCTGCAGCTGTCCGAACAGGAAGGCGACTCCACCGATCTCCAGCGCCGTTACGGTGGTCGCGCGGAACTCCCCAGGCAGGTCGAAGAAACGGCGCAGCACCCAAGCCGCGCCGAAGAATAGGCATATGCATCCGACCAGACCGATAGCCAGGTAAATCAGCGCCCCGCAGCTCACCACCTCGGAAGCACGCTGATGCTCGCCCCGCGCATGGTATTCGCTCAGGTACTTGGTCGAGCCCGCGGACACGTTGATGTCCAGCATGGAGAAGTAGCCCACCACCGAGGTCAGGAGAACAAAGATGCCGTACTGAACGGCACCGAGGTGACCGATCACCACCGGCACGGTGACCAGGGTCGCAAGAGCGGGGATCAGGCCGCCGACGAAATTGCTCAGCGAATTGCGAAGCAGGCCGCGGCTCATAGCGGTCTCGTCGCGAGACCAGTGCCGTGCCCCCGCTCGGCGTCTATAAGCTTCTGTCGCGCGACTTCAAAAGCGGAGGGTAGACGCTGCACCTGCGCCGTGGTGGCGGCGCCGCGAAAAACGCCGTAGGTCAGGTAGGGCAGCGCCATGCACAGCGCCATGATCTGCATGGTGCGGTACTCAATGATCGGCGTGCCAGTGAACAGCGTCGGAACCATGAACAGGATGCCCGCCATTCCGGCGCCGAAAGTGTCTCGGTGGCTCCAGGGCACGTCTCGCCGCCTGGACCAGCCGAACCAGGCGAATGCCAGGAACATCAGTATGAAGGGCAGCAGCCCGACCAGCCCGCTCTTCAGCCACATATGCAGGAACCCGCTGTGCATGAATTCTCGCTGCACGGGCCCAGGACCATAACCACCCCAGGGACCTACGCCGAACACCGGGTGCTCGGCGACCGTTTGGAAAGCCTGGTAGAGCTCGGCAAAGCGACCGTCCTTCACGCCCTTTATGTCGTAGAAAAGCATGCCGCCGACGTCCTTGCCGTGGCTCAGCTTGGCAAACCGCCTTGCAATCAGTGCAGTGAGGCCGAGACCGCCGAGGCCCACGCCGCCGGCGAGCAGCGCAATCCGCAATCGCACAGGCTGCATGAAGCAGAACAGCACCGCCGCCAGCGCCAGGCCACCCCAACCCGTGCGGCGATAGGACAGCGCGACGATCGCGATCTCGAGCAGCACGAGCGCCAGGTACAAGGGCTTACGCGACGCCGACACGGCTTTGTCGAACAGACGCCATGCGGCGATGAACGCGGCCAGACAGGCGACCAGGCCGTCGTTGATATCGAAGAAGGTCAGCTTGATGCCGAGCTTCTGCACATTGTCGTAGACGTTGGCGATGTCGCCGCCAAAGAACAGGTAGCGGCCCATGCCGAAGATGCCGCGCACCGTGGCGCACATCAGGATAAGCGAGGCGAGGCGCTGAACTTCTCGAGGGCTGTTGATGGCGCGGATGAGCACCATGGTGAACAGACCCAGATTCACGGTGTTGATCGTGCCGCGCACCGAAAGGATCTTCGTTATCGGCACGTTTTCCATCGTTCCGATCAGAACCTGCACCATGAACAGCATCAGCAGGAACAGAAAATACTTGCGGATGTTGCAGGCGTCCACCGCGGGGTTATGCCGCCCCCACAGGTAGATGCCGAGGACGACCAGTCCGTACAGATAGAGATTAACGATGGAGAAATAGAAATATCCCGTGCCGCGATGATAGAGATTCATCGCTTCGACACCCGCCGCCACGCCCCAGCTCACGTTCGGAAAAAAAAACAACACAATAAGGTAAGCGTAGATGGCGTTGGCTGGCCGGGTGAAAATCGCGACCAGCCCGCCTAGTAGCAGGACGGCGAGCGCAATGTTGAGCAGATCGAAGTGCATGGAAGGCGACGGGTCAGACGCCGCCCTTAGTCAGTTCGCGCTCTAGGATCGAGACGATGCGTTCGGCCGCCTGACCGTCCCACAGAGCGGGACGCCGGAAGCTGTCGGAGCGACCGCTCGCCAGCGCTGCCCGGGCGGCGGCGATCATGCGCGCCGGATCGTTGCCTACCAACTGGTTGCTGCCTTCGTCCAGAGTCACCGGCCGCTCGGTGTTGGCACGCAGCGTCAGGCAGGGCACGCCGACCGCAGTGGTCTCTTCCTGCAGACCGCCGCTGTCGGTGAGTACGCAACTCGCGTCCTTCCATAGATTGAGGAACTCCATGAACGGCAGCGGCGTGACCATCTCCACGGCGGCCGGAAGCTCAAGACCGAACTCGCGAATGCGCGCCTGGGTGCGCGGGTGTATTGGGAAGATCAGGGGCAGCTCCGCCGCGATGGCGGTCAGCCCCGCGACGATGCCGGCGAGGGCGGCCGGGTCATCGACGTTCGATGGCCGATGCAGGGTCACGACGCCGTAACGCACATGCCGACGCTTGAAGTCCGCGGTCGGAAAGGCGCCCGTGTCCATGTGCGCGAGCTTGTCGAGCTGATGGAACAGATTGTCGATCATGACGTGGCCGACGAAGTGGATGCTAGCTGCGGCATGGCCCTCGCGCTCGAGGTTGCTCACCCCGCTCTGCTCAGTGACGAAAAAGAAATCGGAGATCGCGTCGGTCACCATGCGGTTGACCTCCTCCGGCATTGCCATGTCACCACTACGCAGCCCTGCCTCGACATGCGCCACGGCGATGCCGAGTTTCTTGGCGACGATCGAACAGGCCAGCGTCGAATTCACATCGCCCACCACCAGCACCACGTCGGGGCGCGCCTCAAGACAAACCTCCTCGAAGCGCATCATGATCTTAGCGGTCTGTACCGCGTGGCTGCCGCTGCCGACGTCCAGGTGATAATGAGGCTTGGGGATCTCGAGTTCTTCGAAGAACACGTCGCTCATATCGCGATCGTAGTGCTGTCCAGTGTGTACCAGGCGGTAGTCGAAGACCTCGGCTTGGCGCTCGACTGCGCGGATGATGGGCGCGATCTTCATGAAATTGGGACGGGCGCCGGCGACGATGCAGAGATGAATGCGCTTGGGTGACATGCTGATTATCCGATATTCAAGACACGTTATGCCGCCGGGATCGGCGTGGTGTCGCGGCCGGCACCGAACAGCCCACGCCGTCGCCGGTCGTCGAGCATCCGCTCCACCAGTTCGGCGCGGATGCGCCTGCGTCCCTCAGCGTAACCGTACACCAAAGACGCGTCGCAGATACCATTAATCATGCGCGGCACGCCGCCGGCATGGTGGTGAATCGCGAGCATCGCGTCGCTCGCGAAAGGATTGCGCGTCGCGCCGGCCACCGCCACGCGGTGCCGGATGAAAGCGCAGGTCTCGTCTCTGGAAAGAGCGTCCAAATGGAAGTCTGAACCAATGCGCTGGACGAACTGTTCCAATCCGGGCCGCGTTAGCACTTCTCTGAGCTCTGATTGACCCACGAGAACAATCTGCAACACCAGATTCTTGTCAGCATTGATGTTGGTCAGCAGTCGCAATTCTTCAAGAGTCTGTGCGTCCATATTCTGAGCTTCGTCCACGACTAGAATGGTTCGACGCCCCGATCGAAATTCGCTCACAATAAAATCGACGAAATGGCGATATAGCGAGACCTTGTCCAGTCGGTCATGCTCGAGACCGAACGCCCAGTTAACCCACTGCTGAAGAACACCGAATCCACCATGCGTCTGCGTGACGAGACCTATCGTCGCCTCATGCTGAAGGTTGTCGATCAGATGCCGTATGAGTGTCGTCTTGCCGGTGCCGATTCCTCCCGTAATGAGTATCAACGGAAAATTGCCGTTAATTCCATACTCGAGCATTGCGTATGCCAAGGCGTGCTTGTTGCTACGGTACAGATAGCCTGGGTCGGGCGTGAGCGAGAAGGGTTGTTCACGAAACCCGAAATGCCGTTCGTACATGATGCTACTCAGTAATAAGTGGCTACTCTGTCTTCAGAAGCATTCAACACGGTCCCAAGAATATCGGCGTCTTTGAGCATTTCGAACGAGTGCTGGATTTCGTCTCGTGTGGTCTTCCCTTCCCGCAAGACGATCAGGAAAGTGTCCACATAGGGAGCGAAGGCCAACGCGTCGTCTCCCGCAAGCAAGGGTGGCAAATCGAACACCACAATGCGCGAGGGATAGCGCGCCTTAAGTTCGTGCACCATGGCGCCTACCGCCGGCGACGAAAGCAGTTCCGACGAATTGGAAACTGGTCCGCTGCCTGGCAACACTACGAGTCGTTCTATGCCGGGATTGATTAGCACCTCGCCCATCGGCGCGCCGTGAAGCAGCAGGTCACCTATGCCCTTTGAAACCTTGAGACCGAAATAACGATGGATAGATGGATTACGCAGGTCCATGTCCACCAGCAACACCGTTTGATGAACTTCTCGAGCGAGATTGATAGCGAGGTTAATCGCAGTCAGTGTCTTGCCGTCTCCTGGCGCTGGACTAGTGATCGCAATGGCGTTCAAACCCTTCGCCGCCATGCGCTGCATGACCTGCGTTCGAAGCATCTTGTACGCGGTAAGGCCACCGGCATCGTCTGAGCCGCAAATCACGCGGTGCTCCCGCAGTACGTCCGGATTCAGCATTTGCACCTGTGTTTCAGAGTACTGAATCGCAGTAACTGACGCCTGCGCCCCCCCTACAGAAGCAACTCGTGGCGGTGAGACCTCATTGGTGCGTTCGAGACGCGCCTTGTCTAGAGCCTGCTTGATTCTTTCCATTGCAAAAATCCCATTGATTCGAAAGAGGCTCAGAAGCCAAGCTTGCGGGTGAGTACGAAAAACAGCACGTCCAATGGTGTAAAAAAGAGATGGACGCAGATTGCGGCCACCGCAAGCAGCAAAATGGCACCCGCTATTGCAAGCATCCAGTTGAGTCTGCGCTTGCGAAGGGAGGCATCGGACTTGATGTTCGGGACAACCGCCAGAGGCGGCACGCCCAACAAGCGCTGAATTGCGGCACGCCCGTAGATTCGGTGGTCGAGCATCTCCACGAGCGCCCCCGAGCCGATACCACCTACGAAAGCTAGGACACTGCCAAGGGCACCGATAGCCACACGGTTGGGTTTAGACGGTTTCTGCGGCACCACGGGTGGCTCGATAAGCGTGAAGCGCTCGCCCTGCTTTTCGCTCTCAAGATTGCTAGAGAGTTCGGCTTCCTGTCGCTTAGCGAGTACCTCTTGATACTTACTCTGCGCCACCTCGTAATCGCGCATGAGTTTTCTGTACTCTCTCTCGACTTCAGGAGCACGTGACTGCCCTGCCTCTAGTCCACTAATCCTCGCGCGCAGGTCAGCGCGCTGGGCTCGCCAGGACCGAATATCTGAATCTGTGGCCTCTAAACGCGCCTTGAGTTGGATATACGCAGGATTGTCAGGCAGTACATTGAGCACCGGAGCCGGGGCTGCCGTGTTGGCTCTCGCCAGTTGCTCCTCCAGGTTCGAAATCTCGCGTGCGATTCGCTTGATGTCTGGGTGGTCGGCCGAATACTTCTCACGGGCTGCGGCCAGCGAGGCGCGAGCATCCTTAAGCCGAATCGCGAGTTCAGAGCCGTCACCGCTGCCAGCCACCTCGCTGCGCAGCGCTTCAATTTCCTTGCGACGGGCCACTACGTCCGGGTGATTGGGGCCGTAACGGGCACTCAGTTGGGCGAAATCAGATTCAGCAACCTTAAGTCGATCCGCAGCGCTCAGGACTCGTTCGCCAGACGCAGAGTACAGCAGTGAATTAGGCTGCTGCTGTGCGAGCTCCGATTCTAGATACACCCTCTGCTGCTCGAGCGAAGAGATTTGCGTATCGAGTTGGCGTACGTCAGCCTCCATGCGATTCCGCATCTCAATGTTGATGCTCTGCATCTCGGGCAATTGGTCATAGTTACGCTCCTTGAACGTCGCCAACTTCTGCTCCACTTCCGAGACCTGCCGCCCCAGTTTCTCGCTCTCCTCTGCCAGGAAATTCACCGTTTGCGTGGAAGTTTCCTGACGCTGCCGGAGATTCTCGTTTAGAAACAGGCTGACCAGTTCGTTTGCCACCCTTTGCGCGGTCTCCGCTCGCTCGCTCTGATAGGAAAGATCAAATGCGATGGTGGCCTGAACTGCGCGTCCCTGCTTAGGATCGACCACGTCCGCACTTATCGGCGTCACCGCGATGTCCTCGCGCATAGTCTCTATCACTGTCTCGAGAGGCTTGGAACCGCGGTCATTAGTGTATAGATCGTATTTCTCGATGATCGAACTAAGGTTCGAATTCGTTAGCACACGCTGAGAAATGACCTGAATGCGCTGGTCAGCGAAGCTAGTGACCATTGAACGCACAAGGTCCTGGGGGATCTCCTGCTGTTCAATTAGGATAACGGCACGGGAGGTATAGACCGATGGAAGACCAAGCGCGGCGGCGATTGTCAGGAAAAGCAGTGTGGCGAGCACGACCGATGCGATAGGAAGTCGCCGCTTCAGCACTTCCGTCACGTTGAGGTTGAACGATGACGTTTCATCCATGTTTGGACCTATTGAGAAGTTCCATAGGGAATTGGTTTTGGGGAACCTTTGTTATTGAAGCGCCGCAGACACCACAAGATTTGTGGCTAAGTCGACAAAAGGCGGATCAACGCACGTCAACTCGGGCCGCAAGATGAATCTCTCACAAGACACGTTTGGCGCATGCTCGCCGGTCCACAGTACAGAGCGAACTTGATTTCTTTCTCCATCGTTTCCTACCGTTTTCACGCCCGTCCATGGAATATCTAAAAGACATTGTGGAAATGAGGTGCGCCATTGAAAATCATCGAGACGAACATCGCGTGGACATAGACCCGCTCATCAGTCTCGGCAAGCGTCTGGCGCGTAAAGCGATACTCGCCGCGAAACGAAATCTCTTCGCTCGCCTTATATGTCACGGATCCGCCCAGAGAACCCTGATTTCTGTTCAGGTCTCGAATTGCGCCTCCGAGTTCTTCGGCCTGGGCACTACGCAGGTTATAGCCCCCGCGAAACCCGAGACCCCAGCGCTCAGAGACGTCATAGTCGATATTCAACATGATGTCGTCCTCTAGCGTCTGAGCGCCGCGAGCACTGGGGCTCACGCGCCGCGCATAGTTGAACTCTGCCCGCATGTTCGCGAAGCGCTTCCTGATACCGAAGTTGGCAATCGGGCCACTCGACTTCGAGTTGGCGGGCTGCTCCACGACCACAATCTGGGGCGGATTGGTTCCCGGTACTACGGTCAGAATCTGTTCGACGAAGTCTGTGCTGGCGGTTTGATAACCCACGCTCCCCGTGGTGGACAAGCTGTCAGACCAACTGTAAGTGGCTCCCACCATTCCGCCATAGGTCCAAGTCTCGCTGCTTGTGCTGGCAACTTCGAAATCGGTGACGAAGAAATTCGCAGAAACCTGCAGTCGCCCGGATACGAAATGCGTGGTGCCCGCCGACCATTGCTGGAACGTGTAATCAACGAATCCCTGATCGAGCGAAGCATCAAATCCAACGTCTGAATACATGTAGCTTGCGTTCACGACCGTGCTGTCGGTGACGAGGTAATTCACCCCTGGCGCGATAGTTAGCGTATCGCGGTTTGCCACGTCGTTCCTCCGCCCGGCGTCGGTAAGCTCTGAGCTCAGTGTCGAATCGCGCACGTAATCGGCCTGCAATGAAGTCTGCACACGTTCTGTCACTTTGTACTGGTGCTGGCTCCTTACCCCGTACTCGTCTGCGTCGATGTCCTCACCAATGAGAAATCTACGAAAGTTAAATGACGGATTTACCGCGGAGTTCCACGCCTGAGCGACGGCTTTGAGTGCTAGACCGCCTCCAGTATCGAAGCCAAGGGCAGCTTCCTTTCCAGTGGTCGTCCATTGGATGTTATCCGTCGCCCGAGTCCCTACCCTAAGCTGCGGCGCCCATGAAAGGTCCACCGCTTGAGCCCCCTGCCCACACAGCGCGACCATCCCCAGTCCCGCGACTATGCAGCGTTTAGCCATGGTTGAAACGTCCCCCCACACGCGGCCGCGCCTTACGGCACCACCACCACATCCCCCGGCTCCAGCACCACGTTCTGCTCAAGGTTCTCCCCGTCCTCCACTTCATCGTAGTTGAACGGGATGGCGGTCTGGGCGCCACCCTGGCCGCGCAGGATCTTGATGTTCTTGAGCCCGGCGAACTGCACCGTGCCGCCGGCCATGGACAGGGCCTGCATGACGTTGGTCTGGGAGAGCATGAGGATGGGGCCGGGTTTCAAGACCTTGCCAACCACGTAGGCGCGGTTGCCGTCGATCATCTTGACCATCACGGTCGCGACCACGTCTGGGATATAGGAGGAGATCTTCGCCACCACGTCCTGGCGCACCTGCTCGACGGAACGGCCCGCGGCCTGTATGTCGCCGGCGAGCGGGAAGCTGAACTTGCCGTCCGGGCGCACCAGCACTTCCATGGTCAGGTCCTGTTCCTTCCAGACATTGACGATGAGGGTGTCGCCGGGCTTGATCGGGTAGTCGGCGCTGGTTTCCTGGGCGAACGTCGTCACCCAGGGGGCGACCAGGCTCAGCAGCAACAGGGTGCGGGCCAGCAGGCCTCGGCGCGAATGCTTGTTCATGACTCTCTCCCGAATGTGATTGTCGTTATGGCGTTCTGGGCGCGGTGAGCGCGGCGCGTGCCGATTGAGGGGCGCGAGCCTGTCTCATGCCCGGCGGTACTTGTCCTCGAACCGCACGATGTCGTCCTCGCCGAGGTAGGGGCCGGACTGCACTTCGATGATCTCGAGCGGGATGGCGCCGGGATTCTCCAGGCGATGGGTGGCGCCAAGGGGAATGTAGGTGCTCTGGTTCTCGCTCAGGAGGAATACTTCCTCGTTCCGCGTCACCCGCGCTGTGCCCTTGACCACAATCCAGTGTTCTGCCCGGTGGTGATGCATCTGCAGCGACAGCGAGGCGCCGGGCTTGACCACGATGCGCTTGACCTGGAAGCGGTCGCCGCCATCGACACCTTCGTAGGTGCCCCACGGTCGATAGACGCGACGATGGGCGAGGCGTTCGTCGCGATTCTGGCGGGTGAGCCAGTCCACGACGGCCTTCACATCCTGGGTGCGGCCCTTGTCGGCCACCAGCACGGCATCGGCGGTCTCCACCACCACGAGATCTTCGCAGCCAAGCGTCGCGAGCAGGCGATGCTCGGCGAACAGCAGGTTGCCGCGGGAGTCGAGCGCGCATACGTCGCCGCGGGTGACGTTGCCGTCGCCGTCCTGGCGGGAGACTTCCCACAGGCTGCCCCACGAGCCGACGTCGGACCAGCCGGCATCCAGCGACACGACCCGCACCTGGCCGATCGCGCCCAGGGGCTCCATCACCGCGTAGTCGATGGAATCGCTCGGCGAGGCCTCGAAGGCCGCGACGTCGAGGCGGAAAAAGTCGCCGTCCTGGCGTCCGCCGTTCACGGCAGCGGTTGCGGCCGAGGTGATCTCGGGGCAGAGGCGTTCCGCGTGGGCGAGCCAGGTGGAGGCGCGCATCATGAAGATGCCGGCGTTCCACAGGTAGCCGCCGCCATCCACGTAGCGGCGCGCGGTGTCCTGGTCGGGCTTTTCCTTGAAGGCGCGCACCACGAAGGCCGCCGGGCGATGCTCGCCGGCCTCCTCGTCGCCGAGTTCGATGTAGCCGTAGCCGGTTTCGGCCCGGGTGGGCACGATGCCGAAGGTCACCACGTCGCCGCGCGCGGCGAGGGTGGCGCCCACCGACACGGCACGCTGAAAGGCGTCGCGGTCGGCGATCAGGTGGTCGGAGGGCATCATCAGGATCAGGGGATCGTCACCGGTGCGGACCGCGAGGCGCGCGGCGGCGGACAGCGCCGGGGCGGTATTGCGGCCCACCGGCTCGAGCAGAATCGTGTCCAAGGCCACGCCGGCGAGGCGGGCCTGCTCGGCCACCAGGAAGCGATGCTCCTCGTTGCACACCACGAGCGGCGCGGCGACGGTCAGCGAAGGATGCGCGGCGACTCTCGTAAGCGTCTGTTGCAGAAGCGATTCCTCACCACCCAGCGCGAGGAATTGCTTGGGATAGTGGCCGCGCGACAGGGGCCACAGCCGCGTGCCCCCGCCCCCGGCGAGGATCACGGGCAATACAGTGGCCGGTACTGCGTTGGTCGACATCACGCTAGATCGCTTTCAACCTGATAGGCAACGAGGCTCAAGCATTTTCGAGAACTTGAGCGTAACTGGTATCCACCCGACGAATAGTAGCAGCCCCGCGCGCGACATTTATATGTACGCGGTCACCAAATGCGGCAGCGCAAGAATTCTCCACCTTTCACACGCGTGCCCTGACCGGTCCTTCTTCATCTAGCGACCGGGCCATGGCAGTCTTCACTCCAGCGCGGGGCTGCGCAGGGTAACCGTCCGTGGTTGCGGCTACGTGACGGCCGCACGCTGCACTGCCTTCCGGGCACTCCGCCCCCAACCCAGCGCGACCCTCATGGTCCGCCGCGCGGCATTGCGGCCCGCTCTCTTCCATCCTGAATGACACGCTGAGACACGATTGTCACGAACCTGCCGCGAAGGTGTCGCCAAGCGCTGCCACATTGCCCCCCGCTGACTGTCCACGACGCCGGATGAGGTCAGCAACGAAACGGCAATCGCAATGCGCGCTCGGCGCCGGTACCGAGCGGGCGACGCGCCGGCCCTCGCGATCCGCGGCGGTCGGCGTGACACAAAGACCAAGGATGGCTTTGCGGATCACCCCTGGGATGACCTTTATGGAGACTTCGATGAAGACACTGCACAACCTCACAGCGGCAGCGGCCGTGACCGCGGCGCTGTGCGCCACGGCACCCGCGCAGGCTGCCATCAGCCTCGACGGCCTGCCGGGCCTCGGCAACAACACGCTGGCCGGCCTGGACTTCGGCGCGCCGGATCTCGGCGGCAGCAACAACAGCATCGGCGGCGTGGGCGAACTGTTCGTCTCGATCGTAGCGCGCAGCCCGTCCGATCCGGGCAGCAACCGCTCCTACGTCCGCGATCTCGGCATCACCTCCCGCACCTTCGTGCAGGCGCTGAACGCCGGCACCCTGGGCTCGCTGTCGTTCAGCATCGCGCCGGACGCCAACCTGACCAGTTTCCTGTCCACCCATGCCGGCAAGGACATCAGCTTCAACCTGACCGCCGTGCACAACGTCTCGGGCTTCGACCCGAACACCTTCGAGGCCATCGACCTCGGCTACTTGAGCACCGCCGGTGAGAGCGCGGCCGCTGTCGCGGCCAAGAAGCCCGGCCTGCTCTCTGAGTACTCGAGCGCCGAGGCGGCCTTCGTGTCGTTCGTGCAAGGCGTGAACATCAAGACCGACGGCTCGGCCGCCGGCACCGCCGCGCTGAACCTCTCCGGCGTGTTCGCACCCGGCCAGTTCGGTTACCACGACAACAACTTCGGCGGCTCCAGCACCTTCGGCTTCAACACCGAGGGCACGATTGGCAACGCCGTCGACTTCTACTTCCTCGAGACCAACAACTTCACCGGTGCACCGGCCCCCGCGGCGCTCGGCAAGTGGACGCTGGCGACCAACGGCACGCTGAGCTTCGCGCCGACCGCGGCGCCCATTCCGGTGCCCGGCGCCGTGTGGCTGCTCGGCTCCGCGCTGGTCGGCCTCGCCGGCCGTCGCCGCACCGCGGCCTGAGCCGCCCTCCTGACAGCTCCATAGAGGAAACGACATGAAACGCAAGCTTCTCAATTTCGCCGTCAGCGCCGCACTCGGCGCCGCGGCGCTCGGCGCGCAGGCGGTGGACTTCGCGCCCATCGACCCGTCGATCGACTACACCGTGTACTTCGCCGGTGCGACCGCGTCCGCGCAGTTCGTGCGCAACAGCCTCATCGACAACGTCTGCGATCCGAACGGCGGCCTGTCCGGCAAGGACATCACCGTCTACCAGAAGGACGCCGACGACTTCGTCGTGATCTGCGATCTGAAGGGCGCCGTCGGCGCCAGCACCGTGCGCGCCATCAAGCAGGGCGGCGGCTCGGGTGACGGCACCACGCCGATCTCGCAGCCGGCCGCCAGCCCGCTGCAGTACCCGATCCCGACCGCGGCCTTCAATCCTGGCACCGCCTGCAACGCCGCGGTCACCACCCAGACCGGCGCCGGCACTAGCTTCCGCCTGTACAACAACTGCAATATCCCCAACCAGCCGCTGTCCGGTGGTGACATCGGCACCTCGGACGTCGAGCCCAAGCTCTTCTTCGACGTCAACACGCCCTCCACCGGCATCGCCTTCACGGCAGCCGACTCGGCCGTGCTCGACGTCAAGCCGCTGGCCGGCCTCGGCTTCGGCATCTCGATGACCACGGGCCTGCGCAATGCCCTGCAGGCGATGCAGTTCCCGGTGAGCAGCCCCTGCCATCCGAACAACGCGTCATGGAACACCCTGCTGCCGACCAACGTCGACATCAACGGCGACGGTGTGGCCGAACTGGTCGACGTGGCGCGCGTGGCAAGCGGCACCAAGAACCCGGTCGCGGACGTGTCGCCTTCGCTCGGCACCGCACGCGTCGCGGACAGCGAGCAGTGCATGCCCAATCTGACCAGTGCTGAAGTGGCCGGCATGCTGACCGGGCGCCTGACCCGCTGGACCCAGATCCAGCGCAACGGCACCAACCTGGTCCAGGCCGCGACGGCCGCGGGCCTGCCCGTGCCTGCCGCCAACGCGGTGCCCGCGCTGAACAACCAGCGCATCGCCATCTGCCGTCGCAACAACGGTTCGGGCACCCAGGCGCAGCTGAGCGCGTTCTTCCTGAAGCGGCCGTGCATGAAGGTGGGCGACACCATCACCGCCGAAGCCCCGCTCAACCCGGGCGCCAACACCTGCTCCTACACGGGTCAGTCGCTGGTGTGCTCGAACCGTGGTTCGAGCGAGGTCGATCGCTGCCTGAACGACCTGGACGCCGGCAACACCAACACCAGCGGCCTGTTCGGCGGCACCGGCCCCCTGGGTCCGCGCTTCGCCTGGGCCATCGGTGTGCAGAGCACGGAGAAGAACCCGAACCTCGGCTTCCGTTACCGGTTCGCCAAGATCGACGGTCTCGCGCCCAGCATCAAGAACGTCTACCTGGCCGACTACACGGATCATTACGAGGGCACTTGCCAGATTCGCAAGGACAACTCGTCGATCGATCCGAACGTGGTGCCGTCGGAGCTGCGGGCGATCTTCAACAATGCCTGCGCCGCCGGACCGGCTGACGTGTTCGACACCAACCTCAACTTCCTGCACCCCTGGGGCGTGGGCGGTTGGCTGTCGGTGCCGCTCGCGGCGACGGGTGGCGCGACCCCGGATGCGCCGCTGACCGCGGCCGGCCTGATGGATCCGAACGATCCCAAGCCGGTGAGCACCTGGACCTATCGCGGCGAGAGCTGCTCGGCCCCGGTGGTGTTCGATCCGGTGAACGCGACCCGCGAAGGCGACCTGTAATCGCCTGGGCACGGGCGGCCCGCTGGGTCGCCCGTGCCGACGCCATGCCAGCCCGCTCGCGGGCTGGTCTGGTCCCTCCCTGGTCCGCGCCGTTCCGCGCGCTGCCCGCCCCGCCTGCTTCCTTACATTTCATTGCAACATTGTCACGGATATGTCACCGGACGGTGACATAGTCGCGGCCGCTGGCAGCCCAGCCCGACCGCTTGCCGCAGCGCGCGCACCATGCCCCCCTGCACCTGGCGTCCTCGGCCCCACAGCTTCGACCACGTGCTTTCGAGGAACATGCACATGCACAGATCTCCCTTGCGTCTCGCCTGCGCGACCGCGCTCGCGCTCGCGGGCGTCCACGCTCAGGCCATCGACTTCGAGCCGATTGACGCGTCCATCGACTACACGGTGTACTTCTCCGGCGCCACGGCCTCCGCGCAGTTCGTGCGCAACAGCCTGATCGACAATGCCTGCGATCCGAACGGTGGCCTGTCCGGCAAGGACATCACCGTCTACCAGAAGGACGCCGATGACTTTGTCGTGATCTGCGATCTGAAGGGCGCCGTCGGCGGCAGCACGGTACGCGCCATCAAGCAGGGCGGCGGCTCGGGCGACGGCACCACCCCCATCTCACGCCCGAGCGAGAGCGCGCTGCAGTACCCGATACCCACGCCGGCCTTCAACCCGGCAACGGCCTGTGCAGCCGCGGTCACCACCCAGACCGGTGCCGGCACCAGCTTCCGCCTGTACAACAACTGCAACATTCCGAACCAGCCTTTGAATGGCGGCGACATCGGCACCTCGGACGTCGAGCCCAAGCTGTTCTTCGACGTCAACACGCCGTCCACCGGCATCGCCTTCACCGCCAGTGACTCTGCGCTGATCGACGTGAAGCCGCTCGCCGGCCTGGGCTTCGGCGTGCCGATGACGCTCGGCCTGCGCAACGCCCTGCAGGCGCTGCAGTTCCCGACCGCCAGCGCCTGCCATCCGTCCAACGCCGCGTGGGGCACGCTGCTGCCTACCTCGGCCGACACCAACGGCGACGGCCTGCCGGAAGCCTTGGACGTCGCGCGCATCCCCGCCGGCACCAAGAACGCGACGGCCGACGTCTCGCCCTCCCTGGGCCGCGCCACGGTGGCCGACAGCGAGGCCTGCATGCCGAACCTGACCCGCGCGGAAGTGGCCGGCATCCTGACCGGTCGCATCACCAAGTGGAGCCAGGTGCACCGTGACGGCGTGACCCTGGTAGAAGCCGCGACCGCGGCCGGTCTGCCGGTGCCCACCACCAGCGCGGTGCCGACGCTCGACAACCAGCGCGTGCACGTCTGCCGGCGCAATGACGGCTCGGGCACCCAGGCGCAGTTCAACGCCTTCTTCCTCGACCGCCCGTGCATGAACGTCAACGGCGAGATGACCGCCGAGCAGCCGCTGAATCCCGGGCCGAGCACCTGCAGCTACTCCAGCCAGTCGGTGGTGTGCTCGAACCGCGGCTCGAGCGACGTCGACCGCTGTCTGAACGACCTCGAGAACGGCAACACCAACACCAGCACGCTGTTCGGCGGCGCCGGCCCGCTCGGTCCGCGTTACGGCTGGGCGATCGGCGTGCAGAGCACGGAGAAGAATCCCGACCTCGCGCAGAAGTACCGCTTCGCCAAGATCGACGAGCTGGCGCCGACCATCGAGAACGTGTGGCTCGGCGACTACTTCGATCACTACGAAGGCACCTGCCAGATGCGCAAGGACAACTCCGCGATCGATCCGAACGCGGTGCCGTCCGAACTGCGCGCGATCTTCGACTCGGTGTGCGTGGCGGGCCCGGTGGACGTGTTCGACACCAACCAGAACTTCCTGCACCCCTGGGGCATGGGCGGCTGGCTGTCTGCCCCCCTCGCCTCCACCGGTGGCGCTCTGCCCGACGCACCGCTCACCGCGGCCGGTCTCATGAACCCGGACGACCCGCTGCCGATCAACACCTGGACCTATCGCGGCGAGAGCTGCTCGGCGCCGGTGGTGTTCGACCCGGTCAACCTGAAGCGCAAGAACGTCGACGCGACGGGCTCCGGCGCCAGCGACCTGCTCGACCAGTTGGCCGAGGCCCAGGCCAGCGCGGCCGCGCTGCAGACCCAGCTGACCTCCGCACAGGCGACCATCACGAGCAAGAACAGCCTGCTGACCCGGCGCGCGAGGCAGATCAAGGACCGCGACAACATCATCGCGGCCCGCAACAAGGAGATCACGCGACTGCGCAAGCAGTTGAAGCAGCAGCGCTGAGTAAGGAGAAGCGGCGACGCGCCGAGGCTCCGCCGGCGCTCCCGCGCGAGCAGGGATCCATCTGCGGTCAGTGACGCCCTTGGATTCCTGCTTTCGGAGGAATGACGGAGCTCTTCGAGTTCTCACTTCTCCGTCACCCCTGCGAAAGCAGGGGTCCATCGGCGCCGGGCGAAGCCAATGGATGCTTGATTACGCAGGCTCGACGTGACGACCCTGACGTCTCCTTTCCCGTCACCCCTGCGAAAGCAGGGGGCCATCTGCGATCGGCGAAGCCCTTGGATTCCTGCTTTCGCAGGAATGACGGAGCACGTCGAGTTTTCACTTCTCCGTCACCCCTGCGAAAGCAGGGGTCCATCTGCGGCTGGCGAAGCCCTTGGATGCCTGCTTTCGCAGGCATGACGGATTGGAGGCCTCGGCGACCACGTCACTTTGGGCGTCAGCATGGCGTCTCCGTCACCCCTGCGAAAGCAGGGGTCCATCTGCGGTTGGCGAAGCCCATGGATGCCTGCTTTCGCAGGAATGACGGAGCACGTCGAGTTTTCACTTCTCCGTCACCCTCGCGAAAGCGAGGGTCCATCGGCGCTCGGCGGAGCCCATGCATGTAAGCGCCCTCTGCCATCACACCAACAACCGACATAAACGTCACGCATTGGTCATAAATCGTCGCCATGATGCGCGGCTTATGTTGCTCCGCACCCTCGATGGCGTCCCGTTACTCTCCTCGCGCGCCTCGAGCCCGGTCGCTGAGCGACCTGTGATGACCGGAGTCCTGGCGCGGGCTGCCATCGGTGCCGTCTGCATAGCCGGTCTGTTGACGACCGTCGACCTTGCCGCACAGGAAGCGCCGACCCAGGAAGCACCCGCTTCGGAACCGTCCGCCGAGGAAGACGACGCGACTTTCGACGTGTGGGAATACCAAGTCGAGGGCAACACGCTCATCGACGCGGAGCTCATCGAGCGCGCGGTCTACCCCCATCTCGGACCGGACAAGACCATCGACACGGTCGAGGCCGCGCGCGGCGCGCTCGAGAAGGTCTACAAGGAACGCGGCTACGGCACCGTGCTGATCGACATCCCCGAGCAGGACGTGGACGCCGGCATCGTGCGACTGCGCGTGGTCGAAGGGCGCGTGCAGCGGCTCAAGGTCACCGGCTCGCGATACTTCTCCCTCGGTCGCATTCGCGCCCAGGTGCCGGCCCTGGCCGAGGGCGGTGTGCCGCATCTACCGGCCGTGCAGAAGGAACTCCAGCGCCTGAACCAGGCGAGCCCGGACCGCAGCGTGACCCCGGTGCTGCGCCCGGGCTCGACGCCCGGCACGCTCGAAGTGGAGCTGAGGGTCGAGGACAAGCTGCCCGTGCACGCGAGCCTCGAACTGAACGACCGCTTCACGCAGAACACCGAGAGGCTGCGGCTGAACGCCGAAGTGCGCTACGGCAACCTGTGGCAGCGCGAACACGCGATCTCGGCCGCCTACCAGGTGGCGCCCGAGAACCGCGACAACGTCGAGGTGTTCTCCTCGACCTACAGCTTCCGGCTGCCGGACTCGGACAAGGTCTTCACGCTCTACGGCGTCAAGACCACGAGCGACGTAGCCGCGGTCGGCACGCTCGGCGTGGTGGGCAACGGCATCATCGGCGGGGTGCGCGCGACCCTGCCGCTGCCGGCGCGCGGCAGCTTCTTCCAGAGCCTGACGCTCGGCGGAGACTACAAGGACTTCGGTGAGTCCATCCAGCTGCTCGGCGCCGACACGCTCAACACGCCCATCAGCTACCACGTGCTGAGCGCGCTCTACAGCGGCGTGTATCTCGGCGGCTCGAGCGAGACCGAGTTCAGCGCGGGGCTCAACTTCGCGCTGCGCGGCATGGGCAATCGCACCAGCGAATTCGCCGACAAGCGCTTTCGCGCCAAGCCGAACTTCATCTATCTCAATGCGCGGCTCTCGCACCTGCAGCCCCTCCCGGGCGGCGCGGAGATGTTCGGCGCGCTCGACGGCCAGGTCGCCGCCGCGCCGCTGATCAGCAACGAGCAGTTCGGCGTCGGCGGCGTACAGAGCATCCGCGGTTACCTCGAATCCCAGCAGTTCTTTGACGACGGCCTGCGCGCCTCGCTCGAACTGCGCTCGCCCGACTTCGCCAAGCGGCTGTGGACCGCGCTATCGAGCGCGCGCGTGCACGGTTTCGTGGAGGGCGCCAGCGGTCGCACCCAGGACGCGCTGCCCGCCCAGGACGCGACAGCAACGCTGTGGAGCGCGGGTCTCGGCTTCCGTCTGCGCGCCTACGAAGCGCTCCAGGCCGAACTCGACTGGGCCACGCCCTTCAAGGACTCCGGAACCATCGCGAGCGGCGACTCGCGCGTGCATTTTCGTCTCGAGTACGGCTTCTGAACGCGCACGTCACACGCATGACTCGCTGCTCGACTAGGGTGGCGACCGTGGGTCCTGACCGCGCAGCGCAACTGTCACGAGAGCGTAACGAGAACATCATATAAAGCTGACGCCATGAGCCTAGCCACGCTTCGACGCTCCACCTACCTGCGCTGCGCGCTCTGCGCCCTCGCCCTCGCCTTCACCCAGTCCGCCAGCGCGTGGTGGGCGAAGGAATGGACCCAACGCAAACCGCTGGCCGTCGATACCGGCACCACCGGCGCGAATCTCGCCGCGGCGGTGAACGATGCGCCGCTGCTCCTGCGCCTGCATGCGGGCAACTTCCCGCAGTTTCTGAACGTGCGCGAGGGCGGGCTCGATCTGCGCTTCGTCGCGGGCGACGACCAGACGCCGCTCAAGTACCACGTCGAGAAGTTCGACGCGGCCGCGCAGATGGCCCTGGTGTGGGTCAAGCTGCCGGTGGTCAATCCGCAGACGCCGGACAACCGCCTGTTCATGTATTTCGGCAACGCGCAAGCGGTCGATGCCGCCGACCCAGGCGCGAGCTTCGACGCGGACACCGCGCTCGCTCTGCACTTCGCAGGCCCCACGCTGCTCGCCGACAGCACCGCCTACCAGACCCAGGTCAGCGGCACCGCGGTACCCAACCCGGCGTCCTTGATCGGCCAGGGCGCGCTGCTCGACGGCAGCAACGTGCTGACCGTGGCCGACGCGCCGCAACTGCGCTTCACCGCCGACAAGGGCTTCACGATCGCGATGTGGACGCGCTTCGACAGCCTGCCGAGCGGCGCCGCACGCCTGGTCGAGCGCAGCGGCGCAGGACAGCGGCTCGCGGTGTCCGTGAATGGCGCTGAACTCTCGGTCGAGTACGCGGGCCAACGCGTGGTGAGCACCACGCCGCTGGTCGCCGCCACCTGGCAGCACATCGCGGTCAGCGCGGGCGGCGGCGAACTGCGCCTGTTCGTCGATGGTCGCCTGGCCGGCAGCGCGGCGGTGACCCTGGCTGACCTCGACGGCCCCATCACTCTAGGCGGCGTCGGCGACGGCAGCGCGCGCGTGGCCGTCGCGCTCGACGAAGTCGAAGTGAGCACGGTCGCGCGCAGTGCCGAATACCTGGCACTCGCCAGCACCGTGCAGGGCACGCAGAACGACCGCGTCATCACCTACGCAGCGGACGAGTCCGCCGACAGCGCCGCCGGTGGCGAGGGCGAAGCCCACGCCGTCGGGCACTTCACCATCATTTTCCAGAGCGTGTTCGGCAACAAGGACGCGCTGGTCGAACAGCTCGTGATCGGCGTGTGCGGCGTGATGATGATCATCGCGGCGCTGGTCATGGTGCTGAAGGGTATCTCCCTCGGTCGCGCGCGCAAGGCGACCGCGCAGTTCCTGACCGCCTACGAAGCGCTCGCGCCGACCGTCGACGACCCCAACCAGGGCTTCACCTCACTCTACGATCGCGCTCGCGCCTTCAAGGACTCGCCGCTGTTCCGCGTGTACCGACGCGGCCTGGACGAGGTCCGCTCGCGTTTCTCACCGGCGGTGGGCGCCGCGCCCGTGGGGCTTGACGACAAGGCCATGATGTCGCTCCGCGCGGTGCTCGATGCCGTCATGGTGCGTGAAGGCCAGAAGCTCAACAGCCAGCTCGTACTGCTCACCATCGCGATCTCCGGCGGGCCCTTCATCGGTCTGCTCGGCACGGTGGTCGGCGTGATGGTGACCTTCGCCGCGATTGCCGCGACGGGCGACGTGAACATCGCCGCCATCGCGCCCGGCATGGCCGCCGCGCTGCTCGCCACCGTGGCCGGCCTCGGCGTCGCGATACCGTCGCTGTTCGGCTACAACTACCTCGGCGCGCGGGTCAAGGACATCTCGGCCGACATGCACGTGTTCGCCGACGAGTTCATGGCGCGCGTCAACGAGTACTACGGTCGCTGAGCGCGGCAGGGATCCTAGCCATGGCCGCGGAACTCAAGGGCGACAACGAACCCTACGACGACATCAACATCACGCCGATGGTGGACCTCACCTTCGTGCTGCTGATCATCTTCATCATCATGACCACCGCCGCGGTGCAGGGCATACAGGTCAACCTGCCGCAGGCGAGCAGCGCGCCGCCGCTGGAAACGCCCAAAACCAAGGCGGTGACCATTTCCGCCGACGGCACCATCTACCTGGACACCTATCCCGTGACCATCCAGGAACTGGAGTCGCGCCTCGGCAGCCTGCACGCCGCCGATCCCGGCCTGCCGGTGATCATCAAGGGCGACTCGACCGTGCAGTACCAACTGGTGGTCGACGTGCTGGACATGTGCGGCCGCATAGGCATCACGCAAATCGGACTCGTCACACAGAAGCTCGTCAAATGATGGAACCAAGATTCGACGCCGACGACGACAGTGAAGACGGCTTCTGGCGCCGCTACGGCGCGCAGATCACCGCCGGACTGGTCGTCCTCGTGATCGGCGCAGGCCTGTATGTCTTCTTTGGCAGCATGGGCGGCGCGGACGCACCCAAGGCGCCCGAGATCCAGCAGATCTCCATAGTGCAGCCGCCACCTCCCCCGCCACCGCCGCCACCGCAGGTGGAAGAACCGCCGCCGGAAGTGCAGGAAGTGGATGTCCCCGAACCCGAGCCGGAGCCGGTGGCCGAGCAGCCCAGTGACGAAGCGCCGCCGGGTGACGATCTCGGCCTCGACGCCGACGGCGTCGCGGGCGCGGACGGCTTTGGTCTCAAGGCCAAGAAGGGCGGGCGCGCGCTCATCGGCGGCGGTGACAGCAAGAAGTGGTACGCCGGCGTCATTCAGACCGAACTGCAGGCCCTGCTCGCCGACATCTCGGAGATGCACAAGGGCCGCTACGCGGTGGTCGTGCGCATCTGGATCGACGGCGAAGGCCGTCTGCAGCAGGCCGAGGTCATGCGCGGTACCGGCGACCGGGCCGTCGATGAGGCCGTGCGGCGTGCGCTGGCCGGTGGTCTGCGCCTGTCGCATGCGCCGCCCGAGGACCTGCCGCAGCCGATCCGAATCCGCATCTCCTCGCGCAGTTGATGCCGTCCACGAACCTCAAGCCTCGAGTTCCGCTCCATCCGATGAAAGTCCTGAGTCGCCCCGCCGCGGCGCTGTTGCTCGCCCTGCCCATGGCCACCGCCTGGGCGGACGAGCGCACCGATCTGCTCGAAATGAAGAACACCATCCTGAACCTGGTCGATGCGCTGGTGGAACAGGGCATCCTGACGGAGGCCAAGGCCCAGGCGCTGAAGAACGAGGCGGCGGCGCGCGCGCGCGCCGATGCGGCGCGCGAGACCGTGGTGGAGACGGCGCCCGCCGACCAGGCCGCGGACAAGACCGCCGCCGCCGGCAAGGTGGTGCGCGTGCCCTATGTCCCGAACTTCGTGAAGGACGAGATTCGCGAGCAGGTGCGCGCCGAGTTGCGCAAGGACGTCACCGCGGACGTGGTCGCCAAGGCCAAGGAAGAGCGCTGGGGTCTGAAGGACGCGTTGCCGGCCTGGGTCACCGCGCTCCGCTGGAGCGGCGATGCGCGCCTGCGCTACCAGGGCGATTACTTCGCGAGCAGCAATCAGCCGGCCTCTCTGCCCAACTTCCAGGCCATCAACGAGGCGGGCGGCATCACCCGCGCCGGCCAGAACGCGTTCCTGAATTCCACCGAGGACCGCCACCGCACGCGCGTGCGCGCGCGCCTGTCGCTGGACGCCACGGTCGCCGACAATGTCGATGTCGGCCTGCGCTTCGTGACCGGCCGCCTGGACAACCCGATCTCCATGAACGAGTCGCTCGGCCGGCAGGGCGACCCGATAGAGTTCAACGTAGACCGCCTGTGGATAGGCTGGAACCAGCGCGACGCGGATGGCTTCTCGCGCGTGTTCGCTCGCGGTGGCCGCATCCCCAATCCCTACTTCACGCCCTCCGACGTGCTGTGGGACAACGACCTGGCATTCGAAGGCTTCGCCGTCAGCGTGCATCAGCCGTTGTGGTTCCTCGATCCCGTGTCGGGCCCCGCGAGCCCGAAGCGCCAGGTGTTCCTGACCGTCGGCGCCTATCCGCTGCTGGAGAACGAGCTGCCGGTCGCCGACGACAAGTCAAACGACAAGTGGCTGTGGGGCGGTCAGGCCGGCATCGACTTCGCCTTCACCACGACCCAGGCGGCGACCGTCGCCTTCGCGTTTCACGACTACATCAACATCCCGGGTCAGCGGAACCAGTTCAACAGCGTGCTGCGCGACTGGACCGCGCCGCGCAACGTGGTCAAGGGCAACACCTTGTACGACCTGCGCAACGATCTCGACCTGACCTCCGAGCTGTTCGGCCTGGCCGCTGACTTCACGCTCATCAATCTCTCGATGCAGTACCGTTACTCGGGCTTCGATGCGGCGGACGTGTGGCTGACCGGCGAGCTGGTCAAGAACATCGGTTATGACGAGGGCGAGATCGCCGGTCGCACCGGCTTGCGCGTGCCCGAGAGATCGCTGGCCTGGCATCTCGGCATGCAGGTCGGCAATGCCTGCGATACGGTCCAGGCCTTGAGTCACTGCGTCGACCGCGCCGGCGAGTGGACGCTCTACAGCTACTACCGCTACCTGCAGCGCGACTCCATGCTGGACGCCTTCACCGACTCGAACTTCAATCTCGGCGGCACCAACACGCAAGGCTACGTAATCGGCGCCGACTACGGCCTGACGCGCGGCACCTGGCTGCGCACGCGCTGGATGTCGAGCGACGAAATCGACGGCGTGCCGTTCAGCATGGATGTCCTGCAGGTCGACGTAAATGCGAACTTCTGAGCGCCGGGCCGCGGGCCGCTGGCGCCTGCGCCTGCTCACCGCGGCGCTGCTCGTGGCGCACGTCGCAGCGCCGCAGGCGCAACAGGCCGCCGCCGATCCCGCCGCCCTGCAACAGGCCTTGAATCGCGCCCAGGGACTCCTGCGACAGCTCGCCGAGCAGCGCACGCGCCTGGAGGCGGACAACGCCGCCGCGCAGGTGAAGATCGCAGGCCTCGAGCGCGATCTCGCGCGTGAAAAGCACGCGCGAGACGAACTCGCGACCGATCTCGAGCTCGCCGCACGGAAGTCCGAATCACTGGACAAGAAGCTCGCCGGCAGCGGCGAACGCCTCGCGCAGACCGAACAACGCCTCCGTGACACGGTCGCCAAGTGCCGCGAGCTCGCGGCCGAACATCGCGCGACGCTGGCCGCCAAGGGCGAACTCGAGACCCAGCTCACCGCCACTCGTGCCGATCTCACCGCGGCGCGCAAGCGCAACCACGAGCTCTACGGCATCAATGCCGAGATCCTCGAGCACTTCAAGTCCAAGACCTCCTGGACCAGCTTCCTGCAGAGCGAGCCGGCACTGGGATTGAAGCAGGTCGAGATCGAGAACCTCGAGCAGGACCTGCGGCATCGCAACGAAGACCAGCGGCTCGCGCCGCCGGCCCAAGCCCCGCGAAGCGAGTGACCGGCCGGCGCGGCGTTCGCGCCGGGTCGTGAGCGGCACCCTGAACGCCCGTGCATGCCCAGCGTCGGTTGACGACGCAGGCGCCACGACGTTTTAATGTCTCTTTAAGCATTGAATCAATCGACATGCGCTCTGCCGATGCCAGCAAGGTCTTCGAGGCCCTGTCCTCCGCTGTGCGCCTGGAGACTTTCCGCCTCCTGGTGCGCCACGAGCCCACGGGCCTGGTGGCCGGCGAAATCGCCACCGCGCTCGGCGTCACGCCGGCCAACCTCTCCTTCCATCTCAAGACCCTGACCCATGCGGGCCTGGTCGCCGTGACCTCCGAGGGGCGCTTCCAACGCTACCGGGCGCTGCTGCCGGCGGTGCAGGCGCTGGTGGCCTTCCTCACCGACGAGTGTTGCCAGGGCCATCCCGAGCAGTGCGTCGACGCCCTTGCGTCGGTGTCCTGCCGGCCAGCAAAGACCGCGCGGCCCCGCGTGGCAGCGAAGTGACGAGGTCCGCGCCGTTCCGCGCAGGACGCATGTTGTCCCACTGCACCGCCCGATGGGGCGAGACCTGAACGAGAGGAGTGACCGTGCCTGTCATCGACATCTACGACCCGGCCCTGTGCTGTGCGAGCGGTGTATGCGGCGTCGACGTCGACGAAGCCCTGCTCTATTTCGCTGCCGACCTCGAATGGGCGCGCAGCCAGGGCGTCGATGTCCAACGCCACAATCTCGCCCAGGCGCCGCTCGATTTCGCGAACAACCCGGTCGTCAGCGCCTTTCTGCATGCCAGTGGCGAGGCCGGCCTGCCGCTCGTCCTCGTGGATGGCGAGGCGGTTTTGAACGGTCGTTATCCGAGCCGCACCGAGCTCGCGCGCTGGGCTCGTCAGGGCGATGCGCCGTCCGCGCCCGGCGCCGGCGCGTGCTGCAGCGGCGAGCAGTGCTGCTGAAACGCGCGCGAGCCATGTTCCGCTTTCTGCAGTCGCCGCCGATCTTCCTCTTCTTCACCGGCAAGGGCGGCGTCGGCAAGACCTCCCTGGCGTGCGCGACGGCGGTGGAACTCGCCGGTCGCGGCAAGGCGGTGCTGCTGGTCAGCACCGATCCGGCCTCGAACGTCGGCCAGGTGTTCGACATCGCGATCGGCAATCGCGTGACGCCCATCGCCGCGGTACCGAACCTGAGCGCGCTCGAGATCGATCCCCAGGCCGCCGCCCAGGCCTACCGCGATCGCATCGTCGGCCCGGTACGCGGCGTGCTGCCGGAAAGTGTCGTGCGCAGCATCGAAGAGCAGTTGTCCGGCGCGTGCACCACCGAGATCGCCGCCTTCGACGAATTCACGGGCCTGCTGACCAGCGCCGATCTCGCGCAGCGCTACGCGCACATCGTGTTCGACACGGCGCCCACCGGCCACACCATTCGCCTGTTGCAGCTACCGGGCGCCTGGAGCGGCTTTCTCGACGCCGGCAAGGGCGACGCCTCCTGTCTCGGCCCGCTGGCCGGCCTGGAGAAACAGCGCGATCAGTATCGCGCTGCCGTGGCGGCGCTGGCCGACTCGACGCGCACGCGCATGGTGCTGGTCGCCCGCGCTCAGCGCTCGACCCTGCGTGAAGCCGCCCGCACCCACGATGAGCTCGCCGAGCTGGGGATCGACCAGCAGTTCCTGGTCGTGAACGGCGTCTACCCGCGCGACGGCGCAGGCGACGACCCTCTGGCCCAGGCCGTGTGCCGACGGGAGCAACAGGAACTCGCCGCCCTGCCCGAAGCGCTGCAGGCACTGCCGCGCGATGAAGTCGCGCTCAAGCCCTTCAATCTCGTCGGCGTGGACGCACTGCGGCAGCTGCTGCGCGAGACCATGGATGCGACCGACGCCCAGCTGCCGGCCCTGCCGCCACTGCAGGCGCCGAGCCTGGCCTCGCTCGTCGACGACATCGCCGTGAGCGGTCATGGGCTCGTGATGCTGATGGGCAAGGGCGGGGTCGGCAAGACCACGCTCGCCGCCGCGGTCGCCGTCGAACTCGCGCTGCGCGGGCACGACGTGCACCTGACCACCTCCGACCCGGCCGCGCACCTCGCCGACACGCTGGACGGCGCGTTGCCCCATCTGACCGTCGACCGCATCGATCCACAGGCGGAGACCGTGCGCTATCGTCAGCACGTCATGGACACCAAGGGCGCCAAGCTCGACGCGCACGGTCGCGCGTTGCTCGAGGAAGACCTGCGCTCGCCCTGCACGGAGGAGATCGCGGTATTCCAGGCCTTCTCGCGAGTGATCCGCGAAGCGGCCAGGAAGTTCGTGGTCATGGACACGGCGCCCACGGGTCACACACTGCTGCTGCTCGACGCTACCGGCGCTTATCACCGCGAAATCGTCCGCCAGCTGAGCGGCTCGTCGGTGCGCTATCACACGCCGATGCTGCAGCTGCAGGATCCTGACCGCACCAAGGTCCTGCTGGTGACGCTGGCGGAGACCACCCCGGTGCTGGAAGCCGCGAGCCTGCAGCAGGATCTGCGCCGGGCCGGCATCGAGCCCTGGGCCTGGGTCATCAACAACTGCGTCGCCGCCAGCCATCCCGAAGCGCCCCTGCTCCGCCAGCGCGCCGCCAACGAGCTGCGCGAGATCGACCTGGTACGCACCCGACACGCCAGGCGTCACGCCGTTGTACCGCTGTTGACCGAAGAGCCGGTGGGCGTCGAACGCCTGCGACGGCTGGCCACCCACGGCGCGGACGCGCCATAGTCATTCGACCACACGCACCAATGGAGTCCCCCTCGTGAGCACTGCCCCCGCACCCATGAGCATCTTCGAGCGCTACCTGACGCTGTGGGTGTTTCTCTGCATCCTGGTCGGCATCGGCGCCGGCCAGGCGCTGCCCAGCCTGTTCCAGGCCATCGGCCGGCTCGAGTTCGCGCAGGTCAACCTGCCAGTGGGCCTGCTCATCTGGGTGATGATCATCCCGATGCTGGTGAAGGTGGACTTCGGCGCGCTGCACGAAGTGCGCCGACACATGAAAGGCATAGGCGTGACGCTGTTCGTGAACTGGCTGGTGAAGCCGTTCTCGATGGCGCTGCTCGGCTGGGTGTTCATTCGCGGCCTGTTCGCGCCCTGGCTGCCGGCAGAGCAGTTGGACAGCTACATCGCCGGCCTCATCCTGCTGGCGGCCGCGCCCTGCACGGCGATGGTGTTCGTGTGGAGCCGTCTCACCAATGGCCATCCGCTGTTCACGCTTTCGCAGGTGGCCTTGAACGACACCGTCATGGTGTTCGCCTTCGCGCCCATCGTCGCGCTCCTGCTCGGCATCTCGTCCATCACCGTGCCATGGGCGACCTTGCTCACGTCGGTCGTGCTGTACATCGTCATCCCGGTGCTGCTGGCGCAAGCGTGGCGCCGACGCCTGCTGGCCGGCGGCCAGGCGGCCTTCGACGCCGCGATGGAACGCATCGGTCCCTGGTCGATCACCGCGCTGCTCGCGACGCTGGTGCTGCTGTTCGCTTTCCAGGGCAAGGCCATCCTCGATCAGCCGCTGGTGATCGCCCTGCTCGCGGTACCGATACTGTTGCAGGTGCTGTTCAACTCGGCGCTGGCCTATGGGCTGAACCGCGCGTTGGGCGAGTCCCATGACGTGGCCTGTCCATCGGCCCTGATCGGCGCATCGAACTTCTTCGAACTGGCGGTCGCGGCCGCCATCAGCCTGTTCGGCTTCGAGTCCGGCGCGGCGCTCGCGACCGTGGTGGGCGTGCTGATCGAAGTCCCGGTGATGCTGCTGGTGGTGCGCGTCGTGAATCGCTCCAAGCAGTGGTACGAGCGCGGCTTGCGGACGGCCTGATCTCACCTGGGCGCCCGACGACGGGCGCCCCTCGCGCTCACGGCGCCGTGCCGGGCACCAGGAACACCGGCGCCTGGTCCGCCGGCATGTCGGCCAGTTCCGCGGGCGTCAGGCGCGCATAGATCTCGATCAGCGTACCGTCGGGATCCTCCAGCCACAGTTCGTGCAGTGGCGTTCCCCGCCAGGTCGTGCGCGGCGGCTTCGAGATGCAGGCGCCGAAAGCGCGCGCGCGGTGATAGGCATCGATGACCGCGGCCCGATCCGGCAGCGCGATCCCGAGGTGATACAGCGTGTCGTGGTGAAGCGCGTTGCCGTCGGCGACCATCAGCACGAAGTTGAGCGCGAGATCCGGCCGGATGAAGGTCGCATAGCGGTGTGTCCACTCCCGCGGCCAGGTGTCGAGCAGCCAGGCGTAGAAGGCCACGCTGCGCGGCAGGTCCTGCACGCGCAGGCTGGCGTGGAATTCCGCGGCGGCGGGTCCGCCCGGCACCGGCAGCAGCGCAAGCAGCACGGCGATACGCGGCTGCAGCAGCGCGTCCAGCGCGGCGTACGCGGCGCTGGGATCGGCATGCGCCTGTCGGTTGCTCGCCCACCAGCCACCAAGCAACGACCAATCGACGTAGCGTGGCCGCAGCGGCGGCGCCGGCGGGCCGTCCGCGCCGGGGTCCAACGCGATCCAGAGATCGCAGGATGCGCCGGCGGCGGATGCCACCTCAATCGTCATGCCCCCTCGACCGTCACACGCTGCCGCCAGGCGCCTACGAACCTGAGCGACCAGTTCGGCGTCACGCCCGGACAGGATTACACGGGTAGTCATCGGCTGACGGCCCCGGGTATGTGGGCAGCGTCATAGCCATCGCCCTTGCGCATGTCGACGATGCGCTGGCCCGGTCGATCGAGGTTGTCCGCCAGCCAGGCGACGCTGACCAGCGCCTCGTCTCGGCGTTTCTCGAGCTCGGCGCTCATGTGCGCGTGCTCCCGGTCGGGGTATCACCGTGCGCGGCGGTCGAGATGCAACCCCGGCCCGCGCAGCAGGCCGACATCCTTCCGCACAGGTGAGCGATGCGCGCTCGCGCCCGTGCAAGCAAGCCAAGTACGCGGCGACGAATTCTCATAACGTATTCCATTCGAATGGCCCTCATCTTCTCTGCCTCCGTCATGCTCGACCTCGTTGATCGCGATCGAGCGCCCTGGACAGATAGACGCGAGCAACGCCACAGGAGTTACAGAAATACGCCCAACGCGCGCGGAGGCGTTGGCGACCGGTCGGCTGCTCCACCCGCGGGGATCGACGACACGTCCCGTCGCTCACAGCGCAGCACGCTGTCGCTGTCTCGATAGAAGCCGCACCTGCGCTCGAGCACGGACTTGAGACGCAGGCGCGCGCGGTGGAGGCGCACCTTGACCGCGCCCACGCTGCCACCCACGACTTCGGCGGTCTGCTCGCAATCCAGACCTTCCAGGTCGTGGAGGATGAGCGCCGCGCGGTAGTCCGGCGTCAGGCTGTCGATGACTTCGCGCACGCAAAGATTCGTCTCGTCGGCTTCCATGCGCTGCTCGACGCCGAGTGCGCCGTCCTCCACCTCGATGGCCTCCTCCACCGCAACGAACGAGTGACGGCGCTCGGGTCTGCGCAGGAAATCGTTGGCGACATTGCGGGCGATGGCCAACAGCCAGGTCTGCAGCGACGCGCGGCCGGCGAAGCTGCCGAGACCACGGCTCGCCTTGATCAGCGTCTCCTGCAAGAGATCGGCGGCGTCGGCGTGGTCCCCGACACGTCGGCGCAGATAGCGCAGCAGCGCGGGAGACTGCTCGCGCGCGATGACATCGAAGTCGAGTTCGATGCTCGGCGAATCGTTCATGGACGCGGTCCTCCATGGGCCCGGCCGCCCCGCGGACGGCCGGGCCGCGCGCTCAACAACACGCCTTGCCCGGCTCTGCCGAGGGCGCGCAACAGGCGCTGCCAGCCACGGCCGGCGCCGCGCCCAGCTGCGCGTGCGCGGCATCGAGCGCCTTGTCCGCCGGGACCTTGCGGATCTTGTCGGCCAGCGCGATGGCTTCGGCGATGTCGGCGTCGCTCAGGCCGGCCTTGCGGGCGGCGGGCACGTGGAACTCGATGCAGGGGATGCAGTTGCTGGCCAGCGCGGCGCCCAGCGCCACGAGTTCGCGATCGCGCATGGAGAGAGTGCTCATGTGTCTATCCTCGGTTGAAGGTTCAGGGTGATGGTGATGGTTGTGGGAGACAGCCCGTGTGGGGTTCCGCGCTGCCGTGGACGGCGCGAGACGCGCATGGGTCACTCGACGTATTCATAGGCGCCGCACGGGCGGTCTGAGCACCAGCAGCGCCAGCAGCGCACTGGTCGCGAGTCCACCGGACAACCAGGCCACCTGGCCACCCAGTCCGTCCAGGGCCAGGCTGAAGGCAAGTGGCGCGACGGCCTGCGCGACCCGCGCCGGCAGCATCAGCCAGCCCTGGCGGGCGCCGTAGCCATCCGGGCCGAAGAACACCAGCGGCAAGGTGCCCTTGGCGATGGTCAGGATGCCGTTACCCGCGCCGTGCAGCACCGTGAACGCGGCGGCGTAGGCGCCTCCGCCGAACAGCAGCACCAGCGCGCCGAGCGGATGGGCCAGGGCCGCGAGCCTGGCGGAGAACAGCGGGGAGATGTGGCGCAGCAGGCTGAACTCCAGCAATCGCGCGCCCACCTGGGCCGGGCCGATCAAGGCGCCCGCCGCCACCGCCAGCGTCACGCTCGCGCCGGCCGCCTCGAGCATGCGCGGCAGATGGGCCGCCATCGCGGTGGCGATGAACCAGGTGACGGCGAACACGTAGCCGAGCACGGCCGCGGTGACGGTGGGATTGGCGGGCAGCAGTTCAGGTGTGGAGCGGTGCTCCGACGTCGGCGTCGACGCGGCGCTCTGCTCGGCTGGCGCCTCGTCCGCCGAAGGACGCGGCACGCGCATGTGCAAGGGCAAGGCGACGCCGAGATGCAGCCCCGCCCAGGCGAGACACGCGATGCGCCAACCGAACTCCGCGTTCAGCCAGGCGCTGAGCGGCCAGGCCACGGTGCTGGCGAAGCCCGCGATGAGCGTGATGCCGGTGATGGCGTTGCGCGATTCGTAGCGCCACAGCCTGACCACGGTGGCGAACGCCGCCTCGTAGAGCCCACTGCCCATGCCGATGCCGAGCACCGCCCAGGCCGCGAACAGCGAGAGCACGCCCTGCGCGGCGCCGAGCGCGGCGAGGCCCAGCGCGAAGACTACGTTGGTCGCCATCAGCAGTCCGCGTCCGCCGTGGGCGTCGATGAGACGCCCGGCCAGCGGACCGACCAGGGCGGACAGAACCAGCGACGCGGAGAACGCCGCGTAGACCATCGCGGTCGGCACGCCCAGTTCCTGGGCCATCGGCGCGGCCAGCACCGCGGGCAGGTAGTAGGTCGAGCCCCAACCCAGCGTCTGGCCGATGCCGAGCACGACCACGGTCGCGGTGCGCGACATCGACGCGTCTCAGCCGCAGCAGGCCGCAGGCTTGGCGACCGGCTTCGCGCAGCAGGCGCTCTCGGCCGCTGGCATCGATGCCGAGGGCGCCGCGCAGCAGGCGCTGGCCGAGGGCGCCGGGATCTCGACCTCGCTCGTCCCACAACAGGCGCTGCCCGCACCCAGGTCGAGATCGGCGCTGACCGAGCACACGCCGGTCTCGGGGAGTTCGAGCTCCAGCCGGTCGGCGGCCGCGAGGTCGCCCGCCAAGGCCGCCACCACCGAGCGCACCTGTTCGAAGCCGGTCATCATCAGGAAGGTCGGCGCGCGGCCGTAGCTCTTCACGCCGACGGTGTAGAAGCCCGCTTCCGGGTGCGACAGCTCGCGGTGCCCGTGGGGGCGCACCGAGCCGCAGCTGTGCAGGTTGGGATCGATCAGCGGCCCGAGGGCCTGGACCGATTCCAGCCAGGGGTCGAGCGCCAGGCGCAGTTCGCGCGTCATGCCGAGATCGGGTCGCTGACCGGTGGCGCAGATGATCTCGTCGATGCCCGCGATGTCCACCGTCTCGCCACGGACCCGTCGGCCGCGCACGCGCAAGGCCTTGCCGTCGCGTTCCATGGCGTCGATACGTACGCCGCTCACGAACTCCATCTGGCCCGAGTCGCGAAGCGCCTTCAGCGCCTGGCCAAGCTGGCCGCGCGCCGGCAGGCCATCGGCCGCGCCGCCGCCGAACACGCGGGCGAGCGACTCGGAGCGCACCGCCCACACGAAACGCGTGCCCGGCGCTTCGCGCGCCAGTTCGGCCAGGGCGAGCAGGCTGTTCGCCGCGGAGTGACCGGCGCCGACCACCAGCGTGCGCTTGCCGGCATAGCGCGCTCGCGCGCTGCCGAGCACGTCCGGAATGCCGTAGTGGATGAAAGTCGCCAGCTGCTCTTCGCCCAGCGCCGGCAGGCCGTTCCCGCCCAGCGGATTCGGCGACTGCCAGGTGCCGCTCGCGTCGATCACGGCGCGTGCGCGAAACTCCTGCACGACACCGTCGCGCTCGACGCGCAGGACGAAGGGCGCGGCCTCGCGGCCTGCGCTCTGCACCTTGTCATGGCCCTCGCGCGTAATGGCCACCACCTTGCTTTGCAGGTGCAGGCTGCGCGCCACTTCCGGCAGCGCGGCAAAGGGTTCCAGCACGCCGCTCACGACCTCGCTCGCGAGCGGCAGATCTTCACTGGGCGGCGGCGTCCAGCCGCGGGCCTCGAGCATCGCGGCCATGCACGGGTCGATGTTCGCGCGCCAGGGCGAGAACAGACGCACGTGACCGAAGTCGACGTAGCTCGCGGCCACGGTGGCGCCCGCTTCGAACACCAGGGGCTCGATGCCGCGTTCGAGCAGGCGCGCCACCGCGGCCAGCCCCACCGGCCCGGCGCCGATTACGGCAACCGGCAGCTCGCCGCTCGGCATCACTCGATCGCGCAGGCGCAGACCGAGCAGCGCCGCCGAGTCCGGGCAGGCGCCCTGGAACTCCGCGGAGGCCGCCAGCGCGGCGGGCGCGCTCGCGCGCTCGCGCGGGCTGAAACCGAAGCGCGGAAAGTACTCGGCGGCGCCAGTGGTGAGGAGATACACCTCGACGATGTCGCGGCGCGCGGCCTCACTCAGCATCAGCTCGACCATGCGCCGGCCGATGCCGCGACCTTGCATCCCCTTCTCCACCGCCACCGAACGCAGCAGGGCCACATCGCCATGGACTTCGGCGCCGGCCACGCCCACCACGCGGTCGTCCAGGACCGCCACCACGAAGGTGGCCAGGTGTTCGCGCGCGCCGGCCAGGGGCAGCTGCTCGCATTCCAGCAAGCTCGCGATCATCGGCCAGTCGGCCGGCGTGGCGGGCCGCAGACGCAGGGATTCGTTCAGCAGCATGCGTTCGCTCCTTTCTTCGTGGTGGCGGGCAGGCAGCAGTTGGCCGCGCCGTCCTGTTTGAGGGCCTCCATCAGGAGGTGCAGGCTGGCTTCGACGCTCGCGCGCTGGCGGGCATTGAGCCCGGCCAGAAGCTGCTCGGCGTGGTTGTCCAGGCTGCGGTTGAGTTCGGCGGCGGTCTGCGCGCCGGCCGGGGTCAAGGTGACCAGCCAGCTGCGCGCGTCCGCGGGGTTGGGCTCCTTGGTGACCAGGCCGCGCTGGACCATGGCATCGACCGCGCGGGACACCCAGCTCTTCTCCAGGCACAGGCGGGCGCCGAGATCGATCAGTGAGAGCGGTCCCGCACCATCCAGCTCGGTCAGCAGATGGCACTGGGTGCCTGTCGCCCGGCAACAGTCGGCGACCACCCGTTGCGCGCGGGAATACCTGCGGGCGATCTCGCGCAGCAGCGCGCCGGCAGTGGATGTGTCTGTCATGATTGGTTGCTAGTGGAAACCATGATCGCAAGGTAGTTGCCGCGCATTCGGTTGTCAATGACAACTAAATAACACGCCTTCGCCACGCGTCACCTATTGGTAACAATGCCCTTCTACCTTCGACGCCCACCCTCGACGCCGAGACCCGCGGCATGACCGCAACGCCCGACATCTGCTACGCGGTGCTCTTCCTGTGCACGGCCAATTCCTCGCGCTCGCTGATCGCTGAAGCGCTGCTCGCACACCTGGGCGGCGGACGTTTTCGCGCCTATTCCGCCGGCAGCCACCCGTCGGGTTTCGTGCATCCGCTCGCGCGGGCCATGATCGAAGAGATGCACCTGCCGACCGAGAACATGCGCAGCAAGTCCTGGGACGAATTCACCCGCCCCGCGGCGCCGCGCCTCGATTTCATCTTCACCCTGTGCGACGCCGCCGCCGGCGAGACCTGCCCGCAATGGCCGGGGCAGCCCGTGACCGCGCACTGGGGCATCGACGATCCTGGACTGAGGGGCGGCTCGCCGGAGAGCCGACGGCGCGCGTTCGAGCAGGCGACGCTGCAGATCAAGCGGCGCATCGAACTCTTCTTGAGCCTGCCCCTGGCGGCGCTGGACTCGCTCACCTTGCAACGCAAGCTCGACGACATCGGCCGCTTGCCGCGCGCCGTTGACGGCGACGATGAACTCACCAGCTGAAGGAGCACCAGGAATGCGAGTCGGCATCAACGGCATGGGGCGCATCGGGCGCCTGGTCGCACGCGCGGCGCTCGGCGGCCTGCCGCGCCCGGTGGACGATCCCCGCCGCGCGCAGCGGCTGGAGATCGTCCACGTGAACGAGATCAAGGGCGGCGCGGCGGCCACCGCGCACCTGTTGGAATTCGACAGCGTGCACGGCCGCTGGCGCACGGAAATAGCGGTGGACGGACCCGGGGCGCTGAGCGTCGCCGGTACACGCATCGGCTTCAGCGCCCTGCCGAACCCTGGCGACGTGCCCTGGGGCGCACTCGGCTGCGATCTGGTGCTGGAATGCACCGGACGCTTCCTCACTCAGGCAACCCTCGAAGGCTATTTTCGGCAGGGCGTGAAGCGTGTCATCGTCGCGGCGCCGGTCAAGGACGGCAGCGCGCTGAACGTGGTGGTCGGCGTGAACGATCATCTCTACCGCCCCACCGAACATCGGCTGCTGACCGCCGCGTCCTGCACCACCAACTGCCTCGCGCCGGTGGTCAAGGTGCTGCACGAAGCCATCGGCATTCGCCATGGACAGATCACCACGCTGCACGACCCGACCAACACCAACGTGGTGGTCGACGCGCCCCACGCGGATCTGCGCCGCGCGCGCTCGGCGCTGCTGTCGCTCGCGCCGACCACCACCGGCAGCGCGACGGCCATCGGCCTCATCTACCCGGAGCTGGCCGGCAAGCTGAACGGCCACGCGGTACGCGTGCCGGTGCTGAACGCGAGCCTCACCGACTGCGTGTTCGAAATGCGGCGCGCGGTCACCGCGGAAGAAATCAACCAGCTGTTCGCGACCGCCGCCGCCGGCCCGCTGGCCGGCATCCTCGGCTTCGAGTCGCGCCCGCTGGTCTCCGCCGACTACGCCAACGACACGCGCAGCGCCATCATCGACGGTCCGAGCACGCTGGTGACCGACGACACCCTGCTCAAGGTCTATGCCTGGTACGACAACGAGGCCGGCTACGCGTGTCGCATGATCGATCTGGCGAGCATCGTGGCGGCGCGGGACGCCTGATGTCCGCCGTGCGCAGCTACGCGGTGGTGACCGGTGCCTACTGGGTATTCACCCTCACCGACGGCGCGCTGCGCACGCTCATCCTGCTCCACTTCAACCGCGTGGGCTTCACGCCCGTGCAGCTCGCGAGCTTGTTCGTGCTGTACGAGGGCGCGGGCGTGGTCGCGAACCTGGTCGGTGGCTGGCTCGCGACCCGTTACGGCATCCCGCGGATGCTGATGACCGGCATGGTCCTGCAGTTGCTCGGCATCGGCGCCTTGGCGGCGCTCGACCCCGGCTGGCAGGCGCCGCTGTCGGTCGCTTGTGTCGTCCTCGCGCAGGGCGTCGCCGGGGTGGCCAAGGACCTCACCAAGACCGCGGCGAAGTCCGCGCTAAAGGCGACTTCGGCCGGCGAGCACGGTCGCCTGTTCCGCTGGGTGGCCTGGTTCACCGGCTCGAAGAACACCATGAAGGGCATCGGCTTCTTCCTCGGCGGCGTGTTGCTCGAGGCCCTGGGGTTTCGCGGCGCGCTGGCGGTGATGGCCGCCGCCCTGGTGAGCGTATTGATCCTCACGGCGCTCGCCCTGCCCCGCGCGCTCGGCCAGGCCAAGGCCTCGCGCTCCATCCGCGAGCTTTTCGCCAAGTCGCGCGCCGTCAACCTGATGGCCGCCGCGCGCCTGTGCCTGTTCGGCGCGCGTGACGTGTGGTTCGTGGTCGGCCTGCCGGTGTTTCTCTACGCGCACGGCTGGCGCTACATGGAAGTGGCCGGCTTCCTCGCGCTGTGGACCATCGGTTACGGCCTGGTGCAGGCACTCGCGCCGCGCCTCGTGCGCCGCAGCCCTGACGGTCTCTCCCGCGAAGTCCCGGAAGCTCGCCTGTGGAGCGCGCTACTGGTGAGCCTGCCGCTCGCGATCGCGCTGCTGCTGACCACCAGCGACCCGCGGCACGCAACGCTGATCGTCACCGCGGGACTGTGCGCGTTCGGCGGCGCGTTCGCGGTGATGTCCTCGCTGCACTCCTACCTCATCCTCGCCTACGCGGGCTCGGAGAAGGCAGCCGAGGACGTCGGCTTCTACTACGCGGCCAACGCCGGTGGGCGTCTGTGCGGCGTGCTGCTGTCCGGCACGCTTACCGCAGTGGGCGGCATGAGCGCCTGCCTGCTCGGCAGCAGCCTCATGCTCGTACTCTGTTTCGCACTCACGCTCTGCCTGCCGGTACGCGCTCCGCTGCCTGCCCCCTGACCGACGACGCCACCGCGCCTCATGCCCTCGTGTCAAAGCAACATGGGCGCTCACCCACCGCCGTCCCCTCCCACCAGGCAACGTTCCGCCGCGCTCGCGCGCTCGCGATCCCAGGCGGCCAGGCGGGGGGCGATCAGCCTGCGCCACAGGGGCGGCACGAGCACCAGCGGCAACGTGGCAAGGTAGCCCTGGCCGAGCACGGGCGCGGTCTCGGTCGCGTGCAGTTCCGGGTACTGAACCTGGCTGCGCGCATGGTGATCGGCGTGCCAGGGCAGGTTGAACAGCACGGCATGGCTGAAGGCGCTCACGGAATTCCAGGAGTGGCGTGGCTCTATCGGCGTGCCGGGCACGCGCACCAGGCCGTAGTGCTCCATGTAGTTGAGCGCTTCGAGCAGCAGCTTGTTGTAGGCGGCGGCGAGCAGGAACACGCCGAGCGCGCGCCAGCCGCCAACGGCAAAGAACACGCCGGCCACGCTCCACGAACGCAGGAAGCCGCGCAGCACACGGTTGCTCCACCAGCGTTGCCACGCGGAGGCACCCGCCAGGCGCTCACGCTCGATCTGCCAGGCCTGGGCTACCTGCCCGAAGGTCGAGCGCAGGTAGAAGTGATAGACGCTCTCGCCGCGGCGCGCGGTGGTCGGATCCGCCGGCGTGCCGACGTCGCGGTGATGACCGAACACGTGGGCCACTTCGAGCGTGGCGTTGAAGGCGATGGCGAGCATCCAGCGCCCAACCGCCAGCGCGAGTGGATCGCGGGTGCGATGCACGAGTTCGTGCGCGACCAGGATGCCGCCGAGCGCGATGGCGAGGGCGAAGGACCAGGCCCCACCCACCAGGTCCCAGCCGGCGGTCGCCGCGCGCGCCGCGAGGGCGTCGTAGCCGAAGGCCGAGTGCAGCCAGGCGCCGAAGCCGAGGACATCGGTCCTCGACAGGCTCCAGGCGAAAATCGCCGTCAGCGCCGCGAGCGGCGGGAACAGACTGTAGAGCGCGACGTCCAGCAGCGCGCGATGGCGATAGGCGGGCGCGGCGCCCACGCGCGGGCTGAGCGCGTCTGCGCCGATCCACACCACCACGCCGCTGGCGAGACCGAGCCAGTGAGCGGCGCCGCCGAGGAGGAAGCCTACGGCGGTCACCAGCAGCAGCAGGTGGGTACCGAAGTAGCGGAGGTAGACGCCCATCTGCTCTCCTCTCCCGCTCACGCGGGCGCGGCGATGTTCAGCACCACGATGCCGGCCACGACGGCGGCGACGCCCAGCATCTTTTGCGCGCCGGCACGCTCGCCGTAGAGCCACAGCGCCGCGGTCGCGGCGCCCGCCGTGCCGCCGCCCGCCCACACCGGGTAGACCAGGCTGACCGGCAGGACCACCAGCGCCAGGCTGGTGAGATAGAAGGCGCAGGCGAAACTCGCCGTCGCCAACAGCGCCGGCAGCGGACGGGTAAAACCATCGCTCGCGCGGAGCGCGAGCGCGGCGATCGTTTCCGCGACGATGGCGCCAAGCACCCATCCCCAGGCCGCGTGCAGGGCCATGCGCGGCTCAGCACCCGCCCGCGGCGACGCGGTCGCGATTGATCAGCACCACGCCGAGCACGATCAGCGCGACGCCCACCGCCCGCGCGACGCTCGGTGTCTCGCCGAGCACGCCCATGCCGAGCAGCGCCACGCCGGCCGTGCCGCCACCGGCCCACACCGGGTAGGCGACGCTGACCGGCAGCACCTTCATCACCCGGCTCACCACCACCAGCGCCACGCCGAAGGCCAGCACCGCCGCGAGCGAGGGCAGGAGGCGCGCGAAGCCGTCGCTGGCGCGCAGCGCCAGCACGCCGGCTATTTCGCCCGTCACGGCCAGTGCCAGCAGGCCCCATGCACGCGTCTCGCCGCGACTGTCGTGCTGTGCGCAGGTGCTCATCGATGCTCAATCATTTTCGACAATTTGAAAATGTTAGCACCAAGACCGAAGCGACTTGAAGCCCGCCTGGGCTCAGCCGCGCGGCTTCTTGCGCAGGAGTTCGAGATCGCCCTCCAGGGCGTCGCGCAGGGCGGTGCTGGTGATGGAGTAGTAGACCTGCTTGCCACGGCCCTCGGCGCGCAGCCAGCCTTCGCCCTTCAGCATCTTCAACTGCTGCGAGGTGGCCGCGACGCTGAGTCCCACCACCGCGGCGAGGTCACCCACGCACAGGCGCTCCACGCGACCGAGGGTCAGCAGGATGCGCAGCCGGGTGGGATTGGCGAGCAGGCGGTAGAAGTCCGCCATCGCCGGCACCGCGGCCGCGTGGCGTGACAACCATTGGCGCGAGGCCTTGACCGTGGCGGCCTGGGCGGGCTCCTTCTGCGACTTGGGCGATGGCATGCGCGCGACGAGGGCTGCGGGGATGGGCCGATTCTCACCCATCGCCGCAAGGGGCGCGAGATTCTCGCGCGCGCCACCCGCCGCGGCTTCAACCGCCGAAGCCGAGCACCTCCACCGAGATGATCGACACCGTCGGCTGCTCGAGCCCGTTGGCCGCCATGGCCGCGGCTTCCTTGGCGTTCTCCGCCGCCGAGTCCTGCGCGCCGCGGGCCGCGGCGTTGGCCACGTTCGACACGCCGCTCAGGCCCGCCGCGACGCCGATGTCGGCCTGCGGAACGCCAACCGCCGTGCCGCCGACGTCGATGTTGTCGGCGCCTATGACTTCGCGCGCACCGATGGTGATGTTGCCGGCCGAAGCGATGCCGGCGTCGCCGGCGCTGATCACACCCTTGGGCGCGAACAGGAAGACGTTGCCGGGCACCGTGCCGGGTGGCGCGAAGTTGCGGATACCGCTGCCGGCGACCTCCGGCGGGAACACGGTGACGAACTGCCCCGAGGCCGGGTCGAACACCACCTGCGGCGGCGGTGCGGCGAGCGCCGACTTGGCGCCGCGGCCGGCGTCGATGTCGCCCTCGCTCGCCCACAGCAGGATGTCGCCGCCCTGCAGCGCGAACACACGCGAGGCGTTGACCAGGAAGTCGTCGCGCACGAAGCCCCGCACGTCGCCCTTGCCCTGCACCACCACGCCGAGCTCGTTCTCCGACTTGGTGACGCTGGCGGTGGCGGCGGCGCCGGTGTTGGCGCTGCCACCCGGTACGTAGAGGTTGATGTCGCCACCGTCCTCGGTGTGGATGCGGCTCAGCAGCAGGCTGAGCGCGCCTTCGCGCCCCTTGCCGGGGAACAGCGTCTCGATGGCGGCGAAGCCGCGCGAATAGTCATCGGAGCCGGTGGTGGTGGCGCCCACGCCGGCGCGCTCGATCTCGCCGAAGAAGAGCGCGAGGAGGCGCTCGCTCACCGCCGAGCCGAGGTCGAGATCCACGTCCCGCGCGCCTGGCGCCACACCGGCCTCGGCCAGCGCGCGCCGCGCGGTCTCCAGGTCCTTGAACATCGATGCCGCTTCCTCGGCCGAGAGCTCCTTGCCCACCAGTGCCTGCAGGTAGGGCACGGCGTCGGCGCTGGTACGCGGCAGGTCGCGCAGGTAGCGCGCGTAGAAGCGCGCGAGGTCCGGTCCCTCCCCCGCGCCGGCGAACACGTGCAGGCTCGCGCCGCTGTCGGGCAGCGCGAAGTTGCGCAGGTTGCCGACCGAGACGATGCCGTCCGAGGTGCCGAGATCGATGTTGCGCCCGGCCAGCACGAACCCGCGCCCGGGACCGCTGAACAGCGCGCCCTGGAAACGTTCCTGCTGGCTCTGCGCCAGGTTGCCGGCGAGGTCGCGGTTCGGCGTGTAGATGAAATCCCGGCCCGCGCGCACGACGCTCGTCTGCTCGGCCGCCACGTGCTGGATCTCGAAATCGAGATTCAGGATGTCGCGGCCGGCGATGATGCGGCCCGGCTCGGCGAGGAACAGGCGGAAGCCGCGCGCTTCGAGACGGGCCTGGCCGATGTTGCCGCCGAGCGCGATCAGAAGGCTGGGATCGTCGTCTTGCAGATGCACGGGCACGGTCGCGTGCCACGCGCGCTGATCGTCGGACACGGGGCGCTGCTTGGCCGGCAGGAAGGTCGAGCCGATGCCTGGGCTGCCCGCCGCGGGATTACTGACGCTCGGCAGACGACGCACGTCGGCGTCGGACTGCACCACGGTCACGCGCTGCCGACCGACCTCGAAGCCGAGATCGGTGATGCTGCCCGCGGACAGCATTTCGAGCGTGCCGTCGGCGTCCGGGAACAGCTGGAAGCCGCGGGCGAGCTGCACGTCGCCGCCGAACGCGCGCACGCGCACGCTGCCGGGATAGATGCGCAGCGCGGACTCGTCCGCGCTGGTCACGCCGGCGTTGCCGAGGATGCTTGCGAAGATCGGATCGGTCGAGCGCGTGCGATTCTCCAGCAGCACGTCGCCGGCCAGGCTGTCGACCGCGAGCGCGCTGCCTTCGCCATAGGTGAAGAAGTACGAGCGCGTGTCGGCATCCAGGCTGCCGCCGCCCGGCGCGGCGATGAGCGGTCGACGCATCATCGAGAAATTGAACATCGCCTCGACCGCTACGCCCTCGGCGGCCACCACGTCGAAGTTGCCGTGACCGAGCGCGAACAGCGCGTCGACCGAGGCGCCCTCGGGCGCGCCGATGCGCCCGCCACTGCGGATCTGCGCGCTGCCACGCCCGACCATCACGCGCGGCGCGAGCACATCGCCACCGGCGCGCAGGGTGAGATTGCCACCGCCGAGTTCGGTGACCGCGTTGACGCCAGCGTTGCCGAAGGCGCCCGTGAACGGCAGGTAGGTGAAGCCCGCGCCGTCGGGACGACCGCTGGTCGGCAGCACCACGGACAGGTTGCTCACCTCGCCGCCGGCGGTGATCGCGATGTCGCCGCCGCCGAGCGTGCCGAGGTTCTGGCGGAACAGTTCCGGACGGATGGCCCACATCGTCGGCAGCTCGAGGCCGCCCAAGGTCAGGCGCACGTCGCCGCTCTCGCCGCCCATCACCACCAGCCACTGGGTCATGAGCTGCGTGCTGCCAGGTCCGACGATGTCGCCCCCCGCCTCGATGCGAATGTCGCCGCCCTGCTCGCCGAACACTGCGCCGGGCAGGTAGCGGTCGAAGAAGTACGGCGCGAAGGCGATGTCCTCGCGACCATCGAGCACGCCGCCGTAGTCGAAACCGAAAGCGATCTGCAGGTCGAGGAAATCACCAATGAAAGTGCCGAGCGCGTCGAGCTCTGCCGGGTCGAAGGCGATGTTGCCGTAGCCCGCGTTGCGACCCATGGTGTAGATGGCCGCGCCGTTGCCGAGGTAGCGCACGTCGCCCGCCGCCGCTATCTCGATGCTGCCGGTGCCGGTGCGCACGCGGCGGTCGTTGGCGAGCCGCAGGTCGCCTTCGCCGTCGTCACGCACGGCCAGCGCGTCGGCCGCTGCCACCGCCGGCGCCCCGCCGCTCGTGGCGCTGTCGAGATCCGCGCCGGCCACCAGGCGATAGCTCCACGACGCACCGTCCAGCAGCATGTCGACCTTGCCGAAGTCGGCTGGGTCGAGCGAGAAGTTGGTCAGCGCCTGCAGGTTGTCGCGCTGCGTGAGGCCGTCGCTGAGCCCGCCGTTCAGCAGCAGGTCGCCGCCGGCGCGGAGCGTCAGCAGGCCGGGCGCCGAACCGGCGCGCCAGGTGGTGAGCGACCAGTCGGTGGCGAGTTCCAGCGCGCGGCCGGCGTCGCTGCGGATCTCGATACCAGGCATCACCACCAGCCGCGCGCCCAGCGCGCCGTCGGGGTCGAGCGTGGTGACGAGACCGGGCTCGGCCAGCGCGAAGACGTCGTTGTCGGCGCGCAGCGTGTCGAGACCGATCTGCGTGGCGACCGCAGTCTCGACCGCATCGATGCGCTCGATGCCTGCGTAGACCCGGTTCGCGATCACTTCGATGCTGCCCGCGCCCAGCACGCTGCCGGCGAGCGGATCGACCGCCACGCTCGCATTGTCCGCGCCACGCGGGGCGACGATGCGCACCAGGCCGTCGCCGCTCGCCGTGCCGTCCGCGCGGCGACCGCGCACGTCGATATCGCCGTCGGCGCCGAAAGTGATGCGTCCCTCGCGACTGGCGAGTTCGACGCTGCCGCCGTCCTCGTCGCGTGCCGTTGCCGCCGCGTGCAGGCTGCCGTCGACCACGAGGTCACCGCCGGCAGCGAGCGCGATGCGTCCCCCCGCCGGCGCGTTCGCGTCGAGCGTGCCGGCGATGTCGAGCCGGCCACGATCCACCGCCAGGCGAATGTCGGCCGCGCGCAGCAGTTCATCCGCAGCGATGGTGAGATCTCCATCCCGCAGGCGCAGCTCGAGCGCGCCGATGAAGCCGTTCGCGGCGAGCTCCTGCCACGCGATGCCGTCGGCGCCGAGGCGCCCCACGTCGAGCGACAGGCGACCGGCGCGCGCGACAGTCGTGTCGTTCGGCGCCAGCAGCGTGTAGGCGTCGGCGCCCTTCTCGGTCCAGAAGCCGCCGAGCAGGCTACCGGCGGCGAACGCCACCTCGCCGCCGGGCGCGCGCAGCTGGACTTCGCCGGCCGCCGCGACGGTGCGCGCGTCGACCGCGGTGCCGGCCACGTCGATGACACTGCCTGCGTCCAGCACCACGTCGCCGGTCGCGGCATGCAGCGACACGCTGCCGCCCTCGGTGCCGGTCAGCCGCGTGTCGAACCGACGCAGCTGTCCCGCGACGTCCAGCACCGCGCCGGCGCCGAGCCGCACGTCGCCGTCGCGCGCCTCGACTTCGATGCTGCCGGACGGCAGACGCACCACGCTCGCGAGTTCGATGTCGTCGGCCGCGAGACGCAGCCGGCCACCCAAGCCGACGCTCTCGCCGACGCGCTTGGTCGGCGAGGCGCCGTCGAAATCGTAGAGGTCGCTCGCTGCGCCGCGCGCCAGCAGGCGCAGGTCGCCGTCGACATCCAGCGCGAGCCGCCCGCCCTTGCGACTGGAGAGCGTGGCGCTCGCGAGATCCACGTCCGCCGCGCTCGCAATCGTATTGTCGCCGCGCGCCACCACCGTCGGCGCGCTGAGCGCGACGCGGGCGAAGCCGCTCCACGCCATGTCGCCGCCGGCGAACTCGAGCGTGTCGGCCTCGAAGCGCAGCACGCCGCCGCCGCTGCCCGCGGCTGGCGCACCGGCCGTGCCGCTGTTGCGCAGAACAAGTGAGTCCGCACCTATCGCGCCGCCGGCGTCGAAGCCGCGCAGCGCCTCGGCGTCCAGCACCAGGCTGTCGAAGCGTCGGTGATCGGGCAGATCGCCGTAGAAGTCGATCGAGGTCGCGCTGACCAGGCGCAGATCGCTCGCCGCGAAGGCGTCCAGCGCGGGCATCACCAGCCCGCCGGTGCCGGCCGGCACCTGGCCGATGCTGATGCGCGAGGTGTTGAGCGACACCGAGCCGCCCGCGCTCGCCAGGCGCCCGTCGATGAACACGTCGCTCGAGCCGTCGATGGTGATGGACCCGGGCGCGCGCAGGCTCGCGCCGTCCCGCACACGGACGATGCCGCCCGCGGCGCTCTCGCCGGTGAGATCGACCTGGCCGTCGGCCGACACCCGCACTAGTGCGCGGCTGCGCGGCGTGCCATCGCCGTTCGTGCGGAAGCTCAGGCTTGGCGCGCCCTTCACCGCGCCCACTGCGTCGATGCGGCCGGCGATGTCGACGCTCTCGCGTGCGCCGAGCAGGAGTTCGGGCAGGCGCAGGCGCACGCCCGCTTCGACGCTCACCTCGCGCGCGGTGAGATCGAGTTCGAAGGACGACTCCGCGAAGCTGCGCGTGCCGCCGAGCAGCAGGCTCTCGGCGCCCAGACCGTTCAGGTCGTCCGCCAGCAGTTCGACGCGATCATCCGCACCGCTCAGGCGGTCGACCACCGCGAGCTTGTCCGCGACGACATCCACCTGCACGCTGCGGCCGCTGCCGGCGTTGGGTGCGAGCTGGCCGGCGAGGCGCAGGCTGTCGGTCGCGGACAACACCAGGCGCCCGCCATCCACGGGCAGCTGGGGCGCGAGCTGTTCACGTTTCTCTGCGCGCGCGGCGAAGAACTGGTTGGCGGTCGCGACCGCGTACTCGGCGCGGTCGAACACCTGCTCGCGACTCTCGACCCTGAGCCCGATGGGACGCTGCTGCGCCGTCTGCCCCGCACCCACCGCGAAGCGCGCCGCCACCACCGGCACGCCGTCGAGGCCGAGGCCGCCGCCGTCCCCCGGCAGATCGCGGAGCGCGGTCTCCGGCGACACCAGGAATGCACCCGGCAGCAGCGCATAGGCGCGCGGCAGTACCTGGTAGCGGCCGGGCGCGAGCGCGCTGCCCGGGCCGATCTCGACTGTCAGATCGAGATCCGCGACCGACACCGCCGGCAGTTCGGGCGCGAAGGACGAGGCCAGCGCGTCGTCCATCGCGTAGAAGGGATCGCGCGGCCGCGGGCCGAGGCCGAGACTCGGCACCAGCGCGAAGGCCAGCCCGTCCGCGGTGCCGCCGAGCAGATCGCGGCTGCCGCCCGGACCCGGGCGGAACTCGGCGGCGATCAGATCGCCGCCGCCACTCAGATCGAGCTGCGCACCGTCGGCCAGTTCGATGTCCGCGCCGGTGACCGCGATGCGCTTGGTCCAGGGGCGATCGGGCGCGTTGAACGGCCGCTGTTCCAGCGCCGCGGCGCTGGGGTTGGACTCGAAGATGCGCGGCTCGTCGAGCGTGCGTGCCACGCCGTTGATCGGCAGCACCCAGTTGCTCTCGAGCAGCAGCTGGCCGAAGGGCACGGGCAGATCGGCACCGGACACCGAGGTCAGGCTGCCGGCCAGCAGACGATTGCTGCCGAGCACCGCCTGGTCGCCGTGGCGTACCAGGTAGCTGTCGCCGGGCTGCACCTGCGCGGTATTGCGCAGCGTCAGGCGAAAGCCGTCGATGGTCGCGGTGGTGAAGAGCGAGGCGCCGCCGGTGTCGATGCTGCGTTCGAGACCATCGCGCAGCCGGAGCAGGCTGTAGCGCCCGTCCCCCTGGTAGGTCAGGCGGTAGTCGCTGGGATCGAGCGCCGCGAGCGTGGCGACCGCGCCGCGCACGTCACCGCGGCCCTGGTTGCCGGCGGCGGCCAAGGCCTGCACGACCCGCGCGCCGTCGTACGGACTGGCCGTGGTCGCGGCGGCGCGCGCCCGCGCGATGGCGGTGGCGTCGCTCGCGCCGGCCGAGAGTTCGATGCGGCCGAGCGGCGCGCGCAGCACGCCGCCCTGCACGATGTTCGGCGCCGCGAGCGTCAGCACGCCGCCCGCCGAGAGCGGCGTCTCGCTCGCGCGTCCGTTGCCGCGCACCGTCAGCGTGCCGGTCTCGCCGCGCACGGCCACGGTGAACTCCGACAGCGTGGTCGGATAGATCTGTGCCGCTTCGAGGGTGAGTGAGGTGGCGGTCTCGAACGCGCCCTGCACGTCGGACAGCGCGCTCAGCGTATTGGAATTGAGCGGCGGCACGGGCAGGCCGTGCAGGCGCAGGTCGCCACGCGCCGCGAGGCGCACCGGGCTCGTCGCGGTGATCGGCCGCGTGCCGTGACCGAAACCTTGCAGGCTTGCGAAACCGACCAGGTCGAGCGTGTCCGCGCGCACATCCAGGCGCCCGGCTCCACCGAAAGGCTCGAACAGGTTGCGGGTCTCGACCGCGCCGACGCGGAATGCGCGGTTGGTGGAGCCGAGTTGCACGTAGGACGCAGCGAGGCGCGCGCGGCCGCCGTCCGAAGACAGGATCGGCGCGTCGATGCGCAGTTCGCGCTCGAGACTGAGATTGACGGTGCCGGCCATGCGCACCTCGGCCGGCAGACCGAGGAACTGGCTGGCGCCATCGGCACGCTGCGCGATGCTCTGCCGCGCGCCGAGTTCCAGCGCGTCGAAACCACCGGCCATGACAGTCGCGGCATCGAGCGCCCCGGTACCGTGCACGCCGAGCGTCGTATCGACGCGCCCCGCGGCGTCGATGCCGGAGGTGCGCAGCGCCGCCTCGAAGCCCGCGTCCTCGAAGTTCGCCCAGGTGTCCTGCCAGGCCGGCCGTTCGCCGAGCGTGAGGACGCGCGCGTTCTCGGGGAAGAGATCGGGCAGCGAGCCGGCGAAGGCCGCGTTGCCGAGCCGGCCGCTCAGGTCGAGCGTGACCCGCAGCGTGCCGCCGGCGGCGCCGGCGCCGCCGGCCTGGCCACGCAGTTCGCCGTAGGGCAGCAGGGTTTCGCTCGCACGCAGGACGATGCTGCCCGCCGCGGTCGCGACGCGCTCGGTGCGCACTTCCGGCCGCGCGCCACTGTTGTCGAGTCGTTCGAGGGTGCCGACCGTGCCGGACACGTCGAGCAGCGCCTCGGGCGCGATCACGACCGCGCCGCGCGTGGCGGCCAGGGTGATGTTGCCGCCCGCCAGGATCTCGCCGGTTCGCAGACCTTGGCTGTCGATGAAGCTGCGATCCGCGCCGCGCGCGGTCAGCGCCGCGCCGTCCAGCAGCCAAAGGCCTTCGTTGCGGAAACCCACCTGGTCGCCGGCGTCGCGCAGTTCGAGCTTGATGCTGCCGGCCGGCGCGTCGAGCTCGCCGTCGACCACGATGCGATCGCGCGCGGCCAGCTGGATGTCGCCGCCGATCTCCGTGCCGAGCCGCGCGCCGCTGCCGATGACGATGGACGGCCGCGCGTCCGCCTGCTCGTACAGGCGCCGCTGGGTATCGAAGGCGAGATGGGTCGCTGGCCGAGTCGCGACCGGCAGCAGCGCGAGCTTGGTGAGCGTGGCGAAGTCGGTGCCGGTGGGCGCGGTGTTGAACTCGCCGCCGAGCACGAGGCTCTCGGCCCGCACGTCGACCCGCGTGCCTGGCGCGACGTCGATCAGCACGTCGCCGGCCGCGTCCTGCGTGCTCTCCGCGTGCAAGGTGTAGTGCGTGAAACCGCCGTTGGTGAAGAACGCGGGCGTGAGCTGCACGCGACCGCCGCGCTCGGGATGCGCGATGCTGGCGATGTCGAAGGCGCCGGCGCGGAGTTCCAGGCTGCCGCCATCTTCCAGCCCATGGCCACGCAGTTCGCCGTCGAGTGTCATCTGCGTGCCGAAGGTCTCGGCGTTCGCGGGCAGACTGGTGAGGCGGATGCTGCCTGCGCGCCCGGCTTCCAGCACGCCTTCCGCGGTGAGGCGGGCGGCGCCGCTGACGTCGATGAGACTGCCGGCCTCGAGGGTGAGATCGCCCGCCGCGCCGACCCGCACCTCACCGCCGTGGATGAAGAGCGGCGCGGTCGGACCCGCGGGATTGAGAAGCGGCGTGTCGTTGACCCAGCGCCCCGCGACATCGATGCGCGCGTCCTCGGTGACGGTGAGGCTCGGGCGCAGCGCCGGCGGCTGCAGGAGATCAACGGCCACCGTGCCGCCCGCGATGTTCACCTCGCCATCGATGCGCGAATCGCCGCTGCCGGTCAGTTTGAGCTCACCGCCCGCGTCGAGCCGGAAGTCGCCGAGTCGCACCGCGCCGCCGCTGATCACGTGCACGCGGTTGATGCCGCCGTCATTGAACAGCTGCGCCGGAATGGCGAGCGCGAGGTCGTCATCGTCCGCCTGGCGCGTGCCGAGGCGGATGCCCGCCGGTCCCACCGGCAACCCGGTGCCGAGCGCGATGCTGCCCAGTTCGAACAGGCCGCCGAGCGGACGCTCGGTGCTGAAGCGCTGGCGTCCGGCGATGATCGCGCCAGGCTGCTCGCGTTGCAGACGGCCCGGCGTCGCCTCGCCGCGCAGGCGTCCGGCCAGCGTCACGTCGAGCGCGCGAATGCTGAGCGAACCGGCGTCGTAGCCGAGCGTGTAGCCGGCCTCGAAGCGACCCAGACCCTGCCCGAGACCGAACACGTTGTAGCGCTCGGTCACGCCCCAGCGGTTGTAGTCGACATCCAGGAACGGCAGCACCGCGTCGTAGACGAGGTTCGAAGGAGCCTGGTGGATGTCGAACACGCGGCCCTGGGAGATGAGGAGCGAGGTCTGCACGAAGCCGGATTCGACCGTGACCCGGCCGCCGGAGAAATCCACCAGCGAGCCGCTTGCGAGGTCGGCGCGATCGGCGTCGATGGTGATGCTGCCGCCGCGCGCGAGACGCTCGCTGACGCCGCGCCGCACGCTGGTGACGGCCGCCGAGACATTGCCGACCGGCAGGAAGTACTGATCGTCGTCGGCGTCGGCCGGATCGTTGTCGACGAAGCGCAGCTCGCGCAGATCGAAGAACACCTTGCGCCCACGCAGCACGCCGTCCCGCTGCAGCGGGAAGTCCGCCAGTTCGTTGCCGCGCAGTTCGAGCTCGCCGATGTTGGCGCTCATCGGCAGCACGCTGTCGGTGGTCCCGGCGACGTCGATACGCGCACCGCGCGCGAGCTTGACCTCGCCCGGCACGTCGCCGCTGACCCCGCGCAGGCTGACCTGCCCGCCGGGCGCGGTGATGCGCGCGTCGCGCTCGAGCGCGACGGTCTTGCCGACCGCTTCGACGATGGACGGACGCTGGGGCGCCGCGTCGATCGCCCGGGTCGTGGTGTCCTGGTCCGGCACCACCTCGGTGACGCTGCCCCGCCCGAGGCGCACGCCGAAAGTCTGCTCGGGATCGTCGGCGTCGGGCGTGGTCTGCAGCACCGCGGTGTTGATGCTGACGTTGCCGCCGTTGTTGACGATCGCGCCGGGATTGGCCTTGTGCCGCGCGGAAAGCCGCACCGAGCCGTTGAAGTTGACCGCGGTGGTGGCGCGCGCCACGCCGTCCTGGTTGACCGCCAGGCCGACCATGGAGACGTTGCCGCGCTCGGCGATGATCTCGCCCAGGTTGTCCACCCGCCCGCCGGTGTCGACCTCCACCACCAGGCCGCGCAGGTTGGGATCGTCGGCGGCGGCGATGTAGACGCGATCGTGACTGCCGGCCAGCACCGTCTGGCCGTCGGGCGTCTCGATGCGGCCGGCGTTCTCGACCTTGGGCGCGACCAGCAGCACGCGCCCGCCCTTGGCGCTCGTGATGCGCGCGCCCTTCTGCACTTCGATGTCACCGGCCGCACCGCTGTGGTCGAAGGCCGGTTCCGGCGTGGGGTTGCCGGCCGCGTCGGTCTTGCGGATGGCGGCGGTCAGTCCGCCGGCAAGGAACTCCTGGTCGTCCCACAGCTTCAGCGTGGAGGCGGTCAGCGAATGGGTGTCGACCTTCGCCTGCGACCCGAACACGATGCCGTTCTGGTTGATGACATAGACTTCGCCCGGCGCCTTCACCTGGCCGTTGATGAAGCTCTGCGGATTGGTCTTGCCGAGCACGCGGTTCAGCGCCACGGCGGCGCTGCCGAACTTCTGTTCGAACTCCACCTTGTAGCCGGCGCCGACGTCGAAGCTCTCCCAGTTGTAGAGTTCGCGCTGGCGCGGCTGGCGGATGGTCATGGTGCGGCCGTTGACCGCGCGCGCCGGCGCGCCAGGGCCGGGCGCCGCCCAACTGCTCACGCCGCCCGTGCAGTTGCCCGACACGCACACGCGCGGCAGCTCGCGCCCCAGCGGAGGATTCTGCGCCGCCACCGGCCGCACCAGCAGGGAGATCGCGAGTGAGAGCGGGAGCATGCGCAGGGGCGCGGGGAGACGAAGCAAGGGCGCGGTCCTCGAGGACGGGGCGGTCGACGATGGCGGTCGAGGTCGCGCGCATTCTCTCGGCGGCATGTTAAGGATTCGTGACAGCGCGGCGGTGGCTGACGTGACGTCGCCGATTCGAGCAAGAGCGGTACGCCTCGGCACCACGAGCATCACGCCCTCCAGAATCGTCATGCCTGCGAAAGCAGGTATCCATCTGCCTCGCCGACCGCCCATGGACCCCTGCTTTCGCAGGGGTGACGGTGAGGTGCGGTGAAAGCGCAGATCGTTCGCGCCTCCGCGAACCCACCAGATCCTTCATGCCTGCGAAAGCAGGCATCCATGGGCTTCGCCGACCGCCCATGGCCCCCTGCTTTCGCAGGGGTGACGGTGAGGTGCGGTGAAAGCGCAGATCGTTCGCGCCTCCGCGAATCCACCAAATCCGTCATGCCTGCGAAAGCAGGCATCCATCGGCTTCGACGGCCGCGACGCGCTCGCCGTCAGAACACTGGTGGGAATCACCACACCAGCCCACTCGAGGGGATGTGCTATAACGCGCCCAATCTCGTCAATGGAACCCGATGTGTCGCAAGCCGGATGGCCACCGCGCGCGGTGCTCATGCCCTCCCTGGCGCTGGCGCTCATGAGCGTCCTCGCGCTGACCC
>JAIEQK010000198.1 GCA_019747795.1 Gammaproteobacteria bacterium | reverse complement strand
GCCGAAGCGCGCGCCGACTGGCTGCGCGCCGTCGATCGCGCGCGCGACTGGGCGCGCTGAGGCCATGCAACGCGCCGCCTTTCTCGCACGCGCTCGCGCGCAGAAGCGCCCCTGGGATCTCGTCATCATCGGCGGCGGCGCGAACGGCGTCGCCATCGCGCTGGACGCCGCGCAGCGCGGCCTGGACGTTCTGCTGCTCGAACAGCACGACTTCGGCAGCGGCACGTCGTCGCGCTCGAGCAAGCTCATCCACGGCGGCATTCGCTACCTCGCGCAGGGCCGGCTCGCGCTGGTGCGCGAAGCGCTCGCCGAGCGCAGCCTACTGCTCGCGCACGCGCCCGGGCTGGTGCAGCCATTGAGCTGCCTGATGCCGGCCGCGAGCCGCCTGGAACTGTGGAAGTTCGCCGCCGGGCTCGCGCTCTACGACAGGCTCGCCGGCGCGCACGGCCTCGCGCGCAGTCGCCGTCTCGACGTCGAGTCCGCGCGACGCCTGGCACCGCAGCTCACGCGCCGCCCCCTGGCCGGCCTGGTGGAGTACGCCGACGCGCGCTTCGACGACACCCGTCTGCTGTTCGCGATGCTGCGTCGCGCGGCCGCCGCCGGCGCGACGGCGCTGAATCATCTGCGCGTGGTCGACTACCTGCGTGATGCGCGCGGCCGCATTCGCGGCGTGGTGGCGGACGACGTGCTCGCCGGCGGCAGCCACGAGTTCGAGGCGCGGCTCGTGATCAACGCCGCGGGCGCGCAGGGGGACGGGCTGCGGCGCCTCGCGATCCCTGAGCTGCCGGCGCAGATGCTGCCGAGCCAGGGCAGCCACCTGGTGGTGCCGCGGCGCTTCTTCGACAGCGATCACGCGCTCGTGATGCCGCACACGCCGGACGGCCGCGTGATGTTCGCCCTGCCCTGGCACGGCCACGTGCTGCTCGGGACGACCGATATCGCGCTCGCGGCGGCGCCGGCCGAGCCGCGGGCCAGCGAGGAAGAAATCGATCAGATCCTCCACGTCGCGCAGCGCTACCTGCATCGCGCGCCGCGCCGCGAGGACGTGACGGCGGTGTTCGCCGGCGTGCGGCCGCTGGCCGCCGCGCCCGGCAGCGCGGCCTCGGCCAAGGTCTCACGCGAGCACGCGCTAGTGTTCGACGACAACGGGCTGCTCAGCGTGAGCGGCGGCAAGTGGACCACCTGTCGGCTGGTCGCCGAACAATGCGTGGATCTCGCCGTGGCGCGTGTACCGCTGCGCGCGCCGGCGAGCGGCACACGGACGCTGGAACTCGTCGGCGGCGCGGCCGAGACGGTGGACGCGCTCGGCTTTCCCGCCCGCGCACTCGAGCGCCTGCAAGCCGAGCAGCCGGCGCTCGCCGAAGCGCTGCACCCGTCCCTGCCCTATCGCGGCGCGCACATCGTGTGGGCGGCGCGCGCGGAGATGGCCATGACGGTCGCCGATGCGCTCGCGTTCCACACCCGCGCGCTGTTCATCGACGCGGCGGCGGCGCTCGCCGTCGCGCCACGCGCGGCGACACTCATGGCCCAGGAACTGGGCCATGACACGGCCTGGATCGCGGCGCAGCTCTTGCAAGCCGAGCAGGTCGCGGCGCGCTACGCGCTCACTCCCATTCGAGCTCGCGATACGCGCGGCTGACGTTCAAGCGATGGGCGCGGCCGGTAAGCTGCCAGCCCGCGAGCGCGTCCAACCCCACCTTGTCCTGCGCTTCCTCGAGAGTCATGCCGGCGGCGATGCCGGCGCGAATCTCGCGCAGCAGCGCTTCGAGGTAGGCGCGCTCGGGCGCGGCGCCCGCCGGCCAGGCCTCGTCGACCGGTCCGTGGCCGGGCACCACGCGCGCATAGGGCGTGGCGCTCGCGTCGGCGAGCCACTCGAGCCAGCCCTTCAGGCTGCCGTCGATGATAGGCAGGCGCTCGCGGAAAAGGAGGTCGCCCGCGAACAGCGTGCCGCTGCGCTCGTCGAGCACCATGAGGTCGGTCACCGAGTGCGCGCGCGGCGCGGCCACCAGGCGCAGTTCACGGTCGCCGAGATCGAGGCTAAGCACGTCGCTCACGGTGCGCGTCGCCGCCACGACCTTCTCCGCGCTCGGCGGCTCGCCGAGTTCGTGCGCGAAGTTCTCGAGGAAGAAGTCGCGGCTCGCCGCCACCTCCTCCGGCAGGTGCGCCTGGCCGATGAACTCGGCGCCGTCGGCAACGAAGGCCGCATTGCCGAGCACATGATCGAAGTGCACGTGGGTGTTGATCACGTAGCACACGGGGACGTTGGTCAGCGCGCGGATCGCCGCGCGCAGCGCTTCGCCGGTCGCCACGGCGCCGCCGGTGTCGATCACCGCCACGCAGCGCGCGCCCACCACCACGCCCAGATTGGCGCTGTCGGCACGGTCGGGGGAGTCGATGTCGGCGTGCCGTCCGTAATGGACGTAGACGCCCGGGGCGAGGGGCTGGAGGAAGTCGCCCGCCCGGGCGAGCGGCGCCCCCGCAAGCGCGATCAACAGCGGGATCAGCCATCTGGACAGCATGTGCGCTTCCATCACCTGGAAGCGCACATGGTACTTGCGCCGCTCAGCGACGGCGACGCGCGCCCACCAGTCCAAGCAGCGCCGAACCCAGCATCCAGGCCGCGCCCGGCAGCGGCACCGCCCGCGCGGCCACGCCACTGTCCGGGAAGTCCGTGAACACGCCGTCCACGCCGAGCGAGAAGTAGTAGGCCATCTCCGTCACCGGGTCCTGGAAGCCGTAGCCGCTGGCATCGTTGCGGAAGGTCCACGTGTGGACCAGCAGGCCCAGGCTGTGCGCCAGTTCGATGACCCCGGTGCTGCCGTCGACGCGACGGTCATTGATGGTCAGCACGCCGTCGCCGGTACGATCCACACCGTCCGCGACCGTCTTCACCAGGTAGGGCTTCCACGGACCGATGCCGTCAGCGTAATCGTTGACGAAGTCCAGACCCGCCGCGGTCAACAGGTCGGCAAAGGTACGCGTGTCACCAGCCGCGGCGAAGTCGTAGGGCCGATCGTAGGGCGCCACCAGCGACATCGAGCCGTCGGCGTTGACGTCGTCGGCATCGACGAGCTGGACCAGACGGATGTCGGTCTGCGTGTTCAGGTACTGCAGATTCGCGACTTCGAAGGACTGGATGAAGACCGGCGCGGTCGGGCTGTTGTCGTAGTTGGCGTGCAGGGTCGAGACCAGCGTGTTCTCGATGTTGTTCGCACCGAAGATGCCCGCGTGGAACGTGGAGTGCTTGATCTCGGGATAGATGCCCACCGTGCGACCGGCGGACTTGGCCAACGCGATCACTTCCTCGATCGTCGGGATCTCGTAGAGGCCATTGAACGACTGGTCGCGGTTGGCCCGCGGCTGCACCGCCCGGAGGGTCTTTATCTCGGCGAGGGTGAAGTCGCTGGCGAACCAGTCTGTGACGCTCACCCCGTCGACTACCTTGGTGGTCTTGCGCGCGGCAAATTCGGGACGGCTCGCGACGTCGGTAGTGCCGCCGAGCATGGGCTCGTGACGGGCGATCAAGTGGCCATCCTGGGTCATCACGAGGTCGGGCTCGATGTAGTCGGCGCCCATGTCGATCGCGAGCTGGTAGGACGCGAGCGTGTGTTCCGGCCGGTAACCGGACGCGCCGCGATGACCGATGACCAGCGGACCGTCGGCCGCCAGCGCTTCGACGCCGGTGCAGGCCAGTGCAAGGATCGCGGCGCTCAATGCGCGACGGCGCATTCCATTCATCATGAACATGGTTCCTTCTCCACAAAGTTTCTTCTAGTTGTCTTGGACCGACCGAGCCATGCCAGCTCGGTCGCCATTTCGCCCCAGAGCCTAGGGAGGCCGATTGACGGCGCCATGAAGATCGCGAGACGGATTCTTTGCCGCGCGATGAGAGCGTCCGGCTGGCAGCAGCGCGCAGGCCAGCCGCTCTTGGTCATCCGCGCGGGGCGCCATCGTGGATCCAGGATCATCGAGGTGCGAGATCTCGGCCGGCACGCACGCTGCCGTGGCGCGCCCGTCACCCTGCCCTCGTCGAATCGGCCGCGCGGGGTTATCCTCGCGCCCTTCAGCCGGACGGTTCCGAACGAGGGGGCGCGATGACGATCAAAGAACAGGCCTATGGCCCACAGGAGGAAGCCGTCTTCCTCGACACCATCCGCCGCTGGACCGCGCAGGAACTCAAACCGCGGGTCAAGGAATACGACCACGCCGATCGCTATCCGACGGAGATCGTCGAGCAGATGAAGGAGATGGGACTGTTCGGCGCGACCATCTCACAGGAATACGGCGGCCTCGGCCTGCCCGCGCGGCTCTACGCCCAGGTGGTGATGGAGATCTCGAGCGTGTGGATGGCCATCACCGGCATCTTCAATTCCCACCTCATGCTCGCGCTCGCGGTGGAGAAGTTCGGGACGCCGGCGCAGAAAGACCTGTGGCTGCCGAAGTTCGCGAGCGGCGAAGTGCGCGGCGGACTCGCGCTCACCGAGCCCGACGCCGGCACCGATCTGCAGAGCATTCGCATGACCGCGCGCCGCGACGGCGATGACTACGTGATCAACGGCACCAAGACCTGGATCTCGAACGGCATCGAAGGTTCAGCGGTGGCGCTGCTGGTCAAGACCGATCCGAAGGCCGAGCCGCGCTACAAGGGTATGAGTCTCTTCATCGCGCCCAAGCAGACCGGCTTCACCGTGAGCCGCAAGCTGGAGAAGCTCGGCTACAAGTGCATCGACTCGGGCGAACTCGTGTTCCAGGACTATCGCTTGTCCAAGGAGCATCTGATCGGCGGCGTCGAGGGGCAGGGCTTCTTCCAGGCCACGGGCGGTCTGGAGCTCGGACGCATCAACGTCGCGGCGCGCGGCGTCGGTCTCGCCGAAGGCGCGCTTCGGCTCGCCAGCGACTACGCGCAGGTGCGCAAGACCTTCGGCAAGCCGATCTGCGAGCACCAGGCGATTCAGTTGAAACTCGGCGAGATGGTGACCCGCGCGCGCGCGGCGCGCCTGCTGACGCTCGACGCCGCCGAGGCCTTCGATCGGGGGGAGCGCTGCGACATGGAGGCCGGCATGGCGAAGTTCTTCGCCTCCGAGGCCGCGCTCGAAAACAGCACCGAGGCGATGCGCATCCACGGTGGCTACGGCTATTCGAAGGAATTCGACATCGAGCGCTTCTACCGCGACTCGCCGCTGACCTGTATCGGCGAGGGCACCAACGAGATGCAGCGCATGATCATCGCGCGGCAGTGGATCAAGCGGCATTCCATCGCCTGAGCGCGGCACCATGAGCTTTCCCGTCTACTACGAGATCGCGCCCGGCCGCTACCACGAACGCTACGGGCTGCGCTTCGAGGACTTCGCGGTCGGCCAGCGCTTTCGCCATCGGCCGGGGGTGACGCTCACCCAGCAGGACAACGCCGACGACACGCTCGACACCTACAACGGCGCGCAGATCCACTTCGACGAGCGCTACGCCGCGCAGGCCAGCTGGCGCCATCCGCTGATGGTGAGCACGCTCACCGTGCAGCGCCTGCTCGGCATGGCGAGCAAGACGCTCGGCGCGCGCCGCGAGATCCTGGGCTTCGAGCAGATCGCGATGTCGGCGCCCGTGTTCGGCGGCGACACGGTGTATGCCGAGAGCGAGGTGCTGGCGACTGCGCAGAGCGCGGACCCGAGCGTCGGCGTGGTGACGCTCGCCCTGCGTGGCTACAAGCAACGCGCGAGCGGCGAGGCGCCCGGCAGCGAGGGGCTGTTCGCCACCCTGGTCGCGCGCGTGGAGATCCATCGCGCGGGCCACTGGCCGCCATCGGACGGCAACGTCGGTACGCCCGCCACCGCGCCGCGCTTCAGCGGCTATCGAGAGGAAGACGGTGTGTTCGTCGAGCAGTTCGGCCTGTTCTTCGAGGACGCACAGGTGGGCGAGTCCTTCGTGCACGCGCCGCGCCGCAGCTTTCATCGCTTCGACCTCGTGAGCCACAGCCGGCGCGCCTTCGACCACGATGCGCGCTACCAGGATCTCGCCTGGCTCGCGGCGCACACGGACGGCCGCCTGCGCGTGCCGGAAGCACTGCTGCTCGGCGCGGTCACCGCGCTCACCACCCGCACCTTCGGCCGCGTGTCCGCCAATCTCGGCTGGACCGGCATCGAACTCGCGCCGGTGTGGGAGAACGACACAGTGGAAGCGACCTCGACCATCGTCGACGCGCGTACCTCGAAGTCGCGCGCCGACGAAGGCATCCTCACGGTCGACACCGTCGCGCACAACCATCACGGTGCGCAGGTCTGCGCCTATCGACGCAATCTGCTGGTGTACAAGCGAGCTGGAAATTCGCCTTACGCGAAGGCGGGATATTGAGGCTGTAGGTCGGACTTCAGTCCGACATTCATACCGGGGCGCCCAACATCGATCGAATGTCGGACTGAAGTCCGACCTACGGGGGCGTTACGAATTCGCCGCTGCGCGCAGTTCCGGCGCCAGGCCCGCGCGGGCGGTCGCGAGATTGGCGTAGAGATGGGACAGCACGTCGCGACCTTCGGCGGTGTGTTCCAGGTAGCTCGCGCCAACGCCTATGTAGGGCGCGACGCTCTTGTCGAAGAAGCCCGGGTAGTTGTTCAGCAGGTCGCCCGGACGCGCATAGCCCAGCACCTGGTTGAAACCCACTTCCTCGAACTCGTAGAAGATGGCCGAGAGCTTGTTCAGGTAGCGCGGATCGCTCAGCTGCCCGATCAGATCCGCCGCGCGCACCAGCCCTGGAAAGTCCGCGGTCTGCGCGTACCAGGCGTCGTCCGGCACCGGGAAACGCGTACGTTCGATGCAGGCGTTGACGAACTGCGTGTCGACCAGGTCGCTGTCGAAGAAGTGTTCCTCGATGAAGCGCTTGCCGCGGTTGACGTGAATGGGCATCAGCACCGCGTCGCTGGTGCCGACCACGGTGCGGTACATCTGGTTGTCGACGCCGGTCGCGAGCGCCGCATCGGTGTCGTTGCGGCACAGCCCGCGCACGTAGCCGATGTCATGGCACAGGAGCGCGATGACCGTGTTGCTCCACGCCTCCGGCGACACGCTGCGCTCACGCTCCTGCTTGCCGCGCAGGATCTGCAGGCCGACCAGGGTGACGTGGGTGGTGTGTTCGACGTTGTGGTAGAGCGCGTCGCTGCGCGCGATGGCGGCGAGCGCCGTGTGCGCGACCGTGACGGCCAGATCCAGCCGCGCGCAGGACGCGCGGGGATAGAGCGCACGAAAGTGCTCGGTGGCTCTTTCGCTGACGATGGCGGTCAGCACGCTGGTGACGTTCAACATGTCGGGCGCGTCACTTTCTCGTTCGTTTTGGGCCTGCGTTAAGTGCGCACAGGCCGGTACCGTTTGAGCCGAGTATAGGCACGGAGTACCGGGCTGTCCTTCATCAGCGGCCGAAGTGTGACAAACTTGAAGTATTCCGAACGCCCCTTCTAATCGCGCCGCAACAGCGTGTTTTGCGCGACTTTTCGACCGCGATGGGCCCGGGCGGTGGACCTCAGGCGGGCACCAGGCGGAGCGGCAGGCTGGCCAGGCTGTGCACGGCATGGTTGGCCTGCCAGGCCGGCTCTCCGGTCACTTCGAGGCGGGCCGCGCGCGTCAACAGCACCTGGACGAAGGCCAGGATCTCCTGGCGCGCCACGTGCTGCCCGACGCACACGTGGATGCCGCTGCCGAAGGCCACGTGCGGCCGCGCGGGCCGCGTGATATCGAACACGAGGGGCGACGCCCAGCGTGCCGGATCGCGGTTGGCCGCACCCATGACGCACAGCAGCTTGCAGTCCACCGGCACGGTACAGCCCTCGAACGTCACCGCCTCGGTCGCCGTGCGGCAGAAGGTATGTATCGGCGCGGTGTGGCGCAGCACCTCGTCGAGGGCCGCCGGCGCCAGTTCGGGCGCGGCGCGGAGCTTCTGCCACTCCCCGGGATGGACAGCGAAGCAGTACAGCAGGTTGGCGAGCGTCGCGACCGTGGTGTCGATGCCGGCGGACAGGAGCGAGCGCACCAGCAGGGCGGCCTCCTCCGAGCTCACCGCGCCGGCCGCGGCCTGGGCGTGGATCGCCGCGCCGAAGCCATCCGGACTCAAGGCCTCGCGTGCGCAGCGCGCGGCGATCCACGGCACGACCTTGGCGGCGTCGGCCAGCGAGGCGCGGCGGAGCGCGTTGTCCGGTCCGAGGGCGTCGAACACCATGCGTCCGTAGGTGAGAAGATGTTCGCGACCGTCGGGCTCGATGCCGACGGCGTCGCCGAAGGCTTCCAGAGGATAGGCGGCGGCAAGCGAGCGCACGGCCTCGATCTCGCCGGCCGCGAGCGCGCGCTCGACATGGCGCGTGGCGGCCGCCGCGAAGCGCGGCGCCAGGGCCTGCACCGCCTTCGGCGACAGCGCGCGGGCCAGCACCTCGCGCGTGCGGGTATGGGCGGGCGGATCGACTTCCAGCACCAGGCTCGGCGGCCGCCAGGGTGGTTCACGCGCGAAATCCGCGAGCCCCACGCCACGTGACGAACAGAAGCGACGCCAGTCACGGAACACCGGCTCGACCACGCCGATGGCGCCGCTCACGCACACGCCGTAGCGCGGGATCCACACCACCGGGCCGGCGGCGCGCAGGGCTTCGTAGTAGTCCCACGGTGCGCGCAGCAGGGCCTCGTCGTAGGGATCGACGTCCAGCACCGGCAGGCCGGCAGGCGCGGCGTGGCTCATGTTCGCGCGGCGTGACGCGCCAGCACCTGGTCGGTGAATTCGCCGGCGGCGCCGAGATAGCCGCGCGGGTCGAGCACCCGCGCGAGGTCCAGCGCGTCGGCGAGGTCCCGCACCTCCGGCTCAGCGGCGAGCGCCTCGGCCAGGCCGCGGTTCGCGTCCACGCGCATCAGCGCGCGCTTGACCACCGCCTGCGCGGCGACCCGCCCGAGCGCCGGCGCGAGCGCCATGCTCGCCGCCTCCGCCATCACGCGGCCGCCGCCGGCCTCGAGATGGGCGCGCATCGCGTCTGCACGGACCTCCAGCCCGCCAAGCGCGACGGCCAGTTGTTCCAGCGCGGCGCCGGCCGCGACGAACAGTTCGCGCAGCGCCAGCCATTCGGCATGCCACGCGCCACTCGCGCGTTCGTGATCGTGATCGAAGCTCGCGAACACGGTGGCCAGCAGCCCAGGCGCGCGGCGCGCCACTGCGGTCACCGCCATCGCCGCCACCGGGTTGCGCTTGTGCGGCATGGCCGAGGAGCCGCCCCGGCCCGCGCCGCCACCTTCCTGCAATTCGGCCACCTCGCTCTGCATCTCGAGCACGAGATCATGGCCAATCTTGCCGGCCGCGGCGCACAGCGCGGCGAGCAACGCGGCCAGCTCGCGCACCACGGTGCGATCGGTATGCCAGGGCAGACGCGCCTCGAGGCCGAGCGCCGCGGCCAGCGCGTCGCGAAGCGCAGGTCCCGCGTCGCCGTAGGCGGCGAGCGTGCCGGCCGCGCCGCCGAACTGCAGCGGCAGGCACGCGCGCGTGGCGTCCAAGCGCTCGGCGAGATCCAGCAGCGCGTTCAGCCACAGCGCGGCCTTGTAGCCGAAGGTGGTCGGCAGGGCGTGCTGCGCGAGGGTGCGTGCAACCATCAGCGTGTCGCGCTCACGGCGCGCGAGCCCCGCGAGCGCCTCCATGCATTGCGCGAGGCGCTCGGCGAGCAAGACCAGGCCGTCGCGCGCCGCGAGCATCGACGCGGTGTCCATCACGTCCTGGCTGGTGGCGCCCCAGTGCACGTAGTGCGCGGCCGCGCCGTCCCGCGCGGCGACCGCCACCGTCAGTTGCTGGACCAGCGGAATGGCGGGCGTGCTGCTCGCGGCGGTGTCGCGTAGCACGCCCGCGACGTCCACCGGGGCCGCGCGACAGCAGTCCTCAATGGCGCGCGCCGCCTCGGCGGGGATGAGCCCGAGGCTCGCCTGGGCAGCGGCGAGCGCCGCTTCGAAGGCCAGCATCTGCGCGACCGTCGCGTCGGCGCCGAAACAGGCGGCCAGGGTCGGCGAAGCGAGGTAGGTATCGGTGAGCGAATCGAGCGCCACAGCTCAGGACTCGCCGCTCACGCCGACATAGTTCTCCGCCAGCACGGTCTGCGCAGCGCGCGATTGCGCAAGATGCGCGAACTCCGCTTCCTGCAAGCGCCGACCGAAGGCATCGTCCTGCAGGCGGTGGGTGACGGAGGTGAACCACCAGGAGAAGCGTTCGGCGCGCCACACCCTGGTGAGGCAGGCGGACGAGTACTCGCGCAGCGGCTGCTCGTCGTCCCGCGCGAAACGCGCGATGAACGCCCGCGCCAGCGTCTCCACGTCGCGCAATGCGAGATTGAGGCCCTTTGCGCCGGTCGGCGGCACGATGTGCGCGGCGTCGCCGGCGAGGAACAGCCGCGCGTGCTGCATCGGCTCGACCACGAAGCTGCGCAGCGGCGCGATGCTCTTCTCGAGCGCCGGCGCCGTCACCAGTCGCGCCGCGACTTCTGCGGGCAGGCGACGCGCGAGTTCTTCCCAGAAGCGCGCGTCGGGCCAGGCGGCGAGATCCTCGTCCGCGCCCACCTCGACGTAGTAACGGCTGCGCGTCGGGGAGCGCATGCTGGCGAGTGCGAAACCGCGCTCGTGGCTGGCGTAGATGAGTTCCGGGGCGACCGGCGGCGCGTCGCACAGGAGTCCGAGCCAACCTCGCGGATAGACCCGCTCGAACTCGCGCCGCCCCGGCACCGCCTGGCGCGAAGGTCCGTGGAAGCCGTCGCAGCCCGCGACGAAGTCGCAGCGGAACGCGAGCTGCTCACCGTCCAGAACGCACTGAATCATGGCGTCTTCGCCCGCGTCGCCGGGCGAGATCCGCACGTCTTCCGCGCCGTACAGGATGCGCGTGCCGAGCGCGTCGTGGGCCTGGCCCAGGTCACGCGTGATCTCCGTCTGGCCGTAGACCGTCACCACCTTGCCGGTGAGCGCCTGGAAGTCGATGCGCAGCTGGCGCGCGCCGCAGGCAAGCTCGACGCCCTCGTGTGCGAGGCCTTCGCGGTCGAGGCGCGCACCGAGTTCGTGGGTGCGCAGCAGGTCGACCACGCCGGGTTCCAGCACGCCGGCGCGGATGCGCGCTTCGACGTGGGCGCGCTGCTGGCGCTCCACGATCACGCACTCGATCCCGGCACGCGCCAGCAGCCAGCCGAGCATGAGCCCGGCTGGCCCGGCGCCGATGATGCCGACCGCGACCCGCGTCGCGCCGGGCGCGCTCACAGCGCGAAGAACACGGTCTCGTGTTCGCCCTGCAGGTGAATGTCGAAGCGATGCACGTCGCCGTCAGGCCGCGCGAGCAGCGTGGCGCGGCGCGCGGGCGGCACGCAGGCCAGCACCGGGTCCGCGTCCTGCGCGGCCTCGTCGCCGGGGAAATAGACGCGCGTGTAGAGATGGGTGAGCAGGCCGCGCGCCATCACCACGAGGTTGAGATGCGGCGCCTGCAGCCCACCGTCCGGCGTCGCCACGGCGCCGGGCTTCACGGTCAGGAAGCGAAACGCGCCGGTCGCGTCCACGCCGCAGCGACCGAGGCCGCTGAAACCCTGCGCGCCGGGCGACGGGTAATGGCCGGCGGCATCGGCCTGCCAGAGTTCGAGCAGCGCATCGCTGACCGGCAGACCGTCGCCATCGAGCACGCGGCCGACCAGTGTCAGCGGCACGCCCGGCGTCGTGGCCGTGGCGAGTCGCCAGGCGTCCGGCCAGTCGAGGCCGAGGCGGAAATACGGGCCGACCGTCTGGGAAGGTGTGAGCCCGCTCATGCGGGGGCCTCCCATGGCGTGTCGAGCGCGCCGCGCAGCACGATGTCGAAGCGGAACGCGAGCGCGTAGTCGGGCTGCGTGCGCTCGAGATCGAAGTGCGAGACCAGCCGCTCACGGGCGGCGACGTCGGCGATGCCCATGAAGATCGGATCGAACGGCAGGGTCGGATCCCCCGGGAAATACATCTGCGTCACGAGCCGCGTCGCCCAGGCCGCGCCGAAGAGCGAGAAGTGGATGTGCCGCGGACGCCAGGCGTTGTGATGATTGCCCCAGGGATAGACCCCAGGCTCGATGGTGAGGAACTCGTAGCGACCGTCGTCGTCGGTCAACACCGCGCCGCGGCCGGTGAAGTTCGGATCGAGTGGCGCATCGTGGCGATCACCGTCATGCAGGTAACGACCCGCCGCGTTGGCCTGCCACACTTCGACCAGCGCGCGCCGCTCGGGCCGTCCGCGTTCGTCGGTCACGCGGCCGTGCACCAGGAGGCGCTGACCGAGCGCCTCGCCACGCGCCCCGGCGGGACGCGTCAGATCGCCGAGCCCCGCGACCAGGCGTTCGGCGCCAGGCCGCGGCCCCAGGGTCTCGCTGGCCGTGTGCGGCGCGAGCACCGCCGGCTCGCGCGGCGCGCGGCGCGCGCTCGAACGATAGGCAGGCGTGTCGTTAGCCGGATAGACGCCGTCCGGCAGCGGCGCGAAGACGCGCTGCACGGCCGTCAGGCGGCGCGGTTCGCGCGCAGCGGGCGGCAGCCGTCGGCGAGTTGGATGGGCGCGCCGGTCTTGGCCTGCAGTTCCTCGAGCGAGAGACCCGCGACCATGTCGGTGACCACGAAGCCGTGGGGCGTGATGTCGATGACCGCGAGATCGGAATACACACGGTCGACGCAGGCGAGCCCGGTCAGCGGCAGGTCACAGCGGGCGACGAGCTTGTGCGCGCCGTCCTTCGCGACGTGGGTCGAGAGCATCACCCACACCTGGCGCGCGCCGGCGACGAGGTCCATCGCGCCGCCTACCGCCGGTGGCTTCGGCCCCGGCAGCGCCCAGTTGGCGAGATCGCCGTTGGCCGCCACCTGGTAGGCGCCGAGGATGGAGACGTCGATGTGGCCACCGCGAATCATCGCGAAGGAATCGGCGTGATGGAAATAAGAGCCGCCGGGCAGGATGGTGACCGGCTGCTTGCCGGCATTGACCAGGTCCTGGTCTTCTTCGCCGGCGGCGGGCGCGGGTCCCATGCCGAGCAGGCCGTTCTCGGAATGCAGCACGAATTCGCGGCCCGGCACGGGATGATCGGCCACCAGCATGGGCATGCCGATGCCGAGATTCACGTAGGCGCCGTTGGGAATGTCGCGCGCCACGCGGCGGGCGATGTCCTCGGCGGACAGCGGCTGGTAATTCATCGTTCTCCTACCTCCACCATGCGCGTCACGAAGATCCCTGGCGTGACGACTTCCTCGGGCGGGACGGTGTCGACGAAGCGCCGCACCTCGGCCAGCGTGGTCGCCGCCGCCATGGCCATGATCGGGTTGAAATTGCGCGCCGTCTTGGGATAGGTCAAGTTTCCCCAGCGATCGGCGGTGCGGGCGTGGATGAGCGCGACGTCGGCGCGGATCGCGCGCTCCATCACGTAGTGCCGGCCCTCGAACTCGCGGGTCTCCTTGCCCGCGGCGAGCGGCGTGCCGTAGCCCGTCGCGGTATAGAAGGCGGGGATGCCCGCGCCGCCGGCGCGGATGCGTTCCGCGAGCGTGCCCTGGGGCACGATTTCGAGCTCGATCTTGCCCGCCGCGTACAGCGCCTCGAACACCACCGAGCCCGCCGAGCGCGGGAAGGAGCACACCATGCGCGACACGCAGCCGGCCTTCAGCAGCGCGGCGATGCCGTAGTCGCCGGACCCCGCGTTGTTGCTGACCACGGTGAGGTCGCGCAGGCCGAGGTCGCGAACGGTGTCGATCAGCTTCTCTGGAACGCCCGCGTCACCGAAGCCGCCGATGAGCATGGTCGCGCCGTCCCGCAGATCCGGGCAGTCGGCGACGATGTCGGCGAGACTGCCGACGCGCTTGTCGATCATGCGGGGCGACCCCTGGCTTTCGAGGCAGGGGAATTATGGCAGGGTCGGTGCGGTTTGGGGCGCGGCACCGAACGGCCGCGCCCCGCGGCTATGGATGCGCGCTCAGTCGTCGAGCTGCTGGATGCCGTCCAGGAACCAGGTCGGCTGGCTGGCGCGACGCGGGCGCGTGAAGTGCCACACCTCGCGCACCTGGCGCGCCTGGTCGTCGGCCTCCTCGCGGAGAATCGCATCGAACAGCACCACCGCCTCCCACTGCTCACCCGCTTCGCGGGCTTCGAGCAGTTCGGCCTCGAGCTTCAGCACCGCGGTCTGGTTGTCGGCCGGCAGTTCGGCCAGGCGCTGCTCGAGTTCGACGTACATGCCGTCGGTGGCGAGGCGTCGCAGGGTGGCGAGATCGCGCGTATCCCAGGCGCGCTGCAGGTCGCGGTAGGCGATGCGCGCACCGGCCAGGAACCCCGCCTGGTCGAAGTCCGCGGGCACCAGCGCCTGGTTGAAGTCGACATCCTCCGTACCGGCCGGCGTGACGGAGGCCGAGGCCGACCCGCCGCGACGGAACCAGTCACCGGTGTCGAGCGACTCGCCCGGCGCGGCGCGCGGGGCGACCGGCGGCGGCGTGTAGTCGCTCGGCGCCGGACGCGCGGGCGGCGCGGAGGACGCCCGCTGGTAGGCGGGCTGCGGCGTACCCCGTCGCGCCGCCAGCAGCTTGTACAGCATGAAGGCGATGGCGCCGAACACCAGGAAATCCATCATGTTCAGATTCTCGAAGGCGCCGCCGAACAGGAGCGAGCCCAGCAGGCCGCCGATGGCCAATCCGCCGAGCATGCCCATCAGGCCGCCGCGGTTGCGCAGACCGTCACGCGCCACCTGGTTCTGCGCCATGGCCTGCTGGCGCGCCGGCGAGACCTGGGCCGGGGTGGCCTGGCGCTTGTAGGGTGCGGAATAGCTCGGCCGGCTGCCGAAAGACGAGCCGCCGCCCATGCGCTTCGCTTCGGCGTCCTCGATGGCGCCCAGGTTGAGGAGCAGTCCGAACATCACGGACAGACACAGGTGAACGGCTTTGGTCATGGTGCTTACTCTGCGAGTCTCCCGCGTGGGTGGCTGACCGCCGGAAAGGCGACGGTCCGTTATAGAAGCTTGGTCCCGCGAACTCAAGCGAAGGTTCCTGCGCGTGGATGATTACAATGAATGTCCATGTCGACCGCGCGCCGTCATGCCTCGCCCGCCTGCCGTCCCTGGGTGACGCACGTGCCGCTGCGCGCGCTGTGGCTGCTGCTGTTGATGATGCTCCTCGGCAGCGCAGGGGCCGACCAGGCCGCCGGCCCCTGCGCCGGCGGCGCCGAGACCTGCGCCGACTGGCTGACGCTCACCGACGGCGCGCGCGGGCGCATCTATCGCAGCCACTCGCTGACCGCGCGTGACCCCGCCATCACTCGGCTGCTGGTGATCGTGCACGGCAAACGCCGCGACGCCGCGGGCTATTTCGACACGGGCCGGGCCGCCGCCTTCCTTGCCCACGCGCTGAACGACACCGCCATCGTCGCGCCGCGGATGGCCTCCGCCGACCCGGACTGCGGCGACAGCCTCGCGCCCTACCAGGTCGACTTCGCCTGCACCGGCGACAACTGGCGCTCGGGCGCCCCGGCGCTGAGCCACCCCGCCATCACCTCGTTCGACTTCGTCGACGCCATCGTGCGCCAGGCGGCGCGTCCGGAGGTCTTTCCCAACCTGCGCCGCGTGGTGGTGGCGGGCCATTCGGCGGGCGGCCAGTTCACCCAGCGCTATGCGCTCGCCAACCGGCTGCACGACGAACTCGGCGTGAGCATGGACTACGTGGTCGCGAATCCCTCGAGTTATGCCTGGCCCGACGCCCTGCGTCCCTTGCCGACCGGCGACGCCCGCCCGCTGACGGCGCGCGAGGCCTACGACGACGACGAGCCCCATGCGAACTTCGCCTTCGGTACCGTGACGGCCGAGGACTGCCCCCACTACGACCGCTGGCCCTTCGGCCTGGACGGGCGCCGCGGCTACGCGGCGCACGCCGCGCGCGACGCGCTGGCCCGCCAGCTGGCCTCGCGCCACACGGTCTACCTGCTCGGCGAGAGCGACACGCTGCCGGTGGCCGGACTCGACCAGTCCTGCGCGGCGATGCTGCAGGGCCCGACGCGCCGCGCGCGGGGCGAGGCCTTTGTCGCCTACCTGCGCCAACACTGGCGCGCGCGGCTCGACGTCCACATCGTGCAGAACTGCGGGCACAATGCGCGCTGCATGTTCACTTCCGACGAGGCCCTGCCCCATCTCTTTCCGCCGGTCGCCGGCGCGCCATGACGTCGTCGGCGCCGTCCGGCTCGCACGCCCCGCTGCCACGCCGGCTGCTGTTCGCCTTCGGCTTCGTCAGCGTGCCGCTCGCGACCGGCGGCCTGCCGCTGGTGCTGTACCTCACGCCCTACTACGCCGCGGCCTCGAACATGAGCCTGGCGCTGATCGGCGCGATCCTCGCGGCGACGCGGCTCGCGGACGTGCTGGTCGATCCTCTGGTCGGCGCGCTCTCGGATCGCACGCCGGCGCGATACGGCCGGCGCGGGCTGTGGATAGCGGCCGGCGTACCGGTGATGGCCGGTGCGACGCTCGCCACGTTCGCGCCACCCTCGGCCGCGCCTGGCCCGGCGTGGCTGTTCTGGGCGACCGGGGCGCTCTATCTCGGCTGGAGCCTCATCACCATTCCGCTCAATGCCTGGGTGGCGGAGCTGTCCGGCGACTACCACGAACGTTCGCGGCTGGCGGGCGCGCGCGCCTGGGGCAGCGTGGTAGGCGCGCTACTCGCGATCCTCGCCCCGCTGGTGCTCGCGACCCTGGCCGCGGCCGGCGTCGCGGCCGCCGCGCCCACCGCGCCGGGCAGCCTGCAGCCCATGCTGACGGTGCTGGCCTGGCTGACCGTGGCGCTGCTGCTGGTGAGCGTGCCCTGGCTGCTGCGCGCCGTGCCTCAGCCGGCCTTCGCCGACGGCGCGGCGCCGGCGCTGCTACCGGGACTCGGACTCATCTTCGCCAACCGCGCGTTCCGCCGCCTGCTGCTCGCGAACATCGCGGCCGCCATCGGCTGGAACTCGGTGAACGTGCTGTTCATGTTCTTCGTCACGCGCTGTCTCGGCGCCAATGAACAGCAATGGCCGCTGGTGGTGCTGGCCTACTTCGTCGGACAGCTTCTCGGCACGCCGCTCATCGTTCGCCTCGCGCCGCGCTTCAGCAAGCACCGCATGCTGGCGGTGTGTTCCCTGGTGTCGATCGCGCTGTTCAGTGGCGTGCTGCTGCTCGAGCGCGGTGACTACCTGTGGTACGCGGCGCTCAACCTGGTCAACGGCCTGCTCGCGCCGAGCATCAACATCCTCGGCCCCTCCATGGCGGCGGACGTGATAGACGAAGATCACCTCGCGAGCGGCGTACAGCGCGGCGCGCTCTTCATGGCGCTGTGGGCCATGACCGAGAAGCTCGCCGTCGCGCTCGCCGCGGTGCTGGCGCTGGGCGCCGCCGAGGCCATGGGCTTCGATCCGGCGCGCGAGGATCCGGCCTCGCTGCTGGCGCTCAAGATCTCCTTCTGCGCGGTGCCGAACCTGTTCTTCCTGCTGTCGGTCGCATGCATCTGGCGCTACCCGTTGGACAGCGCGCGGCTGGCCGAGATCCGCGCGGCGCTGCGCGTCCGCGAATCGCGGCGCCTCGCTACAATGCCCGCGCAAGGTTCTTGAAGGTCACGGAGACATGCAGCGACCAGGGGTCATCATCGCCGGCGGCGGCATCGCCGGCCTCACGCTCGCGCTCGCCCTGCACGAGGCCGGCTACGCGCCGCGCGTGTACGAGGCGGCCGGCCAACTGGCGGAACTCGGCGTCGGCATCAACGTGCTGCCCCACGCCGCCAAGGAATTCGCACGGCTCGGCGTGCTGGACGCGCTGGTCGCCGAAGGCGTGGAACTCGAGCGCTACATGTGGTTCAACCGCCATGGCCAGGAGATCTGGCAGGAGCCGCGCGGACGCGGCGCGGGCTATGCCTGGCCGCAGGTCTCCATCCACCGCGGCGCCCTGCATCGCGTGCTGGCAGAGGCCGTCCGCACGCGGCTCGGCGACGCCGCGCTGCTGCTCGATCACCAGCTGACCGGCTTCACCCAGGACGCCACGAGCGTCACCGCGCACTTCGCGAGCCGCGCGAGCGGCGCGCGGCGGGACAGCGTGCGCGGCGAGGTGCTGATCGGCGCCGACGGCATCCACTCGGCCCTGCGCCGCTGCTTCTATCCCGACGAGGGCGCGCCGCGCTGGGCGGGCAACATGATGTGGCGCATGTGCGTGGAACTGCCGGGACCGGTGCTCGGCGGCGCGACCATGTTCTCGGCGGGCACCGGCGAACTGAAGGTGGTCGGCTACGAGATCTCGGCCGCGGCGCGGCGCCAGGGGCGGTCGCTTTTCAACTGGATAGCCGAGGTACGGACCGGCGCTGACGGCGCTCCACCGCCGGAGCGCGAGAACTGGAACCGCGCCGCCGGCATCGAGGAGTTCGCGCACTACTTCGAGGACTTCCGCTTCGACTGGCTGGACGTGCCGGCGCTGGCCCGCGCCAGCGGCCAGGCCTTTGCTTTCCCGATGGTCGATCGCGACCCGCTGCCGCGCTGGACCCACGGCCGCGTGACCCTGCTCGGCGACGCCGCCCACCCGATGTGGCCGATAGGCTCGAACGGCGCCTCGCAGGCGGTGCTCGACTGCCGCGCGCTGGCCGATGCGCTCGTCGCGCACGACGATGTGCAGGACGCCCTCACCGCCTACGAGGCGACGCGCCTGCCGGCCACCGCCGCGGTGGTCACCGCCAACCGCTCGCGCGCCCACGACGAGATCCTCGACCTGGTCGAGCGCCGTGCCCCGCAGGGCTTCAGCGACGCGCGGGCCGTGATCAGCGCGGCCGAGATCGAGACGCGGCTCGCCAGCTACAAGCAGACCGCGCAGTTCGATCGCCAGCGCGTCGGCAGCGCCTGATCGCCGGGGCGGGTGCTATCTTAGGCCCATGAGCAGCGACAGCCTGGTCCTCGCCGGTGGCGCCCGCCCGCGAGGCAAGTTTCCCCATGCGCGCCGCGCCGGCGACTTCATCTTCGTCTCCGGCACGAGTTCGCGCCGCCCGGACAACAGCTTCGCCGGTGCCGAGGCCGACGAGTTCGGCACCACCAGGCTCGACATCCGCGTGCAGACCCGCGCGGTCATCGAGAACATCGCCGCCATCCTCGCTGGCTTCGATGCAACGCTCGCCGACCTGGTGGAAGTCTCAAGCTTCCTGGTGAACATGAACGACTTCGCCGGCTACAACGAGGTCTACGGCGAGTTCTTCGACTACGACGGACCTGCGCGCACCACCGTCGCCGTGCATCAATTGCCCCATCCGCACCTGCTGATCGAAATCAAGGCCGTGGCCTACAAGCCGCAACGTTGAGGAGCACGCGTCATGCCCAAAGGTGAAATTCTCGCCGGCTATCTCGCCCCCCATCCGCCGCACCTGGTCTACGGCGAGAACCCGCCGCAGAACGAGCCGCGCTCACAGGGCGGCTGGGAACCGCTGCGCTGGGCCTACGAGCGCGCGCGCCAGACGCTCGACGAATTGAAGCCGGACGTGCTGCTGGTGCATTCGCCGCACTGGATCACGCAGCAGGGCCATCACTTCCTCGGTGTGCCACGCCTGACCGGCAAGTCGGTCGATCCGATCTTTCCCAACCTGTTCCGCTACAGCTTCGGGCTCGACGTCGACGTGGAACTGGCGGAAGCCTGCGCGGCGGAAGGCGCGCGTCTTGGTCTCACCACCAAGATGATGCGCAATCCCGGCTTTCGCGTGGACTACGGCACCATCACCACGCTGCACATGATTCGCCCGCAGTGGGACATTCCGGTGGTCGGCATCTCGGCCAACAATTCGCCCTACTACCTCACCACCGAGGAAGGGCTGGAGGAGATGGACCTGCTCGGACGCGCGACCCGCGCGGCCATCGAGGCGACCGGCAGGCGCGCGGTGCTGCTCGCGTCGAACACGCTGTGTCATTACCATTTCCACGAAGAACCCGAGCCGCCGGAGGACATGTCCAAGGAACACCCGGAGAACATGGCGGGGTATCTGTGGGACATGCGCATCATCGATCTCCTGCGTCGCGGGCGGGTGAAGGAGACCTTCGAAGTCCTGCCGCGCTTCATCGAGGAGGCCTTCGCCGAAGTGAAGTCCGGCGCCTTCACCTGGATGTTCGCCGCGATGGGCTACCCGGAGATCCCCGGCGAACTCCACGGCTACGGCACCGTGATCGGCACTGGTAACGCGGTGATGGAATGGAACCTGGTCAAGGCCGGCCTGGCCCACGCGGCCTGAGGAGTTGATGCCAGCATGACGGTCGTCGCCGCTCTCATCGTTCCCGGTTCGCCGCTGCCGCGCGTGGCCGCCTCGAATCCACCCTGGGGCGCGCTGGCCGGCGCGCTCGAGACCGCGGGCAAGCGACTCGCCGCGGTCGCGCCCGACACCCTCGTCATCTATTCCACGCAGTGGCTTGCGGTGCTCGATCAGCTGTGGCTGACCCGCGCGCACATGCACGGCGAGCACGTCGACGACAACTGGCACGAGTACGGCGCGCTCGCCTACGACATCCGCATCGACACCGCGCTGACCGGCGCGATCCTCGGCGCGACGCCGAGCATGGGCGTGCGTTCCAAGGGCGTCGACTACGATGGCTTTCCGCTCGATACCGGCACCATCGTCGCGAGCGGCTTCCTGAACGCAGCCGGTCGCTGTCCGCTGGTGGTCGCGTCGAACAATCTCTACCACGACTGGCAGACGACCGAGGGACTGGGCCGCGTGGCCGCCGAACAGGCCGCGGCGCTCGGCCGGCGGGTGGCGGTGATCGGCGTGGGCGGCCTGTCGGGCTCGTTCTTTCGCGAGACCATCGACCCGGCCACCGATCGGATCGCGAGCCCCGAGGAAGACGCGTGGAACCAGCGCATGCTGGCGCTCGCGACGAGCGGCAAGGTCGACGAATTCCGCGCGCTGTGCCCGGACTACGCGCGCGCCGCGCGGGTCGACATGGGCTTCAAGCACTGCGCGTTCGTGATGGGCGCCCTCGGCTGGCGCTTCAGCGGCGCCACGGTGCATGGTTACGGCCCGTTCTACGGCGCGGGCGGCGCGGTAATCGAGTTCGCGCTCGGCTGAGCCGACCCGTTCAGCCCTCGCGCGCCTTGCGAAAATCCGGCGGACGCTTGGCGAGGAAGGCGTCGATGGCCTCGCGGTGTTCCGCCGAGGCGTAGCTGCGTTCGAGCGCGGCGAATTCGCGACGCATCACCAGTTCGAGATCGCTCTCCGTACCGTTCAAGCTCAGCAGACGCTTGGACTCCAGCACCGCGGCCAACGGGTTCTCGCCCATCGCCCGCGCGAGCGCGTGGGCCGCGGGCAAGAGTTCATCGGCCGGCACGACCTGGTCGACCAGGCGCAGGGCCTGGGCCTCGCTCGCGTTCACCGTGCGGCCGGTGAGGATCAGATTCGATGCCGCGCCGAGGCCGCAGCGACTGACCACGAAATGCGAACTCGCGAGTTCGGGAACGAGGCCGAGCTTGACGAAGCGCAGCGCCAGGCTCGCGTCCTCGCTCGCGATCAGCTGATCCATCGGCAGCACCATGGTGAGACCGACGCCGATGGCGGCGCCGTTCAAGGCCGCGACCAGCGGCTTGGAGCGGCGCAGCAGCGCGACCCAGTCGGACGTGTTGGCTTCCGCCTTGTAGGGCACCTCCGCGCGCGACTGCGCGTCGAACACCTCGGCGATGTCGGCGCCGGCGCAGAATGCGCGGCCAGCCCCGGTCACGACAATGGCGGTGACGTCCGGATCGGCGTTGGCCGCGACGATCGCCTGGCGGAGTTCCGCGCCCATGCGATAGGTCCAGGCGTTCAGCTTGTCAGGACGGTTGAGCGTGAGTGTCAGCACGCCGTCGTCGCGTGCGACGAGCAGCGTCGCGTAGGTCTGCGTCATGCGCATGCATCTCCGTGTCTCTCTCGGCGGCGAAACTACGCGACCTCGACGCGAGGGTAAAGCCACACATGGGTGGCCGAGGTGACGCATGCTCCTTACAATCGCGTCATGGCCACCGTGCTCGATATCCGCGGACTCACCAAGACCTACGCCTCAGGCCTCACCGCCCTGAAACCCGTGACGCTCGCCATCGAAGAGGGCGAGATCTTCGCGTTGCTCGGTCCCAACGGCGCCGGCAAGACCACCCTCATCAGCATCGTCTGCGGCATCGTCACGCCGAGCGCGGGCAGCGTCACGGTCGGTGGATTCGACGTCTCGCGCGACTACCGCGCGGCGCGCGCACTGATCGGACTCGTGCCGCAGGAACTCGCCACCGACAGCTACGAGACCGTGTGGGCGACCACCACTCACAGTCGCGGCTTGTTCGGACGACCGCCGGACCGCGCCTATGTCGAGCGAACGCTGCGTTCGCTGTCTTTGTGGGACAAGCGCGACGCTCGCATCCGCACGCTGTCGGGCGGCATGAAGCGCCGCGTGATGATCGCCAAGGCGCTGGTGCACGAGCCGCGGGTGCTGTTCCTGGACGAGCCGACCGCCGGCGTCGACGTGGAACTCAGACGCGACATGTGGGCGCTGGTGCGGGAACTGCGCGAGGACGGCGTGACCATCATCCTCACCACCCATTACATCGAGGAGGCCGAGGAGATGGCGGACCGGGTCGGCGTGATAAGCCGCGGCGAACTCATCCTGGTCGAAGAGAAGCACACGCTGATGCGCAAGCTCGGCCAGAAGCACCTGGTGCTGCACCTGCATGCGCCCCTCACCGAGTTGCCGGCAGCGCTCTCGCGCTGGGATCTCGCGCTCGACGCCGACGGCCAGCTGCTCGAGTATCGCTTCGACACCCGTGCCGAGCACAACGACATCGCGGCCCTGCTGCGCGGTCTGGACGAACTCGGCATCACCTATGCAGACCTGCACACCGAACAGAGCTCGCTCGAGGACATCTTCGTCGACCTGGTGGCGAGCCGCGAGGCGCACGCATGAACGGCGTGGCGCGCTTCAATCACCACGGCGTGTGGGCCATCTACAAGTTCGAGATGGGACGCACGCTGCGCACCCTGTTGCAGAGCATCGCGACGCCGGTCATCACCACCTCGCTCTACTTCGTGGTGTTCGGCTCGGCCATCGGCGGGCGCATGGCGAACGTCGACGGCGTGCCCTACGGCGCCTTCATCGTGCCGGGCCTCATCATGCTGGCGGTTCTGACCGAGAGCCTGTCGAACGCGTCTTTCGCCATCTACCTGCCGAAGTTCACCGGCACCATCTACGAGCTGCTGTCCGCGCCGCTGTCGCCGTTCGAAATCGTCCTGGCCTACGTCGGCGCGGCGACCACCAAGTCGTTGCTGCTCGGGTTGCTGATACTCGCGACTGCGCGGCTGTTCGTGCCGCTCGAGATAGCCCACCCGGTGTGGATGCTGGCCTTCCTGCTGCTGACCGCGGTGGCCTTCTGCCTGTTCGGCTTCGTGCTCGGCATCTGGGCCAACGGCTGGGAGCAACTGCAGTTCGTGCCGATGCTGGTGATAACGCCGCTCACCTTCCTCGGCGGCTCGTTCTACTCGATCAACATGCTGCCGCCGACCTGGCAGACGGTCGCGCTGTTCAATCCCGTGGTCTATCTCGTCAGCGGCTTTCGCTGGAGCTTCTTCGACAAGGGCGATGTTGCGGTCGGCGTGAGCCTCGCCTTCGTCAGCGGCTTCCTCGCGGTATGCCTCTTGATGGTGTGGTGGATCTTCCGCTCGGGCTACCGGCTCAAGACCTGAGCCGGTAGCCCGCACGCAGCAACGCTCAGCTGAGCTTGAAGCCCTCGTAGCCCTGCGCCGCGACCTCCGCGATGCGCTGGCGAAACGCAGGCATGCCACCCGCATAGAACAGGAACTGGCGCTTCTTGCCCGGCACGTTGGTGCCCATGAACCAGGAATCGGTCTTGGTGAAGATCATGCCCTCGGTGAGCGAGTTGGCGTGTTCGACCCAGGCCTCCTGCGCGGCCGTCTCGGCCTCCATGCGCTCGAAGCCCTGCTCACGCAGGTACTTCACGCAATCCCGCACCCATTCACTCACCACCTCGGCGCAGCGGGTGAAGTTGCAGAACACCGCGCCGTTGATGATGAAGAAGTTGGGGAAGCCGGCGGTCATGAAGGTCAGATAGGTGCTTGGGCCCTCGGCGCTCCACACTTCCTTCAGGCTGCGGCCGTCGGCGCCGCGGATGTCCATGCGGGTCAGTTCGCCGGTGATGGCATCGAAGCCGGTGGCGTAGATGATGACATCCAGCTCGTACTCCTGGGTGCCGGTGCGCACGCCCTTCGGCGTGATCGCCTGGATCGGATCGGACTTCACGTCGACCAGCAGCACGTTGTCGCGGTTGAAGGTCTCGTAGTAGCCGGTCTCCAGCGGGATGCGTTTGGCGCCGAACGGGTGATCGCGCGGCGTGAGGAGCTCGGCGACCTTGGGATCCTTGACCCGCTCGCGAATCTTGCCGCGCACGAACTGGGCGTAGGACTCGTTCGCCGCCTCGTCGGTCATGATGTCGTGGAACAGGCCGAACCACTTGTGGAAGCCGGGCATGGCCCACACCTCCTCGTAGAAGCGCAGGCGCTCCTCCTCCGGCACGTCGAAGGTCTTACGCGGATCGGATTCCTGCATGAAGCTCGCGAAGGTGCGCCGGCAGCGCTCGAAGATCTCGTCGTAGCGCGCCTTGATGGCCTGCTGCTCGTCGTCACTGATGCGCGAGTTGCGCAGCGGGCAGGCGTAGTTGGCCGTGCGTTGGAACACGGTCAGGTGGCCGACCTCGGGCGCGATTTCCGGGATCAGCTGGATGGCGGTGGAACCGGTGCCAATCACGCCCACCCGCTTGCCGGTGAAGTCCACCTTCTCCTTCGGCCAGCGCGCCGTATGGAAGGATTCCCCGGCGAAGCTCTCGACCCCGGGAATGTTCGGCATCTGGTGCGCGGACAGGATGCCGACCGCGGAGATCAGGAAGCGCGTGCGGGCGCGACGTCCGTCCTCCGACTCGACGTGCCAGTGGTTGGTGGCCGGATCGAAGCGCGCCGAGCGCATGCGCGCCTTGAGGTGGATGTGCGGTCGCAGGTCGAACTTGTCGGCAACGAAGTTCAGGTACTGCTCGTTCTCGGGCTGGCCGGAGTAGTGCTCGGCCCAGTTCCACTCGTCCAGCAGTTCACGAGAGAAGCTGTAGGCATAGCTGTAGGACTCGGAATCGAAGCGCGCGCCGGGGTAGCGATTCCAGTACCAGGTGCCGCCGACGCCGTCGCCCGCCTCGAAAATCTTCACGCGGATGCCGAGCTGCTTGAGACAGTAGAGCTGGTAGAGCCCGGACACGCCGGCGCCGATGATGAGCGCATCGAGTTCTTCCACGTCGGCCGAGGCGTTCGGCGTTTCCTTGCGTAAAGCTTGTGACATCGCTGGTCTCCCCTGAATGTGTTCTCCGCGCCTCTCTCCCGAGCCGGGAGCGGACGCGACCTTGTGCTATGCGTGCCTGGTCTGGATGCGCAGCGAGCTCAGCGTCCGCGCTCGAGGATCAGCACCGAACAGGCCGCCTCGTCAAAGCCCATCACGCCACCACCGTTCTCGGCAAGCGCGTAATGCGCGCCTTCGACCTGGCGCTCGCCAGCCTCGCCGCGCAGCTGCGCGACCAGTTCGGCGGTCATGGACAGTCCGGTGGCGCCGACCGGATGCCCCTTCGACACCAACCCGCCGGAGGTATTGATCGGCAGGCGTCCGCCAAGCGTGGCGGCGCCGCTCGCGACAAACGCACCGCCCTCGCCGCGCGCGCAGAAGCCCAGCATCTCGGCCTGGTAGATCTCGCAGAAGGACGTCGCGTCGTGCACCTCGGCGACGTCGATGTCGCCGGGCTCGATGCCAGCCATGCGGTAGGCGCGTTCGGCGGCGAATCGACTGAGGCCATCCTCGTCCAGGCTGCGATACTTGCCGCCGGCGAGGCCCTGCGCGGCGATGCGCACCGCGCGCTCGCGCACCTGCGCGGGCAGCGACTTCAACGCGCGCTCCGAGCACAGGATGGCCGCCGCCGCGCCGTCGCCGACCGGCGCGCACATCGCGCGGGTCAGCGGCCAGGTCACGGGGCGGTCGGCCAGCACCTGTTCCGGTGTCATGGTGAAGCGGTACTGCGCCTTCGGATTCAGCGCGCCGTGATTGTGGTTCTTGGCCGCGCCGGCCGCGATCTGCGCCTGGCTCGTGCCGTGGCGACGCATGTGGTAGCAGGCCTGCATGGCGTAGGTGTCCATGAACACCGTGCGATCGGGCCCGGGTTCGAAGGCCTTGCCGGCAACTTCGCCCGCGGCGCGGTAATAGGCTTCCCACTCCTGCGGATCGTACTGATCGATCCCGCCGAAGAAGAGCTTCGCGCCCTTGTCCGGGTCGCCGGGGTAGAAGGTCTTCTCGACCCCCATCGCGAGCGTCATCTCGCATTGCCCTGCGAGGATGTCCTTCCACGCGCCGTTCAGCGCCAGCGAGGCGGTCGCGCAGCCGCCTTCGACGTTGGTCAGGGGAATGCGTTCGGGCAGACGTCCCTCACGGGTCATGGGCGTCAGACAGACCTGGCCGCGAATGCTGCCCTGGTTCTCGGTCCACATGCCGCAGTTGCCGAACCACACGCTTTCCAGCGGGCCGCCGTCGTCGAGACCAGCGTCGGCCAACACGCCGAGATAGGCTTCGCGGGTGAGATCCTTGACGCTGTCCTGGGGGCGTCGTCCAAAGGCGGTGCCGTAGGCGCCGATGATGTAGACCGAAGACATGCTGGGCTCCGAGACTGCGACTGCGAATCGACGCGCCCGTCGTGGGCGCGTCGCCGGGTGACGCGTCAGGCGCGCGGCGCGACGCGGTACACGCGCGCGGCGGTACCGCGGAACATCGCATCCTTCTCCGCTTCGCTGTAGTTCGCGGCGATCTTCTTGAACGCGTTCCACAGCACGTCATAGGACAGCGCGCACTTGTCCACCGGGAAGTTGCTCTCGAACATGCAGCGCTCCGGACCGAAGGTCTGGATCGCGAACTGGTAGTAGCGGTTCTGGCGCGCCACCAGTTCGTCGGAGGTGGGCGGACGCGGCTGCTTCTCGAAGCCGAAGCCGTTCCACGGCATGGCCAACCCCCCGAGCTTGATGACCACGTTCGAGCAGCGCGCGAGTTCGGTGAGATCACGCTTCCAGATGGTGAAGATCTCTTCCTCGCGGCCCGCGTAGGGCCCGACGCCGAGCGGCGTACCGAGATGATCGAGCACGATGTTCGTCCCCGGGAAGTCACGTGCGAGTCGCGTGAGGCAGGGGATCTGGTGATAGTAGTGGTAGGCGTCGAACACCAGGCCCATGGCGTCCAGGATCTTGAAGCCGCGCCGAAAGGCGGGTTCGTCGAACAACGTGGCGTTGGTCACGCCGTGCATGGAGAGGATGTCGGGATAGGTGTCCCAGGCCGCGATCTGGCGAATGCCGCGGAACAGCTTGCTCGCGGCGACGTGGGCCTCGAGGAATTCGCGCACTTCCGCTTCGCTGCCGCGCAGCTCACCGGTGCCCATGATCGCGCCGATCTGCACGGCCTTGGGATTCTTGCGGGCCTCGGCCGCGATGCCGTCGACCCACTCGGTTTCTCCCACCGGCATCATGTGCTCGGGGCCAGTCTTGCGATGACCTTCCCAGCACTGCAGGTACACCGTCTGCTCGACGCCGTGGCCGCTGGTGTCGGCTACCAGGTCGGCCAGCGTGTAATGGGGATACTCGGGATTCTCGACAAAGAAATGATGGTGCGGGTCGATGATGCGGCGGCCAGGCTCGATGATCTCTTCGCGGACCTGGCTCAACCATTCCTTATTGACGGAAATGGACATGACGGTGTTCTCCCCTGGCGAGCTGAATGTACGAGCGACGCGGCGCGGGACCTCGAGCGGCGACGCAGCGCGAGCCTAGCACGTCATGGCAGGGTGAAATCATCCCTCAATCGATCACGATGCTGACGAGGCGAGAGCCCGGTCCAGCTCTTGAACGCGCGCGAGAATGCGCTCGCATCCTCGAAGCCGAGGCTCCAGGCGATGGCGGCATTGTCCATGCCGCTGCGGCGCATCAATTCGAGCGCGCGTTCACGCCGCACCTCGGCCAGCAGCGCGGAGAAACTGGTGCCCTCTTCGTCCAGCCGCCGTTGCAGGGTGCGGGTGGTGAGATGCAAGGTCTCGACCACGGCGGGCAGGGAGGGCATCGGCGTTGCGTCGCGCAGGCGGCTGCGCACCACGTCGGCGTAGGACAGCGGCTCGTCCATCACCGCCGTCAGGCGGCGACACTGGTTGTCGAAGAAACGGTAGGACATGGGATTCGCCTGGGGCGGGGGTGCGTCCCACACCGCGCGGCGCAGCCGCAGTTCGTTGCGCGCCGCGCCAAAGGCCACGCGGCAGCCGAAGAAGGCGTCGTATTCGCCGGCGTCCGGCGGGGGCAGATGGCGGAAACGCACTGCCTGGGGGGTGACGTCCGGCCCGAAGGTCTGGCGCAGCAGGGTGAGCATCGCGGCCGCATCGCGTTCGATGAAGAATGGGCCCAGATCACCCACCGCGTCGTTCTCGTCGAAGCTCAAGAACTCGTCGTCGCCGTCACGCCAGAACGTATGTTCTATGCACCCCCAGGCCAGGGTGGAGTGGGTGTGGATCGTGCGATACATGTCGCGCACCGTCGGCGCGCAGGACGCGGCGAGCCCGAGCACGCCGAACAGCGCGAGGTGGAATTCGCGGCCGATGACGAGGCCCGCGCTCGGCAGCTTGAGCGCGTTCAATGCCAGGCGAATGAAGCGCAGTTCCTGTTCGAAGCGGATGCGATAGCTCGGCTCCTCCAGCGCGAAGCGCGGAATGTCGGCCGCCGCGAGCAGCGGCTCGACCGCACGTCCGCGCGCCTCGAGCACCGCGATAACCGTCACCAGGCCATAGGCCAGGCGCAGCGGATGCAGCATGTCACCGCCGAAGAGATACTCCGGCCGCGAGTGTGCCGGTGGTCGCGACGCTCCTCGTCCCTTGCCAGCCATGCGCCCTGCCTGTCGCAATCTGCAAAGAAATTTACACAATCCGTCATTCTGCGTCGATGCGCGCTGGTCGACACTGGCGCGGCCCGGCCCGCGGTCCAACGCCCGCTGCCCCGCCTGGCCGCGGCACCATTCGAGGGGATAACCGATGAAATTCATGTTCTTTTTCTACCCGGCGATTCCGGCCAGCATGGACGAGCGCGAGGCCCTGCGCCCAATCGCCCGGCGCACCGATCGCTTCCAGCAGATGCTGGACGAAATCGTCGAGCTGTCGCAATTGGCCGAGGATCTCGGCTTCAAGGCGGTCACCTTTCCGGAACACCACCTGCACACGGAAGGCAGCGAGATGGGCAGCCTGCCGCTGCTCACCCAGCACGTGCTGGCCAACACCAAGAAGATCATGGCCGGCCCCATCGGCTACGTGCTGGCCGGCTGGAATCCGCTCAGGCTCGCGCTGGAGATCGCGTGGCTCGACCAGATCAGCAAGGGCCGCACGTTCTGCGGCTTCGCGCGCGGCTACCAGGCACGCTGGCTGAATCCCATGGCCCAGCACCTGCACGTGACCGCCGCCGACCTGCACGCGAAAGACCAGGCGCCGAACACCGACGCGGTCAATCGCGAGGCCTTCCAGGAAATCTTCGACATCCTGAAGCTCGCCTGGAAGGACGGCGCCTTCCGCTTCAAGGGCAAGTACTACGAGTATCCCTATCCCTACGAGACCGGCACCCCGTGGCCGGCCGCCGACTGGACGCGCCGCTACGGCTCACCGGGCGAGGTGGACGAGAAGGGCAACATCGTCGCCATCGACATCGTGCCGAAACCGTTCCAGAAGCCTCATCCGCCGCTCTTCCAGGCCTTCTCACAGAGTGAGAGCACCATTCGCTGGTGCGCCAAGGAAGGACTCATCCCGACCCTGCTGACCTCGGACTACAAGGAACTGCGCAACTTCTGCGAGATCCACGTGCAAGAAGCGGCGAAGCACGGCCGGCAGCTCGCGCTCGGCGAAAACATGGGCGTGTTCCGCAGCGTCTACATGGCGGAGAACAAGGAACGCGCGCGCGAGATCGGCATGGCGGGCCTGATGGGCACCGGCTGGCCCGGTTGGGCGCACGACTTCGGCTTCACCGATGCTTTCCGCCTGCCGGAGGATGACGCCAAGTATCCGCCGGGTACGCCACTGCCGAAATCCGAGGTCTACATGGAGCGCTTCGAGAAGAAGCACTTCGCGCTGGTCGGCAACGTCGACGACGTGCGCCGCGAGATGGACGGCCTGGTGGAGGCGGGAAATCCCGAGTGGTTCATCTGGCAGGGCGACCAGGGCTACCTGCCGCTCGCCGAGGTGCGCAAGCAGCTCGAGCTGTTCGGCAAGCACATCATGCCGCACTACATGTAGGACGAATGCCTGCCGCGTGCGCGCGGCAGCGCTCGATGCTCATCAGGGCCGCGCCGTTCGTGAGAACGCCGCGGCCCTGTCGTTTGCGCGGGCTCAGGCCCCGGTGAAGTTCGGCTCGCGACGCTCGGCCGTGGCCTTGATGCCCTCCGCCCAGTCCGCGGTGGTGCGCAGCCAGTTCTGTTCGGCGAGCTCGTGATCGGTCTGCATCGCGATGCGGTCGGCGAGCCCCACACGCAGCGTCGCGCGTGTCGACATCACTGCCAACGGCGCGCAGGACGCGAGTTCCGCGGCAAGCTTCAGCGCCGTGGGACGCAGTTCCTCCAGCGGCACGCATTCGTCGGCCAGGCCCCAGGCCGCGGCCTGCACGCCGTCGATGCGCCGACTGCTCAGGCACAGCAACGCGGCGCGCTGCTCACCCAGCAGACGCGGCAACGTGACGGTGAGACCGAAACCGGGATGGAAGCCGAGCTTGGTGAAGTTCGCGCTGAAGCGTCCCTCCGGACAGGTCACGCGAAAATCGGCCGACACCGCGAGTCCCAGCCCGCCGCCGATGGCCGCACCCTGCACGGCCGCCACCACCGGCTTCTTGCAGCGGAAGATGCGCACCGCCTGGCGATAGAGGTCATTCGATAGCGAGCCCTGCGAGCTGTCCTTGGCGCCACCCGCGTCGCTGGCGCCGAAGTTCGCGCCCGCGCAGAAGTTCTTGCCCTCCGCGCACAGCAGGATGGCGCGGCAGTCCGCCAGCGTGTCCAGGGTCTCGTAAGTCTCGGCGATCTGCCGAATGAGATCGATGTCGAAGAAGTTGTGTGGCGGGCGGCGAATCTCGACCGTCGCGACATGGTTGGCGAGTTCCACGCCGAGGTCTTTGGTATTGAGTGTGGACACAGGTCCTCCCGATGGGGCCGATGGGCGGCCGGACTAGTTGAAGGTCAGAACGGTGCGGGTGACTTCGCCTGCTTCCATGGCGCGGAAGGCCTCGTTCAGCCCCTCGAGCGGCGCGGTGCGCGTGACCATGGAATCGAGATCAAGTCGCCCCTGGCGATAGAGATCGAGGTAATGAGGCGCGTCCACCGTGAAGCGGTTCGAGCCCATCATGCAGCCGATGATGCGCTTCTCCTGGAAGAAGTGACCGGGATTCAAGGTCACGCTCTGGCCTGACGCGATCGCGCCGACCAGCACGGCGGTGCCGCGCGGCGCCAGGCAATAGAAGGCCTGCTCGAGCAGCTTCGGCAGACCGACCACCTCGAAAGCGAAGTCTGCACCGCCACGGGTCATCTTCTTGACCGTCTTCACCGGGTCGGCGTTGGCAGGGTTGATGGTGTCCGTCGCGCCGAACTTGAGCGCGGTGGCAAGCTTCGCATCGTTCAGATCGATGGCGATGATCTGCCGCGCACCCGCGATGCGCGCGCCCTGGATGACCGAGATGCCGACGCCACCCGCGCCGAACACCGCCACGGTGGAGCCCGGCGTGACCTGCGCGGAATTGAGAGCGGCGCCGACGCCGGTGGTGACGGCGCAGCCGACCAGCGCGGCACGGTCCAGCGGAATGTCCTTGTCGATCTTCACCACCGCGCGCGAGTGCAGCAGCATGGCCTCGGCGAAGCCGGCCAGGTCCGCGTAGGGATGGATGAGTTCGCTGCCGCGCGACAGGCGCGGCGCCTCGCCCTCGCCCCGCCGGCACGCGCCGCGATCGGTACAGAGATGCGGCCAGCCCTGCACGCACTGCGGACAGGCGCCGCAGAACATCGATGTACAGGCGATGACGTGGTCGCCGGGCGCGACGTTGCGCACACGCTCGCCCACTTCCAGCACGATACCGGCCGGCTCGTGACCCAGGACCGTGGGCAAGGGCGCGGCGATGCCGCCATGGACGGTGTGCAGATCGCTGTGGCACACACCGCAGGCGACGGTCTTGACCAGCACCTCGTCCGGCCCCGGCGCCGCGACGTCGACGTCCTCGATGCTGACGGGCCTGTTCACCTCGCGCATGACCGCCGCTTTGATCTTCATGGCTCTCTCCCCTCGTTTCGCTATTGGATTCGACGCTTCGCGCGCCGCCGAGCGAGGGATTATCGCACCAAGCCCACCGCAGCCGGCAGTCGCCGCCGCGTCCGGCGCGAGACAGCCGGATGGCATCACCCCCTAATTGGTAGTGGCTCCCGGCTGCACTGGCCCGCACTGTCCGGTATCGCCCCACCCGGCGGACGATTCTCTACAATCTGGACGCACGCCCGCTGATGGGCGCGGCCCACCGGACAGGAAGCTTTCCATGCGCAACGACTTCACCACCATCACGCCCGAACGCGTCGACGAACACGTGCTCGTGCTGTACTTCGACAGGCCCGAGCGTGCCAATGCCATGAACACCCTGATGGGCATCGAACTGCGGGCCTTCTTCCAGGACATGTACGTCGATCAGGAGGACGTGCGCGCCATCATCGTCACCGGGCGCGGCGACAAGGCCTTCTCCGCGGGCGGCGATCTCAAGGATCGCAACGGCATGACCGACCAGCAATGGCAGCACCAGCATGCGATCTACGAGCAGATGGTACGGGGCCTGAGAGACTGCCCGGTGCCGGTCATCGCGGCGGTCAACGGTGCGGCCTACGGCGGCGGCTGCGAATTCGCGCTGGGCTGCGACTTCATCTACGCGTCCGCAACCGCGCGCTTCGCACTTACAGAAGTGACGCTTGGCATCATGCCCGGCGCCGCCGGCACCATCAATCTGCCGCACGCCGTGGGCGAGCGCCGCGCGCGTGAGATCGTCTACACCGGTGCACCCTTCACCGCCGCGGAAGCGGCCGACTGGGGGCTGGTGAATCGCGTATGCGAGCCCCAGGCGCTGCTCGAGGAGACACTCGTGACCGCGCGGCGCATCGCCGCGAACGCGCCGATCTCCATTCGTCAGGCCAAGAAGTCGATCGCGCTGGCCACCCAGGTCGATCGCAACAGCGCCTACATGTTCGAGCTCGAAGCCTATAACCGCATGGTGCCCACCGCCGATCGACTCGAAGGCGTGCGGGCATTCAACGAGAAGCGCAAGCCGCGCTTCGAAGGTCGCTGAAACTCTCAGCGGAGGAAACGCACATGAACGAACAGAGAGATGTCTGGCTGCGCGAAGTCGGCACACGGGACGGGCTGCAGAGCATTCCGACCCTGTTCTCGACCGAGACCAAGCTCGAATGGATACGGCGCGAGGCCGAGGCCGGGATTCCGGAGATAGAAGTGGGATCCTTCGTGCCTCCAAAGCTGCTGCCGCAAATGGCCGACAGCGCCGCGGTGGTTGCCGAAGCCATCAAGATCAAGGGCCTGCACGTTTCAGTGCTGGTGCCCAATCTCAAGGGTGCCGAGAATGCCATGGCCGCCGGCGCGCACCAGGTCAACTACGTGCTCTCGGTCTCCGAAGCGCACAGTCGCGCCAACGTGCGACGCTCGGTGCAAGAGTCCATAGACGACTTCGGTCGCATCATCGAACTACGCAACTCCACGCCCGCGTTCAGATCCGTACGCGTAGCCAGCGGCCTGGCCACGGCCTTCGGTTGCACCATGGGCGGCGCCGTGCCGCTCGAAGACGTACTGGCCGCGGCGCGTGCGCTTCTCGAACTTGGCGCCGACGAGTTGGCCGTGGCGGACACCGTCGGCTACGGCAATCCGGCACAGTGTCGCACCATCTTTCGCGAAGTCTTAGCCATTGCGGGGGACGTTCCCGTAGCCGCGCATTTCCACGACACGCGCGGGCTCGGCCTTGCGAACGTGGACGCCGCACTCGATGCGGGTGTGAGGCGATTCGATGCTTCACTGGCCGGCCTGGGTGGATGTCCCTATGCGCCGGGGGCGAGCGGAAACATCGTCATGGACGACCTGGTGTTTATGCTCGAGGCAATGGGCCTCAAGACCGGCGTAGACCTCGAAGCCCTGCTTGACGTTCGACGCTACGTCGAAGGTCACCTCCGCGGTGAACCTACCCACGGCGCGATTGCCAAGGCCGGCGTGCCGAAGGGATTCGTGCTGTCGGCACAGAGGCATGCCTGAAGGCTCGCGGAGACGCCGCCCCGGCCTGTGGCTCATGGCCGTGGTCGTCGTCTTCGCGGCGCTGACGTGGTGGCAACTGCATGCAGCCACTCGCGAGTCAGCGGCGCAGGAAGCCCTTTGGCGCAACGGCGTGATCGTCGACGTCCGTCACTGCGATCAACCAACGAGCGAAGCAGCGAACCTGCATTGCGCCGCCCTGATCTGCGCACAGCGGGTAACCAGGCAGCTCACTAATCCACAACAGACTCGACTCACGCTTACCAGCTTCACGCGCGACGAGTCGACCGGGGAAATCAAGGTAGAGGGAGACCTCGCGCAGGTGCTCTCATCGCCTACGCTACCGACCCGTTTTTGCTGCCGAAGCGCCACCCGTGCCACGGCGACGCCGACCCTCGAGTACGCCAAGCTGGTCAGAGGCGCGCCTTGACCCTGTCCCAGATTTCCGGATTCACGCAGTTATGCGGCAACTCGCCGCGCATCAGACGCTCTATGTTGCACGCCACGGCGGCGCCGATACCGTTCAGGCTCTCCTCGGTCACCCCACCCACGTGCGGCGTCGCGATCACGTTGTAATCGAACAAAGGATCCGCGGGGTCAAAAGGCTCTTGCCAGAAGACGTCTAGCCCGGCCCCGGCCAAGTGCCCAGTACGCAGCGCCTCCAGCAAAGAAGCGTAGTCGACTACCTGCCCCCGCGCGATATTGACCAGGTAGGCGCCAGGTTTCGCGGCAGCCAGCACCCGCGCGTCTACCAGACCGACGTTCGAAGCCGAGGCCGGCGCCGCAACCACGATGTAGTCCGCTTCGCCCACCGCCGCCATCAAACCTTCACTGCTCACATGCTCGTGCACCATCACCCGAGGATCGCGCGAGCGTGAACCCTGCGGCCCATGCCGGGACACAGCGATGATGCGAGTCCCGAATCCCAACAAGCGGCGTGCGATCTCCTCACCTATCCCACCGTACCCCAGTATCAGCACGGTGCTGCCGATCAAGGCTCGCCCCACCGGACCACTGAACCGACGTTCCTTGAAACGTGACATCGCCACAGGCAACCGACGGCCGAGCATCATCATCAAGCAAATCGCGAGTTCGGCCACCGACTCTGCGTTGCCCGAACCTACACTCGGAACATTGGCCACAAGCACGCCGGCCCGCGTAGCTGCCGCGATGTCCACGCCTTCCAGGCCTACGCCGAATTGTTGGATTAGTTTTAGGGAGGTGTCAGTTGCCGGTATCTGCACCGGCCTCATGACAGGAATAAACACATCCGCGTCCCGATTCTCTCCACTCCCGCGCGGACATCCCAAGACCTCTATGGACAGCCCAGCCAAATGAAATCGCAATACATTAGCTAGCTGAGATCCACTGCCAACTCCTACTTCTACGAGCACAAGGCTTGCCCCGAATGAGTTGCACTAAATATGATATGCCATGCTCACTATAGCCTAAAGGCGAATAGGGCATCGGTTGCCACATGGAGGGGGCAAACTAATGGCAAAACTTCTTAGAAAATTTGAACACTGGATGCAATCTAGTGTGTCGACAGTGCCCCTAGGATCAGTAACCTTCTCAGATAAAGAGCAGAATTCGATCCGTATCGGCCTCTCGACACTATCCGTTGCCTGGGCGCTCATGAATGTCGTCCTGGGTACTTCCGTCTCTCCGCACACTATAGTGCCCGCGCTTGTCGCCACTACTTACTTGCTGGGCAGCTTTTGTCTCCACTACGCATGGAGAAATCTATATTCGCTAGTTCCACTTCCGATGCACAGAATCTTTGTTCTGAGGGTCATATGCCTTACCGCCGACGTGTCGGCAGTAAGTCTGTTCGTAGCGCACTCCGGCGCCGCCGCCATTCCGCTGATGCCCGTCTACTTGTCGGCAATCATTGGTTACGGAATGCGCTTCGGGCGAACGTATATGTTTCTTTGCCTATGCGTAAGCGAGATAACATTCCTAATTGCGGCATTCCATAATGAATGGTTGTTTTCCAACGCAGTGATCATTGGCTCCCAGTGTATCACCATGGCCGTACTGCCATTTTATGTAATTGGACTGTTACAAAGATACTCAGTAGTGCTAGAGGCGCACGTACACAGCCTTGGAGAAGCCAAGGACTACCTGTCATTGGTGTCTCACGAAATTAGAGCCCCGTTGCAAGGCATAGTTTCGATAGTTGAGGACGTCTCCGCTTCGATTTCCAGCAATAAAGTGAGCACAGACGCCGCCTCACTCATCCCCTCTCTTCAAGGCATTCGAAGTTGCGCTGAACGAGTACTTGATATGGCCAACCGCGTTTCCGCCCAACAGGCCCGCGCCATTGGGACGCTACCTAAACGTGCGTCTACTCTATTCTCGCCAGTCTTTGACACATCACGTTGCATCGCCATATGCGCGGCGGCGGCGACTGGCTCTCGCGCTTCGTTAACTTGGCGTGTCGATAGCGACGTACCTGCGGCACTCCCGATAGAGGCGTCGTTAGCCCATGACATTCTGATCAATCTCCTGGACAACGCTTATAAGGCGTCCCCGAACGGTCGAATCGATGTTTCGATTAGCATAGACGGGCGAGGCGGTAATTCCAATCTAGTCATCTCAGTAAGCGATTCGGGACATTCGTCTCCGTGCGAATTATCCCGCCCGCAGCCCACCCCGATCACCAATTCGGACATGAGACCGAGCCGCGGCTTGGGGCTAACTATCGTGCGAGCAGATCTTCGTTCGATATCTGGACAGCTTGAATTTAGCTTCCAGCCCAACGGCGGCTCAAGATCTGTCGTATCCATTCCTATTAGAGATTCTGCCCCGGCTTCTGTATCAGATAGAGGAGTGTCACTGGTCCGCCTGTTTTCGTCGAAACCTCTGTCGCCCGAGCGGATTAAGAAACTCGTCGAAATTGGTGTATTTCCTCTTATTTGCCGAGTCTCGCGGATGCCGAGCGTCAATGGTACGTTGGTCGACTTGCCTCTTGTCGCCGCCTACTGTGATGAGTCTCCTGACACGCTGGTCCACCTACGCAGCATCGCCAGACATTCAAGCGGCACGCCAAGACCATTTGTTGGAATTCAAGAACGCCTTTCTGCCACCCGGGAACCTTCGCACTTCAACTACATATTGGACTTTTCGTCAGACTCGGTTGCAAATCAAGCTCATGCTCTTAGTCCGTTCCGGCGGCACAAAGCGCTGAACTCAACAAGCGGTAGCGTTGACCGGCTCAGCATTCTTCTTTGCGAAGACAGTTCGATAGTCGCCGCGGCCCTGCGGTCGTCACTGTTGCAGTGTGGCCATCGCTGCGACCTTGCCACTACAGAGACTGAAGCCCTTCAGAGTCTACGAAGCTCGTCGTACGATTTGGTGATCACTGATCGATTCCTTGGGGAAGTGGATGTTTGTGATTCTTTCCTTTTGCGGGAGTTGGCGGCGAATCAGCAACTCTCGATCCTTTTGACCGCGGACGCATCGTCCACAACATCAAGAGCCCTTGGTAGTGAGGACTTCTTTCGAGTGCTCATTAAACCAGTAACGGCAAAAGAGTTACTCCGGTATGTCTCGGACGCCGTGAAGAGAAATAGGACCCTAGAATCGGTGGGCGGTGAAGGCAGTCAAACACAAAGCAGTAACGGACATCGTGCGACGGAGCCTAGTGATGGGCATGAGCCGTTGGACTTCCTTTCGAATAAAAATTTGGCGACAGCGCTCAAAGTCGAAGCGTTAGTTGACCTGGCACTTTGTTTGAATCATTTGTCCTTTGGTCAGCGAAAGTTGGCCAAATTGTCACTGCACAGACTAATCGGAGCACTACAGTACTTAGGAGCCACCTCGGCGGAAGACTCAGCGCGGAGCATCGGCGAGAACCTCATTGACTCAGATAACACTAGTCCGGACGAGATTGAGCCCTTCGCAGATATGGCAGAGCAGATTGCTGGTCTATTTGAGAAAGGGTGGGCTGAGATTCACCACGATGATCTGAAGTTGTACTCTTGAACAGGACACTGACCGAGGCCCTCAGTAATTGACCGTCTGCGCCGATGGATACGGCTCACTCGCTAAGTGACGCGAGTTAGCGAGGGATTTGACGCTAGATTGGGCGGGCGCCCGGGAAGCATGCCGTCATAGGCTTAAGTGTCGTACAGAGACGAGAGGGTGTTGCCCCAATCGACCGGACTCGGTCGTAACTGGCGCTTTCCGGTGCTAAGCGCTGGGAGATCACGCGCTCTATGGCCTCCCGACACTCGATGAGAGCGCTAACCGGAGGATAAGGTCGAGCACGCGACAGTTAAGTCGGGCCGTGGGGCTAATGGCCTCCGTCAGGAATACCGGGGTGTCGAGCCGACAAGCGGTCTTTGACGGGGAACTCTTCGTGAAAAGGCATGGATCGTGTCCCACCGAGTGGTGTAAGAGGTGAGGTCAGCGAGCCCGGTTGGCCCAGCCCGCCCCGCGGGGCGGGCTGGGCCGGGTTCGGCGGCCATCGTGGGTCTGGGTTAAGGTTTGGTTACCACACTAAACACTGACCTGGAGAACACCACGATGACCGAGACAAGCATTGCACTGATCGAGCTGGTCGAGAAGGGCGCAGACCAAGATCTTCTCCGTGACCTAGTCGGCCACGTCGTCGAGCGCCCGATGGCGATGGACGTCGACAATCTCTGTGGGGCCGCCTACGGCGAGCGCAGTGCCGAGCGACAGAACAGCCGCATTGGCTACCGCGAGCGCCTGTGGGAGACCCGCGCCGGCAGCATCCCGCTGAAGATCCCGAAGCTACGCGGCGGTAGCTACTTCCCGCCCTTCCTCGAGCCGCGTCGCACGGCGGAGAAGGCCTTGGCTGCAGTCATCCAGGAAGCCTACGTGCAGGGCGTCTCGACCGGCTCGGTGGACGAACTGGTCAAGGCGATGAGGCTGAGCGGGATCTCCAAGCGCCAGATGTCACGCCTGTGCGCCGAGCTCGAGGAACGGGTCGGTGCGTTTCTCGACCGGCCGTTGGAAGGCGACTGGCCATACCTGTGGATAGACGCCAGCTACGTCGAGGCACGTGAGGCCGGTCGCATCGTGTCCAAGGCCGTAGTAATCGCCGTGGGGGTCGGCATCGAAGGCATGCGTGAGGGTGCTGGGCATGGCGGTCGGGCCAAGCGAAGCCGAGCCCGTTCTGGACAGGCTTCCTGCGCAGCCTGACACGGCGCGGATTACGCGGCGTGAAGCTTGTGATCTCCCATGCCCATCAAGGCCTGATGGCCGCGGCGTCGAAGGTGCTGAGCGCGACGTGGCAGTGTTGCAAGGTGGACTTCCTGGGCAATGCGCTGCCCGACGCAGGCAAGGGACAACGGCAAATGTTGCTCGCCGCCATCAACACCGCCTTCGCCCAGGAGACGCATGAGGCGGCGGTCGCACACTGGCGCATCGTCGCCGACCAACTTCGCGACAAATTCCCCAACCTCGGTGCGCTGATGGCCGAGGCCGAGGTGTTGAGCTACCTCGCCTTCCCCAAAGCCCATCGCACACAGATCCACTCCACTAACCCGCTGGGGTGACTCAATGCCGGGGTCAAACGGCGCACCGACGTGGTCGGCATCTTCCCTAACGACGCGGCGGTTACGCGGCTGGTTGGCGCGATGCTGCTGGAGCAGAACGACGAATGGGCACTACAGCGGCGCTATTTGCAGCTTGAGGGACTGCAATCGTTGATCGACAATTCTGCTGCATGGCTCTCAGCCGTCGTCATCTGCCGCAGGTATTCACCTGCCCAGGCTCACGCTCTCACACCACCTTCAAGGACGCAATTAAGGCATGTAAGTGTGGCCCGGAGTCGGCATTTCCAACCGTTTGGGCATAGGTAAAGGAGTCAGTGAATCCAACGCCTACGGCGTTGACGGGCGGCCGCATTAGGCTTGGGCATTTTCGCTTCGGAGCGCGCCGCCCTCAAACATGCTCGCCGCTCATGCTCCCCGAGCGTTCCGGCTCGCGAGTTACAGTGTCGCAGGCAAGGATGCTCTACAGTGGACTCAGACGGCAGGATAGAAGTGAGTCACTCCGGGTCGACCGGGCCCCGACTCGAACGACTTAAGTCGACAGCTACTTTCGATACTGGGCGCGTAACTAGTGGGGAGAGCATCCGCATTGCTCGCTCCTCCAATCGATACGCGCCTCTCCCGGAAACGTCCCCCAACGGTTGCAACCTGTTCGTTCGGCCCAAGCCTTCCCAGGGACGAGCCCACTAACTTCCAGCTCAGCTCGGTCGCCTAAGCCGGCTCCCCCGCAGCTTGCTCGTGGACTCTGTCAACCAGTTCGACGATGGCCATCAGTGCCTTGTCGCCGGGTCGGTATCCGCACTTCAGAATGCGCAGGTAGCCGCCTGGGCGGCTCTGGTAGCGCGGTCCCAGTTCGTTGAAGAGCTTGGTAACGATTTCACGATCCCGCAGCCGAGCGAAGGCCAACCGGCGCTTCGCGACCGTGTCGGTGCGTGCGAGCGTGATGAGCGGCTCCGCGGCGCGGCGGAGTTCCTTCGCCTTGGGCAGGGTGGTACGAATGATTTCGTGGCGCAGCAACGACACAGCCATGTTGCGCATCATCGCCTTGCGATGAGCGCTGTCGCGGCTGAGGTTACGCCCGCTGTTCGAGTGTCTCATGGTTTCTATGCCTTCTAGGTTCGCGCTTCAAAGGGGCGAACGATCGCTTTCGTAGAGTCCCGCCGGCGGCCAGTTCTCGAGGCGCATGCCGAGCGACAGCCCGCGAGCTGCCAGCACGTCCTTGATCTCGGTCAGCGACTTCTTGCCAAGGTTCGGCGTCTTGAGCAGTTCCACCTCGGTACGCTGGATCAGATCGCCGATGAAGTAGATGCTCTCCGCCTTCAGGCAGTTCGCCGAACGGACGGTCAGCTCCAGATCGTCGATCGAGCGGAGCAGGATCGGATCGATATCCTGCGCCGGGCCCTGCGCGCTCGGGCGAGGTTCGTCGGGCGCGATGTCACAGAACACGGCCAACTGGTTGCGGAGAATCGTCGCCGCTTCCTTCACTGCCGTCTCAGGATCGATCGTGCCGTTGGTCTCGATGGTGACCACGAGCTTGTCCAGGTCGGTCTGCTGCTCGACGCGTGCACTCAGCACCTCGTAGGCGCAGCGGCGAACAGGGCTGAAGGACGCATCGAGCTTCAGACGGCCGATCGCCTGGTCGGCGTCGTCGACGGGCTGGCGCGCTGTCGACGGCTGGTAGCCACGACCGCGTGCGACGCGTAGCGTCATGTTGAGTTCGCCGTTGTCCGACAGCGTCGCGATGTGATACGCCGGGTCGACAATCTCCACATCGTGGTCGAGTACGATGTCACCCGCGGTGACACGCCCAGGGCCTCGGCGGTTGAGCGTCAGGGTCGCCTCGTCGCGCGCGTGCATGTTGATCGCGAGACCCTTGAGATTCAGCAGGATATCCGTGACGTCCTCCTGCACACCCTCGATCGTGGTGTACTCGTGGAGCACGTTCTCGATTTCCACCTCGACGATGGCGCTGCCGGTCATCGATGACAGCAGAACGCGACGCAGAGCATTACCGAGAGTGTGGCCGAATCCCCGGTTCAGGGGCTCGATCGTGATACGGGCAGCGCGCGGGCCTACCGCCTGTACCTCGACGATCTTCGGCTTCAACAGCTCATTCAATGCTGACGCCATAAAGCGGTCTCCTTAAAAGACGATTACTTCGAATACAACTCGACGACGAGCGACTCATTGATGTCGGCCGGCAGGTCGGCGCGCTCGGGCACGGTCTTGAATCGCCCTTCCATCTTCTTGGAGTCCACTTCCACCCACTCGGGAAAGCCGAGCTGCTCGGCGATCGCCAGCGAATCAGCGATGCGCGTCTGCTTCTTCGAGCGCTCACGGACGGTGATGACGTCATCCGCCGACACCTGGTAGGACGGTATGTTCACGCTCCGCCCATTCACCAGGATCGCCTTATGACTGACCAGCTGGCGGGCTTCCGCCCGCGTGACGCCGAAACCCATGCGATACACCACGTTGTCCAGACGGCACTCGAGGAGTTGCAGCAGGTTCTCGCCCGTCGCGCCCTTGCGGCGCGCCGCCTGGGCGTAATAGTTGCGGAACTGGCGTTCCAGAATGCCGTAGATGAAGCGCAGCTTCTGCTTCTCACGAAGCTGCAGCGCATAGTCGGACTGGCGGCGACCACGATTGTCGCCATGCTGACCCGGCGGCTTCTCCAGGTTGCACTTGGTCTCGATCGGTCGCGCGCGGCTCTTCAGCCCCAGGTCCATGCCCTGGCGCCGGCTCAGTTTGCACTTCGGTCCAATGTAACGAGCCATCTTGCTTTACACCCTTCGCTTCTTCGGCGGCCGGCATCCGTTGTGCGGAATCGGCGTGACATCGGTAATGTTGGTGATCTTGAATCCCGCGGAGTTGAGCGAGCGCACCGCGGACTCGCGACCCGGACCAGGCCCCTTCACGAACACGTCGAGGTTCTGCATGCCGTACTCATCGCGGACCGAAGACAGCTTCTCCGCCGCGACCTGCGCGGCGAAGGGCGTCGACTTGCGCGAACCGCGGAAGCCGCTGCCGCCGGCAGTCGCCCAAGCGAGCGTGTTGCCCTGGCGGTCAGTGATCGTGATGATCGTGTTGTTGAAGGACGCGTGAATATGGGCCACGCCGTCAATGACGGAACGCTTGACCTTCTTCTTCGTGCGCTGGGTAGATGTTGCCATTCCTGAGTCCCGAGCTTACTTCTTGACCATGCGGCGCGGACCCTTGCGGGTGCGTGCGTTGGTGCGCGTGCGCTGACCGCGCACCGGCAGGCCGCGACGATGGCGGACGCCGCGGTAGCAGCCGAGATCCATCAATCGCTTGATGTTCATGCTGACTTCGCGGCGCAGGTCACCCTCGACCTGGAACTTGCCCACCGCCGTGCGCAGCGCGTCGAGTTGCCCTTCGGTCAGATCCTTGATCAAGGAGTCCGGCGGCACACCCGTCTCTGCGCAGATCAGCTTGGCGCGGGTACGACCGATGCCATAGATCGCCGTCAGCGCGATGACCGCGTGCTTGCGATCGGGAATGTTTACACCAGCTACGCGAGCCATAGCCTCTTCCTCTCAATGTTCATTCCGAAGTTCAACCCTGGCGCTGCTTGTGCCGCGGATCCTTGCAGATCACGCGCACCACGCCTTTGCGCTTTATGACTCTGCAATCCCGGCAGATGCGTTTGACTGAAGCCTGCACTTTCATTCTCGATTCCTCTTGGCCGACTCTTCACCGGCGCCCGTAACCCTTGAGGTTCGCCTTCTTCATGAGCCCTTCATACTGGTGGGACATGAGGTGCGCCTGCACCTGGGCCATGAAATCCATTACCACCACCACGATGATCAGCAGTGACGTGCCCCCGAAATAGAACGGCACGTTGAATTCGACGATCAGGAACTCGGGCAGCAGGCACACCAGGGTGATGTAGATGGCACCGGCCACGGTCAGCCGGGTCATCACGCCGTCGATGTATCTCGCCGTCTGCTCACCCGGCCGGATACCGGGGATGAACGCGCCCGACTTCTTGAGGTTGTCCGCCATCTCCTTGGGGTTGAACACCAGCGCGGTGTAGAAGAAGCAGAAGAACACGATGGCCGCGGCGTACAGCATCACGTAGAGCGGCTGCCCGGGGGACAGGGTGCTCGAGATATCCTTCAACCAGTCCATGCCCTCGGCATTCGCGAACCAGCCGGCGATCGTGGCCGGGAACAGGATGATGCTCGAGGCGAAAATCGGCGGGATCACGCCCGACATGTTCAGCTTCAGCGGCAGATTGGTCGATTGGCCGCCATAGACCTGGCGCCCTCGCTGCTGCTTGGCGTAGTTCACCGTGATCCGGCGCTGCGCCCGCTCGACGAAGATCACGAGGCCCGTCACCACGAGCGCCAGCGCGAACAGCATCAACACCACGAGGAGCGACAGCTCACCGGTACGCGACAGCTCCAGGGTTCCGGCAATCGCGTGCGGCAGACCGGCGACGATGCCCGAGAAGATGATCATCGAAATGCCGTTGCCGATGCCGCGTTCGGTGACCTGTTCGCCCAGCCACATCAGGAACAAGGTCCCGGTAACCAGGGTCGTCACGGCCGTCATCTTGAATGCCAGGCCAGGGGCAATGACCAGCTGCATGCCGGCCACCGTCTGCTGTTCCAGCATGATAGCCACGCCGGTGGCCTGGAACAGGGCGAGCAGCACGGTGAAATAGCGCGTGTACTGCGTGATCTTGCGACGACCGGCCTCGCCTTCCTTCTTCAGCTGCTCGAGCTTGGGATGCACCACCGTCATGAGCTGCAGAATGATGGAGGCGGAGATGTACGGCATGATGCCGAGCGCCACCACCGAAAACCGCTTCAGCGCACCGCCCGAGAACATGTTGAACATGTCCAGGATCGAGCCGCTCTGCTGATCGAACAGCGCGTTCAGAGCGACTGGATTGATGCCCGGCACGGGAATGTGCGAGACGATCCGAAACACCAGCAAGGCGCCGAGCAGGAACAGGAAACGGCTGCGCAGCTCGGTCAGCTTGCCGAGCCCCGCTACCCCACCTGGAATCTTGGCCGTCGCCGTCGCCACGTTCAGTCTTCCACCTTGCCGCCTGCAGCCTCGATCGCCGCCCGCGCGCCCTTGGTCACACCCAGGCCCTTGATGGTCACGGCCTTGGTGATTTCCCCGGACAGGATGACCTTCACGGTCTGCGTGTGATGACGCACGAGGCCGGCCGCCTGCAGGGCGGTCAGGTCGATGGGATTGGCGTCCACCGCGTTCAGTTCGTGCAGGCGAATCTCGTCATTGAAGCGCAGCGATTGCGAGCGGAAGCCGTATTTCGGCAAGCGGCGCTGCAGCGGCATCTGGCCGCCTTCGAAACCAACCTTGTGGTAGCCGCCCGCGCGCGACTTCTGACCCTTGTGGCCACGGCCCGCGGTCTTACCGAGTCCGGAGCCACCGCCGCGGCCAAGACGCTTGGCGGCCTTCTTGGCGCCCGCTGCCGGCTTGAGTGTATTGAGACGCATGACTTACGCTTCCTGAACCTGGACCATGTAGTAGATCTTATTGATCATGCCCCGGTTCTCCGGGGTGTCAGCCACGCAGACCGTCTGCCACATGCGGCGCAGACCAAGGCCACGGGCGCAGGCCTGATGCTGCGGCAGACGACCGTTCAGGCTCTTGCACAGGGTGACGTTGAGTTGCTTCGTCGACACCGTCTTATCCTCGAATCTCTTCGACCGTCTTGCCGCGCTTGGCCGCCATGGCCTCCGGCGACGCCATGCCCTTCAGGCCGTTGATGGTCGCGCGCACCACGTTCACCGGGTTGCTGGTGCCGATGCACTTCGCGAGCACGTTGTGCACACCGAGCACTTCGAACACCGCGCGCATCGCGCCACCGGCAATGATGCCCGTACCGTCGGATGCCGGCTGCATGTAGACCTTTGCGGCGCCGTGCTCGCCATACAGCGGGTACTGCAGGGTCGAGCCGTTGAGGGCGACGCGGTGCATGTTCTTCCGCGCGTTCTCCATGGCCTTCTGGATGGCCACCGGCACTTCACGGGCCTTGCCCCGGCCGAAGCCGACGCGGCCGCTGCCGTCGCCGACCACGGTCAGCGCGGAAAACGCGAAGATGCGACCACCCTTGACCACTTTGGCCACGCGGTTCACGGCGATCAGTTTCTCGAGGAAACCCTCGTTGTTGTCGCCGCTGTTCGAATTGACGCTCATGCTCGTGTGAACTCCTAGAACTTCAGGCCGCCTTCACGGGCAGCGTCGGCGAGGGCCTTGACCCGGCCGTGATACTTGAAGCCAGACCGGTCGAAAGCCACGGCCTCGATGCCCTTGGCAAGCGCGCGCTCGGCGATCAGCTTGCCGACCGACGCGGCCGCGGCGATGTTGCCGCCGTGCTCGCCACTGGCGCGGAACGTCTTCTCGACCGTGGACGCCGTGACCAGAACCGCGTTGCCTTCGGGCGCGATGATCTGTGCGTAGATGTGGCGCGGCGTGCGGTTGATGCAGAGGCGCACCGCCCGCAGTTCGCGAATCTTGGCGCGCGCCTTGCGGGCGCGACGCAGCCTCGATTCCTTTTTCTCACTGGCCATGGCTTAACTCTTCTTGGCTTCTTTCTTGACGATGACTTCGCCACCGTAGCGCACGCCCTTGCCCTTGTAGGGCTCCGGCGGGCGGTAGGCGCGAATGTTCGCCGCGACCTGTCCAACCTGCTGCTTGTCCACGCCCTTGATCAGGATCTCGGTCTGGCTGGGCGTCTCGATGGTGATTCCCTCGGGAATCGCGTACTCCACCGGATGCGAGTAGCCGAGCGAGAGCGCGAGCTTCTGGCCCTGGACCTGGGCGCGGTAACCGACGCCAACAATCTCGAGCTTGCGCGTGAAGCCGGCCGACACGCCGGTCACCATGTTGTTCAGCAGCGCGCGCGTGGTGCCGGACAGCGCGTTGGCGGCCTGGCTTTCGTCGTTCGCGCTGATGCTGACCACGCCACCGTCCACCGCGACGGAGACCAGGTCGTGCACACGATGCGTCATCGCACCCTTGGCGCCCTTGATGCTGACTTCCTGGCCAGCGACGTTGATCTCGACTCCGGACGGCAGCGGAATCGGCATTTTCCCGACTCTAGACATCGTGCTTCGACCTTAATAAACGGAACAGATGATTTCGCCGCCAATGCCCTGGGCGCGCGCTTCGCGATCGCTCATCAGGCCCTTGGACGTCGACACGATCGCCACGCCGAGCCCGCCGATGATGGACGGCAGCTGGTCCTTGGTCTTGTAGATGCGCAGGCCCGGACGGCTCACGCGCCACACGCGCTCGATGACCGGCTTGCCGCGGAAGTACTTGAGCTCGATGCGGAGCTCCTTGGTCGCGCCTTCCCCGTCGACCTTGTAGTCGAGGATGTAGCCTTCCTTCTTCAGCACTTCGGCGATGGCGGACTTGCGCTTCGACGCAGGCATGGCGACTTCGCGCTTCGCGCGCGCCTGCGCGTTGCGAATGCGGGTCAGCATGTCGCCGATGGGATCTTGCATGCTCATACTCAGTTCCTCAGCTCACGCTTACCAGCTGGCCTTGACCAGGCCGGGTACATGCCCCTGCATGGCGAGCCGACGCAGTTCGTTACGGCCCAGACCGAACTTGCGGTAGTAGCCGTGCGGGCGGCCAGTGAGGCGGCAACGGTTGCGGCCACGCACCGGGCTCGAGTCCCGCGGCAGCTTCTGCAGCCGCAGACGCGCTTCTTCGCGCTCCTCGTAGGAACGCCCCTCGTCGGTGATCACGGCCTTCAGCGCGGCGCGCTTCTTCGCGAACTTCTTCGCCAGTGCCGCGCGCTTGATCTCGCGGTTGACCATGGATTTCTTTGCCATGTGCCTGCCCTTAGCTCCTCAACGGGAAGCGGAATGCTTCCAACAGTGCCCGCCCTTCTTCGTCGGTGCGCGCGGTGGTGGTGATGCAGATGTCCATGCCGCGGAGCGTGTCGATCTTGTCGTAATCGATCTCCGGAAAGATGATCTGTTCCTTCACACCCATGCTGTAGTTGCCGCGACCGTCGAAGGCGCGACCGTTCAGGCCGCGGAAGTCGCGGATACGCGGGATCGCTACGTTGATCAGGCGATCCAGGAATTCATACATGCGCGACCGCCGCAGCGTGACCTTGCAGCCAATGGGCCATTCCTCGCGGATCTTGAAGCCCGCAATGGACTTGCGCGCCAGGCAGACCACCGGCTGCTGGCCGGAGATGAGCTTCATGTCGCTGACGGCGTGCTCGATGATCTTCTTGTCACCGACCGCCTCACCCAGGCCCATGTTCAGGGTCACCTTGACGATGCGCGGCACTTCCATCGAAGACCCGTAGCTGAACTTGTCCTGCAGCTGCTTGATCACGACGTCGCGGTAATGTTGTTCCAGTCTGGTCATTGCCTAGCTTCCCGGTTACACGTCCACGACTTCGCCATTGGACTTGAAGAACCGCACCTTGCGGCCGTCCTCCAGTACCTTGAAGCCGACGCGATCGGGCTTCTGCGTCATCGGGTTGTAGAGCGCCACGTTCGACACCTGCAGCGGCGCTTCCTTCTCGACGATGCCACCGGCCACGCCCGCCTGCGGGTTGGCGCGCGTGTGGCGCTTGACGATGTTGACGCCTTCGACGATCACACGATTGTCGGGGTAGACGCGGGTCACGGTGCCGCGCTTACCGCGGTCGCGACCGGTCAGGACCTGGACGGTGTCACCTTTTCTGATCTTGTTCATTCCAGTTACTCCGCGGCGCCTTACAGCACTTCCGGCGCCAGCGACACGATGCGCATGAACTTCTCGCCACGCAGCTCGCGGGTCACGGGCCCGAAGATGCGGGTACCGACCGGCTGCAGCTGCTTGTCGAGCAGCACCGCGGCGTTGCCGTCGAAGCGGATGGTCGAGCCGTCGGCGCGGCGCACGCCCTTGCGGGTGCGCACCACGACCGCGTTGAACACGTCGCCCTTCTTGACCTTGCCGCGCGGCACCGCTTCCTTGATGCTGACCTTGATGATGTCGCCGATGTTGGCGTAGCGCCGACGCGACCCACCAAGCACCTTGATGCACATCAGTCGGCGCGCGCCGCTGTTGTCAGCGGCGTCGAGCATGCTTTGCATCTGAATCATGACTTAACTCCAGTTCCTGCTGAGCGGCCGTCGGTCAGACGCGCGTCGCCCGTTCGATCACGCGGGCCAGACGCCAGCTCTTGTTCTTGGAGAGCGGGCGGCACTCTTCGATGGCGACGGTGTCACCCTCGTTGCACTCGTTGTTTTCATCGTGTGCGAGCAACTTGGTCGACTTGCGCACGAACTTGCGATACAGCGGGTGCTCGACGCGACGCTCGATGAGCACCGAGATGGTCTTGTCCATCTTGGTGCTGACCACCTGGCCGACCAGGGTCCGCGCGGTCTTGGTCTGTTCGCTCATCTCTTACGCCCCGCTCTTCTGCTTCATGATGGTCTTGATGCGCGCGATGTCCTTGCGCGTCTCGCGAATGTCGGACGAACGGGGCGGCTGCCCCGAACCCGCCTGCATGCGCATGTTGAACTGCTTGCGACGCAGTTCGAGCAGGAGCGCCGACAGCTCGGCGGCGTTCTTCTCACGTATTTCGCTGGCTTTCATCACAGCACCGTACGGATGGCAAAAGTGGTACGGACCGGCAGCTTGGCTGCGGCCAGGCGCATGGCCTCGCGGGCCTGGTCCTCGGGCACGCCTTCCATCTCGTAGAGCACGGTGCCGGGCTTGATCTGCGCGACCCAGTACTCCACGTTGCCCTTGCCCTTGCCCTGCCGGACTTCGAGCGGCTTCTTAGAGATCGGCTTGTCGGGGAACACCCGGATCCAGACCTTCGCGCCGCGCTTCACGAAGCGGGTGATCGCGCGTCGTGCGGCCTCGATCTGGCGCGCCGTGACGCGGCCGCCGGTGGTCGCCTTGAGTGCGAACTCACCGAAACTGACGTTGCTTCCGCGCTGCGCCAGGCCGCGCAGGCGGCCCTTCATCTGCTTGCGGAACTTCGTATTCTTTGGTTGCAGCACTGTCTATGCTCCTGCCTCGCGCAGCCCGGTTCAGGCCGCGGAGGGCTCGTTCTCAGTCGTGTCGCCGGCCGGACCCTGGCGCACGATCTCGCCCTTGAAGATCCAGACCTTGACGCCGATGACGCCGTAGGTGGTGTTCGCTTCGGCGAAGCCGTAGTCGATGTCGGCGCGCAGGGTGTGCAGCGGCACCCGACCCTCGCGATACCACTCGGAACGCGCGATTTCCGCACCGTTCAGGCGTCCAGCCACGTTGATCTTGATGCCCTGGGCGCCGAGACGCATGGAGTTCGACACCGCACGCTTCATCGCGCGGCGGAACATGATGCGGCGCTCGAGCTGCTGGGCGACCGATTCCGCCACCAGGAAGGCATCGAGTTCCGGCTTTCGGATCTCTTCGACGCTGATGTGCGCCGGCACCTTCATGAGTGCGGTGACCTGCTTGCGCAGAGACTCGATGTCCTCGCCCTTCTTGCCGATCACGATGCCGGGACGCGCGGTGTGGATGACGATCCGCGCGTTGTTCGCCGGCCGCTCGATCTGAATGCGGCTGACCGACGCGTGCGCGAGCTTCTTGCGCAGGAACGCACGCACCGCCAGGTCGTTGTTCAGGTAGTTGGCGTAGTTCTTGGTGTCCGCGTACCAGGTCGAGGTCCAATCCTTGACGATGCCAAGGCGGATACCGTACGGGTGTACTTTCTGTCCCATTGTGCTTACTGCCCCACTTGCTCGACCGACACGGTCACATGGCACGTGCGCTTGATGATCTTGGCGGCGCGACCGCGGGCGCGAGCGCGCCAGCGCTTCATCACCGGGCCCTCGTCGACCATGATGGTGTTCACCTTCAGTTCGTCGACGTCCGCGCCGTCGTTGTGCTCGGCGTTGGCAATGGCCGACTCCAGCACCTTCTTCACGATCGCCGCCGCCTTCTTGTTGCTGAAGGTCAGGATGTTGATGGCCTTCTCGACCCGCACGCCGCGGATCTGGTCGGCTACCAGGCGGACCTTCTGCGCGGCGATACGCGCGTTACGCAATCTAGCTACAGTCGCCATGTGCTTGGTCCTCGGTCCTCAGCGCGCCTTCTTGTCGGCCACGTGGCCGCGGAAGGAACGGGTCGGGGCGAATTCGCCGAGCTTGTGACCGACCATGTTTTCATTGATGTAGACCGGCATGTGCTGACGGCCGTTGTGCACGGCAATGGTCAGGCCGACCATGTCGGGAGCGACCATCGAGCGACGCGACCAGGTCTTGATCGGGCGCTTGTCATTGCGCGTGCGCGCTTCCTCGACCTTCTTGAGCAGATGGTGGTCGATGAACGGGCCTTTGCGTATGGAACGGGCCATGCTGTCCTCCGCGACTTACTTCTTGTTGCGCCGGCGCACGATGAGCCCATCGGTACGCTTGTTGTGACGCGTCTTGTGACCTTTGGTCGGCGTGCCCCAGGGGCTGACCGGGTGGCGGCCACCCGAGGTGCGGCCTTCGCCACCGCCGTGCGGATGGTCGACCGGGTTCATCGCCACACCGCGCACGGTGGGACGGACACCACGCCAGCGCTTGGCGCCAGCCTTGCCGAGCGAACGCAGCGAATGCTCGGAGTTGCCCACTTCACCGATGGTGGCGCGGCACTCGATCGGCACCTTGCGCATCTCACCGGAACGCAGACGCAGCGTCGCGTAGGCGCCTTCGCGCGCCACGTACTGGATCGCCGCGCCGGCGCTGCGGCCGAGCTGCGCACCCTTGCCGGGCTTGAGTTCGACGCAGTGGATGAGCGCACCGACCGGCATGTTGCGCAGCGGCAGGCAGTTGCCGGCGACGATCGGGGCATCCGCGCCCGAGCGCAGCTTCGAGCCCGCCTTCACACCCTTCGGCGCAATGATGTAGCGACGCTCACCGTCCTCGTACAGCACGAGCGCGATGTGCGCCGAGCGGTTCGGATCGTATTCCAGGCGCTCGACGACCGCGTTGATGCCGTCCTTGTCGCGACGGAAATCGATCACGCGATAGTGCTGCTTGTGACCGCCACCGCGATGGCGGACGGTGATGCGGCCCTGGTTGTTGCGACCGGAGTTGCGCGACTGCGGCTCGAGCAGCGGCGCATGCGGCGCACCCTTGTGCAGATCCGGCGTGGCGACGCGTACCACGCTGCGGCGACCCGGAGAGGTCGGTTTTGCTTTGAACAACGCCATGACTAGTGCTCCGCCCTTACTCGCCGCCCACGAAATTGATCTCGAAGCCTTCCTTCAGCTTCACGAAGGCCTTCTTCCATTCGCCGCGGGTGCCGACCCGGCCGCGGAAGCGGCGCACGCGGGCGCGCACGGTGGAGGTGGTGACGTCCTCGACCTCGACCTTGAACAGCTGCTCGACGGCGGCCTTGATCTCGGGCTTGGTGGCGTCGTTCAGCACCCTGAACATGTACTGGCGATGCTGGTCGGCGACGCGAGCGCCCTTCTCGGAGAGCTTCGGCTCCACCAGCACCTGTAACAAGCGTTCCTGATTCATTTGAACATCGCCTCGAGCTTCTCCAGCGCCTTCTGCGTGACCACGACCTTGTCGTAGGACACCAGCAGCACCGGGTCTATGGCGCCGACATCCGCCATCCCGACGTGCGGAATGTTGCGCGCGGCGAGGAACAGGTTCTCGCTGATCTCGTCCGACACCAGGAGCACGTCGTGCAGCCCGAGGCGTGCAAGCGTGGCGACGGCGAGCTTGGTCTTGGGCTCGGCGAGCTGCAGGTCGTCGACCACCACCAGGCGATCCTGACGGACCAGCTCGGACAGGATGGCGCGCAGGGCCGCGCGGTACATCTTGCGGTTGACCTTCTGTTCGAAGCTGCGCGGGCGCGCGGCGAAGGCGCGACCGCCGCCACGCCACAGGGGGCTGCGGATGGTTCCGGCGCGCGCACGGCCGGTGCCCTTCTGACGCCACGGCTTGCGACCGCCGCCGGCGACTTCGGCGCGCGACTTCTGCGCCTTGGTGCCGGCACGGCCGGCCGCCATGTAGGCGGTCACGACCTGGTGCACCAGACCTTCGTTGAAGTCGGTCCCGAACACTTCGTCCGACAGTGCGACGTTGCCCGCCGCGGTGCCGGAGGAAATCGATTGTACTTGTAATTCCATGGTGGCTCGTTCAGCTACTTAGGCTTTGACTGCCGGACGAATGATCAGCTCGCCGCCCTTGGCGCCCGGAACCGCGCCCTTGAGCAGCAGCAGGTTGCGCTCGATGTCGACCCGCACCACCTCGAGGTTCTGCGCGGTACGCTGACGGTCGCCCATGTGGCCGGCCATCTTCTTGCCCTTGAACACCTTGCCCGGCGTCTGGCACTGGCCGATGGAACCCGGCACGCGGTGCGACACCGAGTTGCCGTGCGACGCATCCTGCGAGCTGAAATTGTGCCGCTTGATGGTGCCGGCGAAGCCCTTGCCGATGGTGGTACCGGTCACGTCGACCATCTGGCCGGCGGCGAACAGGTCGACCTTCAGCTCCTTGCCGACCGCGAGCTCCTGCTCTTCGGTACCCGCGAGGCGGAACTCCCACAGGCCGCGACCTGCGCCGGTGCCCGCCTTCTTGTACTCGCCGGCCAGCGCGCGGTTGACGCGGCTCTGCGGCTTCTCGCCGCAGGTGACCTGCACGGCGCTGTAGCCGTCGCTGTCCGTCGTCTTCACGCGGGTGACGCGATTCGGCTCGACTTCGACGACCGTCACCGGGGTCGACACGCCGTCTTCAGTGAAGATGCGCGTCATGCCGCACTTGCGTCCAACCAATCCAAGGCTCATGCCTGCTCTCCAAAAACTCGCTCAGTTCAACTTGATCTGGACGTCGACGCCGGCGGCGAGATCCAGCTTCATCAGTGCGTCAACCGTCTTGTCGGTCGGGTTGACGATGTCGAGCAACCGCTTGTGCGTGCGGATCTCGTACTGGTCGCGTGCGTCCTTGTTGACGTGCGGCGAGATCAACACGGTGAAGCGCTCTTTCTTCGTGGGCAGTGGGATCGGGCCCTTGACCTGGGCACCGGTCCGCTTGGCCGTCTCGACGATCTCCTTGGTCGACTGATCGATCAACCGATGGTCGAAAGCCTTGAGCCGGATTCTGATTACTTGCTGATTCATCGCGTGTACCGATGACCTTCCAAATCTGGGTTTTAGAACTCTTACGCGCTGCTCGAATCGATTATTCGATGATCTTCGCGACGACGCCGGCGCCGACGGTACGACCACCCTCGCGGATGGCGAAGCGCAGACCGTCTTCCATCGCAATCGGGTTGATCAGCTTCACCGTCACCTTCACGTTGTCGCCAGGCATCACCATCTCCACGCCTTCCGGCAGCGACACCGCGCCCGTCACGTCCGTCGTGCGGAAGTAAAACTGCGGGCGGTAGTTGCTGAAGAACGGCGTGTGGCGACCACCCTCTTCCTTCGACAGCACGTACACCTCGGCCTCGAAGTGCGTGTGCGGGTTCACAGAGCCCGGCTTGCACAGCACCTGCCCGCGCTCCACGTCCTCGCGCTTCGTGCCGCGCAGCAGGACGCCCACGTTGTCGCCCGCCTGACCTTCGTCCAGCAGCTTGCGGAACATCTCAACGCCCGTGCACGTCGTCTTCGTCGTCGGACGGATGCCCACGATCTCGACTTCGTCACCCACCACGACCTTGCCGCGCTCGATGCGACCCGTCACCACCGTGCCGCGACCTGAGATCGAGAACACGTCTTCGATCGGCAGCAGGAACGGCTTGTCCACCGGACGCTCAGGGATCGGGATGTAGTCGTCCAGCGCCTGCACCAGCTTCTCGATCGCCTGCGTGCCGATCTCGCTCGCGTCGCCCTCGACCGCCTTCAGCGCCGAGCCGATGATCACAGGCGTGTCGTCGCCCGGGAACTGGTAGCTGTCCAGAAGCTCGCGAACCTCGAGTTCCACAAGCTCCAGAAGCTCCTTGTCGTCGACCATGTCCGCCTTGTTCAGGAACACCACGATCTTCGGCACGCCCACCTGGCGCGCCAGCAGGATGTGCTCTCGCGTCTGCGGCATCGGGCCGTCCGCCGCGCTGCACACCAGGATCGCACCGTCCATCTGCGCCGCGCCCGTGATCATGTTCTTCACGTAGTCCGCGTGCCCGGGGCAGTCGACGTGCGCGTAGTGACGCGTCGCGCTCTCGTACTCGACGTGCGCCGTCGCGATCGTGATACCGCGCTCGCGCTCTTCGGGCGCGTTGTCGATCTGGTCGTACGCCCGAACTTCGCCACCGAACTTCTTCGCCGACACCATCGTCAGCGCCGCCGTCAGCGTCGTCTTACCGTGATCCACATGACCAATCGTCCCCACATTCACATGCGGTTTCGTTCGCGCAAATTTTTCCTTGGACATGGCTCTCTAACCCTCTGGTTCTCAGGTAATGGCGGTATGACGCCGACTAACTTCTCTTGATGATCGCTTCAGCAACGTTGCTGGGAGCCTCGGCGTAGCGCGCGAACTCCATGGAATACGTGGCGCGGCCCTGGGTGGCCGAACGCAGGTCGGTGGCGTAGCCGAACATCTCGGCCAGCGGCACCTCGGCGCGGATTATCGCGCCGCTCGGCGACTCCTCCGTGCCCTGCAGAACACCGCGGCGGCGGTTCAAATCGCCGTTGACGGTGCCCATGTAATCGTCCGGCGTCACCACCTCAACGTGCATGATGGGCTCGAGCAGCGCCGGCTTGGCCTCGCGCATGCCCTCCTTGAAGCCTATCGAGCCGGCGATCTTGAACGCCATCTCGTTCGAGTCCACCTCGTGGTAGGAGCCGTCGATCAGGGTGACCTTCACGTCCACGACGGGGTAGCCGGCCAGCACGCCATTGGCGAGCGATTCCTTGATGCCCTTCTCCACCGCCGGGATGTACTCACGCGGCACCACGCCACCGACGATGCCGTTGACGAACTCGAAACCCGAGCCCTCTGGCGCAGGTTCGAGCTTCAGCACCACGTGGCCGTACTGCCCACGACCGCCGGTCTGGCGGATGAAGCGGCCCTCGGCCTTTTCGACCACCTTCTTGATGGTCTCGCGATAGGCCACCTGCGGCTTGCCGACGTTGGCCTCCACCTTGAACTCACGCCGCATGCGGTCGACGATGATCTCGAGGTGCAGTTCGCCCATGCCGGAGATGATGGTCTGGCCGGATTCCTCGTCGGTCGCGACGCGGAAGGACGGATCCTCGGCGGCGAGCTTCGACAGCGCGACGCCCATCTTTTCCTGGTCACCCTTGGTCTTGGGCTCGACCGCGACCGCGATGACCGGGTCGGGGAACTCCATGCGCTCCAAGGTGATGATTCGGCTGGGATCGCACAGGGTGTCACCCGTGGTGACGTCCTTCAGACCGACCGCGGCGGCGATGTCGCCGGCGCGGACTTCCTTGATTTCTTCGCGGCTGTTGGCGTGCATCTGCAGGACGCGGCCAAAGCGCTCTTTCTTGCCCTTGACCGGGTTGTAGACCGAGTCACCGGACTTCACCACGCCAGAATACACGCGGAAGAAGGACAGCGTGCCGACGAAGGGGTCGCTCGCGATCTTGAAGGCGAGTGCCGCGAAGGGGGCTTCGTCCGAAGCCTCGCGATGATTTTCTGTCGTGCCGTCTTCGTTCAGGCCTTTGATCGGCGGGACGTCTATCGGCGCGGGCAGGTACTCGATGACCGCGTCCAGCAGCGCCTGCACGCCCTTGTTCTTGAAGGCCGACCCGCACAGCACGGGCACGATTTCGTTGTTCAGCGTGCGCTTGCGCAGACCGGCCTTGATCTCGTCGACCGCGAGCGCTTCGCCATCGAGGTACTTCTCGGTGAGCTCCTCGGATGCCTCGGCGGCTGCCTCGACCAGTTCCTCGCGGAGCTTGGTGCAGGTCTCGAGCTGCGCGGCGCCTACTTCGCGCTCCTCGAAGCGCATGCCGAGGGTGGCCTCGTCCCAGTAGATCGCCTTCATCTTGAGCAGGTCGACGACGCCTTCGAAGGCATCCTCGGCGCCGATGGGAAACTGCAGCGGCACGGCCTTCGCGCCGAGTCGGCTGCGGATCTGGCCGACCACGCGCAGGAAATCAGCGCCGGCGCGATCCATCTTGTTGACGAAGGCCAGGCGCGGCACGCCGTACTTGTTGGCCTGACGCCAGACGGTCTCGGACTGCGGCTCCACGCCACCCACCGCGCAGAACACACCGACAGCACCATCCAGCACGCGCAGCGAGCGTTCCACCTCGATGGTGAAGTCCACGTGCCCGGGGGTGTCGATGATGTTGATGCGGTGCTGGGGGAACTGCTTGTCCATGCCCTCCCAGAAGCAGGTCGTCGCCGCGGACGTGATGGTGATTCCGCGCTCCTGTTCCTGCTCCATCCAGTCCATGACGGCAGCGCCGTCGTGGACTTCACCGATCTTGTGCGACACGCCCGTGTAATAGAGGACGCGCTCGGTGGTCGTGGTCTTGCCCGCGTCGATATGCGCCATGATACCGATGTTCCGGTAGCGTTCGATGGGCGTAGTGCGGGCCACGGGTGCAGTCTCGGAGGAGTTCCGGGCTTACCAGCGGTAGTGCGAGAACGCGCGATTGGCTTCCGCCATCTTGTGCGTGTCTTCGCGCTTCTTCACGGCGGTGCCGCGGTTGTCGTAGGCCTCGACCATCTCGTTGGCGAGGCGCTGGCCCATGGACTTCTCGCTACGCTTGCGCGCGGCATCGACCAGCCAACGCATGGCGAGCGCGACCCGACGATTGGGACGCACTTCGACCGGCACCTGGTAGGTGGCGCCACCGACACGACGGGACTTCACTTCCACCTTGGGCTCGACGTTTTCCAGCGCCTGCTTGAACACGTCGATCGCCGCGCCCTTGCCGCGGTGCTCCACTTCGGACAGCGCGCCGTAGACGATTTGCTCTGCAACGGCCTTCTTGCCGCGCGACATGACCATGTTTATGAACTTGGCCACCGTGCGGTCTCCGTACTTCGGATCCGGCAGGATTTCGCGTTTGGAAGCTACGTGACGTCGAGACATCGTAATCGCCCTGAATTAGCGGGATAGGGTTAGGCTTTGGGGCGCTTGGCGCCGTACTTGGAGCGACCCTGGCGACGTGCGGTGACGCCGGAGGTATCGAGCGTGCCGCGCACCGTGTGGTAGCGGACACCGGGCAGGTCTTTGACACGACCGCCGCGAATCAGAATTACCGAGTGCTCCTGCAGATTGTGGCCTTCGCCACCGATATAGGTGGTGACTTCCTGGCCGTTGGTCAGCCGCACACGGGCGACCTTGCGCAGCGCCGAGTTCGGCTTCTTCGGCGTCGTGGTGTAGACGCGCGTGCATACGCCGCGCTTCTGCGGGCAGGCCTCGAGGGCTGGAACGTTGCTCTTCTTGGCCTGACGTTGCCGCGGTTTGCGCACTAATTGATTAATTGTCGCCATTACCCTTCAGCGCCCTTCGGTAATTCCGATTGTTAAACAGCAGTTTCAAGCGCCGTCGCGTTTCCACCCGGGCGGCATCGAGCAGCCTGGGTCTTGCCCGCCGAGGGCGGTGCATGTTTGGTTAGGAAAACGACGGAGGAAAAAAACGACAGGCGCGGATTTCTCCGGCCTGTCGTAGAAGCGGGATTATAGGGATCCCCTTCAGAGCATGTCAACGCGCCTCACGCACTTTTTGAGGCGGGCTCGGCTTCGGCCGCGCTGTCGACTTCGCGCAGCTCGGCCATCAGCTCGGCATCCAGGCCCGCGGCCAGGTCGGCCAGGCTCTGGGCCGGCGAGAAGCTCCGCCGCTTGCGGTTGGCATGGTAGGAGAAGCCGGTGCCGGCCGGGATCAGCCGGCCGACGATGACGTTCTCCTTGAGCCCCCGCAGCTCGTCGTGCTTGCCCGTCACCGAAGCCTCCGTCAGCACGCGGGTGGTCTCCTGGAAGGAGGCCGCGGAGATGAAGGACTCGGTGGCCAGCGAGGCCTTGGTGATGCCGAGGAGCAGCTGCTGCCCCGAGGCCGGTCGGCCACCCTCGCCCGCGACGCGGTCGTTCTCGTCCATCAGGCGCTCACGCTCGATCTGCTCGCCCTTCAGGAAGCGGGTATCGCCGGCATCGGTAATTTCCACCTTGCGCAGCATCTGCCGCACGATGGTCTCGATGTGCTTGTCGTTGATCTTCACGCCCTGCAGACGGTAGACCTCCTGCACCTCGTTGACCACGTAGCGGGTCAGCTCGTGGATGCCCTTGAGGCGGAGAATGTCGTGGGAATCAGGCGCACCGTCGCACACGGTCTCGCCGCGATCCACATGCTCGCCCTCGAACACCGTGACGTGGCGCCACTTCGGAATGAGGCTCTCGAGCTGGTCGCCCTCGGCGGTGGTGATGATCAGCCGCTGCTTGCCCTTGGTGTCCTTGCCGAAGGACACGGTACCGGTGGCCTCGGCGAGGATCGCCGGTTCCTTGGGCTTGCGCGCCTCGAACAGGTCCGCCACACGCGGCAGACCGCCGGTGATGTCGCGGGTCTTCAAGGAATCCTGCGGGATGCGTGCCAGCACATCGCCGACCTTCACTTCCTGGCCGCTGGTCACGACCACGATGGCATTCGGGGGCAGGAAGTAGTGCGCCGGGATGTCGGTACCCGGGATGCGCAGCTCCTTGCCCTTCGCGTCCTGCAGCTTGAGCATCGGGCGGAGTTCCTTGCCCGAGCTGCCGCGCTGCTTGAGGTCCATGACCACGACACTGGACAGGCCGGTGATTTCGTCCACCTGGCGGGAGACGGTCACGCCTTCCTCGATGTCCTGGAACATGGCCGTGCCGGCCACCTCGGTGATGATCGGGTGGGTGTGCGGGTCCCAGGTCGCGACCGTCTGACCGGCCTTGACCGTGGCGCCGTCCGCCACCGAGATCACGGCGCCGTAGGGCACCTTGTAACGCTCGCGGTCGCGACCGATTTCGTCATTGACAACCAGTTCGCCGGAGCGCGACACCGACACGAAAGTGCCGTCCTCGTGGGCCAGGGTCTTCATGTTCACCAGGCGCACGGTGCCCGAGGCCTTGACCTCGATGCTGTTGACCGCCGCCGCGCGGGACGCGGCGCCGCCGATGTGGAAGGTGCGCATGGTGAGCTGGGTGCCCGGCTCGCCGATGGACTGGGCGGCGATGACGCCGACCGCCTCGCCGACGTTGACGCGGTGGCCGCGGGCGAGATCACGCCCGTAGCAGCTCGCGCAGATGCCATAGCGCGTCTCGCAGGTGATGGGCGAACGCACCAGCACCTCGTCGACGCCCTGCTCGTCCAGATATTCGACCCACTTCTCGTCGATCATGGTGCCGGCCGCGGCCAGCACCTGGCCGTCGGCCGCGCGCACGATGTCCTGCGCCACGACGCGGCCGAGGATGCGGTCGCCGAGCGCCTGGATGACGTCGCCGCCTTCGATGATCGGCGTCATCAGCAGGCCTTCGGTCGTGCCGCAGTCGATCTCGGTCACCACGAGATCCTGGGCCACGTCCACCAGGCGACGGGTCAGGTAGCCGGAGTTCGCGGTCTTCAACGCGGTGTCGGCCAGGCCCTTGCGCGCGCCGTGGGTGGAGATGAAGTACTGCAGAACGTTCAGGCCTTCACGGAAGTTCGCCGTGATCGGGGTCTCGATGATCGAGCCGTCCGGCTTGGCCATCAGGCCGCGCATGCCGGCCAGCTGGCGAATCTGCGCGGCGGAACCACGCGCGCCGGAATCGGCCATCATGAAGATCGAGTTGAACGACGCCTGGCGCACCGCGCCGCCGGCGCTGCCGGTGACGAACTGTGAACCGAGCTTGTCCATCATCGCCTTCGCCACCTGGTCGTTGGTGTGCGACCAGATGTCGACGACCTTGTTGTAGCGCTCGCCGCTGGTGACGAGACCCGAGGAGTACTGCTCCTCGATTTCCTTCACCTGGCGCTCGGCGGCCTCGATGATGCGCGCCTTTTCTTCCGGCACGACCATGTCGTCGACGCCGATGGAAACGCCCGCACGGGTCGCGTGCTGAAAGCCGGTGTACATGAGGCGATCGGCGAAGATCACCGTCTCCTTCAGACCGACCACGCGGTAGCAGGTATCGAACAGGCGCGAGATCGAGCGCTTGTTCAGCACCTGGTTGATGAGCTTGAACGACAGGCCCTTCGGCAGCAGGCCCGACAGCAGGGCGCGACCGACGGTCGTACTGACCACCTCGGTGCGTTCCTCGATCTGGTGCTTCTCGTCGAACTCGAACAGCTGCATGCGCACCTTGCACTTGGCGTGCAGCGAGGCGGCGCCGGTCTCGTAGGCGCGATGCACCTCGGAGATGTCCAGAAAGCACATGCCAGTGCCCTTGGCATCGACCGAGTCACGGGTCATGAAATACAGCCCGAGCACCACGTCCTGGGTCGGCACGATGATCGGATCGCCGTTGGCCGGCGACAGGATGTTGTTGGTCGACATCATCAAGGTGCGCGCTTCGAGCTGCGCCTCGATGGACAGCGGCACGTGCACCGCCATCTGGTCGCCGTCGAAGTCGGCGTTGAACGCGGTGCAGACCAGCGGATGAAGCTGGATGGCCTTGCCCTCGATCAGCACCGGCTCGAAGGCCTGGATGCCAAGGCGATGCAAGGTCGGCGCGCGGTTCAGCATCACCGGATGCTCGCGGATCACCTCTTCGAGGATGTCCCACACCTCGGGACCTTCACGCTCGACCAGCTTCTTCGCCGCCTTGATGGTGGTGGCGAGTCCGCGGCGCTCGAGCTTGCTGAAGATGAAGGGCTTGAAGAGCTCGAGCGCCATCTTTTTCGGCAGGCCGCACTGGTGCAGCTTCAAGGTCGGACCGACCACGATCACCGAACGACCCGAGTAGTCGACGCGCTTGCCGAGCAGGTTCTGGCGGAAGCGGCCCTGCTTGCCCTTGATCATGTCGGCCAGGGACTTCAGCGGCAGCTTGTTGGTGCCGGTGATGGCGCGGCCGCGGCGGCCGTTGTCCAGCAGCGCGTCCACCGCCTCCTGCAACATGCGCTTCTCGTTGCGCACGATGATGTCGGGCGCGTTGAGGTCGAGCAGACGCTTCAGGCGGTTGTTGCGGTTGATGACGCGACGGTAGAGGTCGTTCAAGTCCGAGGTCGCGAAGCGGCCACCATCGAGCGGCACCAGCGGGCGCAGCTCCGGCGGCAGCACCGGCAGCACCTTCATCACCATCCACTCAGGACGGTTGCCGGACTGCAGGAAGGCCTCCATGAGCTTCAGGCGCTTGGTGAGCTTCTTGATCTTGGTCTCGGAGTTGGTCTTCGGCAGCTCCTCGCGAATGGTGCGGACCTCGTGGGCGAGGTCGACCGACTTCAGGAGCTCGTAGACGGCTTCCGCGCCCATGCGCGCGTCGAAGTCGTCACCGTACTGCTCGATGGCGTCGAGATAGGACTCTTCCGACAGCAGCTGGCCACGCTCGAGGTCGGTCATGCCCGGCTCGACGACCACGTAGGCCTCGAAGTAGAGGATGCGCTCGATCTCGCGCAGCGTCATGTCGAGCAAGAGACCCATGCGGGACGGCAGGGACTTCAGGTACCAGATGTGCGCGACCGGGCTCGCCAGTTCGATATGGCCCATGCGCTCGCGGCGTACCTTGGCCAAGGTCACTTCCACGCCGCACTTCTCGCACACCACGCCGCGATGCTTCAGACGCTTGTACTTGCCGCACAGGCACTCGTAGTCCTTGATGGGCCCGAAGATCTTGGCGCAGAACAAGCCGTCGCGTTCAGGCTTGAAGGTGCGGTAGTTGATCGTCTCCGGCTTCTTCACCTCGCCGTAGGACCACGAGCGGATCTTCTCCGGCGACGCGAGCCCGATGCTGATCGAGTCGAAATCTTCCGGCTGACCGTGGGTCTTCAGCAGATCAAGTAGGTCTTTCACAAGCAATACTCCTTAAGGCAAGAACGCGCCGAATCTTCCGGGTGAAGCCTTATTCGTGTTCCAGCTCGATGTCGATGCCCAGGGAACGCATTTCCTTGAGCAGGACGTTGAACGATTCGGGCATGCCCGCCTCCATCTTGTGGTCGCCATCCACGATGTTCTTGTACATCTTGGTGCGGCCGTTGACGTCGTCGGATTTGACCGTGAGCATTTCCTGCAGCGTGTAGGCGGCGCCATAGGCCTCCAGTGCCCACACTTCCATTTCGCCGAAGCGCTGGCCGCCGAACTGCGCCTTGCCGCCCAGCGGCTGCTGGGTGACGAGACTGTACGGACCGGTCGAACGCGCGTGCATCTTGTCGTCGACCAGGTGGTTCAACTTCAGGATGTACATGTAGCCGACGGTGATCGGACGCTCGAAGGCGTCACCGGTGCGACCGTCGTACAACGTGGTCTGGCCCGAGCGTGGCAGCCCGGCCAGTTCCAGCATCGTCTTGATCTCTTCTTCCTTGGCGCCGTCGAACACCGGGGTCGCCATCGGCACGCCGTGACGCAGGTTCTGACAGAGTTCCAGCACCTCCTCGTCCTTGAGTGAACCGATGTCCTCCTTCTGGCCGCTGGTGTTGTACACCTTGCCGAGGAACTCCCGCACGTCGGGCATGGCCGCCATGCGGTCGACCATCTCACCGATGCGGTGGCCGAGACCACGCGCTGCCCAGCCGAGGTGGGTTTCGAGCACCTGGCCGACGTTCATGCGCGAGGGTACGCCCAGGGGGTTCAGCACCACGTCCACCGGAGTGCCGTCTTCCATGTAGGGCATGTCCTCGATCGGCACGATCATGGACACCACGCCCTTGTTGCCGTGGCGGCCGGCCATCTTGTCGCCGGGCTGCATGCGGCGCTTCACCGCGAGGTACACCTTGGCCATCTTGAGCACGCCGGGCGCGAGATCGTCGCCCGAGGTCAGCTTGGCCTTCTTGTCCTCGAACTGGCTGTTGAAGTCCTCGCGGTACTTCTCGAGCTGCGCGGCGAGCTGGTCGAGCTGCTCGTTGGCGGTGTCGTGCTTCAGGCGCACGTCGAACCACTTGCCGCGGTCGACCTCGGCCAGCATCTCCTTGGTGATCTTCGCGCCGCCCTTCAGCTGGCCCGGACCCTTCTCGGCGTTCTTGCCGATGAGCAGGCTCTCGACGCGCTGGTAGATGTCGGCCTCGAGGATCTGGAACTGGTCGTCGAGATCCTTCTTGACCCGCGCCATCTCGGCGTTCTCGATCTCACGCGCGCGGGCATCCTTCGGAATGCCGTCGCGGGTGAACACCTGCACGTCGATCACCGTGCCACTCATGCCGGACGGCACGCGCAGCGAGGTGTCCTTCACGTCCGAAGCCTTCTCGCCAAAGATCGCGCGCAGGAGCTTTTCTTCCGGCGTCAGCTGGGTCTCGCCCTTGGGCGTGACCTTGCCGACCAGGATGTCGCCCGGATGGACCTCGGCGCCGATATAGACGATGCCGGACTCGTCGAGCTTGGAGAGCGCGCTCTCGCTCACGTTCGGGATGTCGGAGGAGATCTCCTCCGGCCCAAGCTTGGTGTCGCGCGCGACGCAGGTCAGCTCCTCGATGTGGATCGAGGTGAAGCGGTCTTCCTGCACGACGCGCTCGGAGATGAGGATGGAGTCCTCGAAGTTGTAGCCGTTCCAGGGCATGAACGCGACCAGCATGTTCTGGCCGAGCGCCAGCTCGCCGAGGTCGGTCGAGGGACCGTCGGCCAGCACGTCGCCCTTGGCGACCTTGTCGCCGAGCTTCACCAGCGGACGCTGGTTGATGCAGGTGTTCTGGTTGGACCGGGTGTACTTGGTCAGGTTGTAGATGTCGACACCAGCCTCGCCTGCGCTGGTCTCTTCGTCATTTACACGCACCACGATGCGCGCGGCATCCACCGCGTAGACTTCACCGCCACGCAGCGCGACCACGGTCACGCCCGAGTCCTGGGCCACGGCACGCTCGATGCCGGTGCCGACCAGCGGCTTGTCGGCGCGCAGTGTCGGCACCGCCTGGCGCTGCATGTTCGAGCCCATGAGCGCGCGGTTCGCGTCGTCGTGCTCGAGGAAGGGGATCAGCGCGGCGGCGACCGACACGATCTGACGCGGCGAGACGTCCATGTACTGCACGCGCTCAGGGCTCGCGAGCGTGAACTCGTTCAGATGGCGCGAGGACACCAGGCTGTCGATCAGCTTGCCGTTGGCGTCCAGGGTCGCGTTCGCCTGGGCGATGACGTACTGACCTTCCTCGATGGCCGACAGGTACTCGATCTGCGCAGTCGCATGGCCATTCTCGACCTTGCGATAGGGCGTCTCGAGAAAGCCGTAGGCATTGGTACGTGCGTAGACCGCGAGCGAGTTGATGAGGCCGATGTTCGGACCTTCAGGCGTCTCGATCGGGCACACGCGGCCGTAGTGCGTGGGATGCACGTCGCGCACTTCGAAGCCCGCGCGTTCACGCGTCAGGCCGCCCGGCCCGAGCGCCGAGACGCGGCGCTTGTGCGTGACTTCGGACAGCGGGTTGTTCTGGTCCATGAACTGCGAGAGCTGGCTCGAACCGAAGAACTCCTTGATCACCGCCGACACGGGCTTCGCGTTGATCAGTTCCTGCGGCATGTAGCCTTCGGACTCGGCCAGCGACAGGCGCTCCTTGACCGCGCGCTCGACGCGCACCAGGCCCACGCGGAACTGGTTCTCGGCCATCTCGCCGACACTGCGCACACGGCGGTTGCCGAGGTGATCGATGTCGTCCACCGTGCCGTTGCCATTGCGGATGTCGATCAGCACGCGCAGCACGTCGATGATGTCCTGCTCGTTCAGCACGCCGGCGCCCGTCACTTCCTGGCGGCCCACGCGGCGGTTGAACTTCATGCGGCCGACGGCAGAGAGGTCGTAACGGTCTTCGGTGAAGAACAAGTTCTTGAACAGGTTCTCGGCCGCTTCCTTGGTCGGCGGCTCGCCGGGACGCATCATGCGGTAGATCTCGACCTGCGCCTCGAGCGCGGTGTTGGTCGGATCTACGCGCAGCGTCTCGGAGATGTAGGCGCCATGATCGAGGTCGTTGGCGAAGATGGTCTCGATCTCGGTGATCTCGGCCTTGTTCAGCTTGCCGAGCACATCCTCGGTGAGCTCTTCGTTGGCGCGGGCGACGATTTCGCCGGTGTTCTTGTCGACCGCGTCGCGCGCGAGGGTCTTGCCGACCACGAAGCTGCGCGGCACGGTGATCTCGGTGATGCCACGGGCCTGGATGTCGCGCGTGTGCTTGGCGGTGATGCGGCGGTCGGCTTCGACCAGCACGTTGCCGTCGGCATCGACCAGATCGAACTCCAGGGTCTCGCCGCGCAGGCGTTCGGGCACCAGGTGCACGCGCACCTGGTCGCCGTCCAGCACGAAGGTGTCGCGCTCGAAGAACAACTCCAGCATCTTCTCGGTGGAGAAGCCGAGCGCGCGCAGCAGCACCGTGGCCGGCAGCTTGCGGCGACGGTCGATACGCACGTAGACGTGGTCCTTGGGATCGAACTCGAAGTCGAGCCAGGAACCGCGGTAGGGAATCACGCGGGCGGAGAACAGGAGCTTGCCCGAGGAATGGGTCTTGCCGCGATCGTGATCGAAGAACACGCCCGGCGAGCGGTGCAGCTGCGACACGATGACGCGCTCGGTACCGTTGATGACGAAGGTACCGTTGGTGGTCATGAGCGGCAGTTCGCCCATGTAGACTTCCTGCTCGCGCACGTCCTTGATGACCTTGTCGGCCCCGGACTCCTTGTCGTAGATCACCAGGCGCACGGTCACGCGCAGCGAAGCGGCGTAGGTCAGGCCACGCACCTGGCATTCCTTGACGTCGAACACCGGGTCGCCGAGGCGATAGCTCACGTACTCGAGCACGGCGTTGCCGGAGTAGGACTCGATCGGGAACACCGACTTGAATGCGGCGTGCAGACCTTGGTCCTCGCGCGCGTCGACCGCCGCGTCTTCCTGCAGGAAGCGCTTGTAGGACTCAATCTGGGTCTCGAGCAGATACGGTACTTCGAGGATCGGCGGAGTCTTGCTGAAATCCTTGCGGATGCGCTTCTTCTCGGTGTAGGTGTAGGCCATGGCGATTACCGTCCTGTTGAACCAGATTGTGAGTCAGCACAGGGCTAGCGGTCGGGTGTTCGACATCCCGGCGGCGTTGTGGGTCTGCCGGCTGGCAGACGCTCCGCCGAAGATCCGGCGGCCGCTCGCGAGGAGCCTCACCCAAGTGCTAGAGACCGCGCGCGGCACCGTAGGTGCCGCGACGGTTAAACGAAACCGGGCGGGGCGCCCTGCGCAGGCGCGCCGCCCGTTCCAGACTTGCTCGCGAAGGAGCAGCAAAGTGACGGGGCTTACTTGAGTTCGACCTTGGCGCCGGACTCTTCGAGCTGCTTCTTGATGCTCTCGGCCTCGGCCTTGTTGGCCGCTTCCTTGACCACCGACGGCACGCCCTCGACCAGGTCCTTGGCCTCCTTGAGGCCGAGACCGGTGATCGCGCGCACGGTCTTGATCACGTTGACCTTGTTCTCGCCGAAGCTGGTCATGACGACGTCGAACTCGTCCTTGACCTCTTCCTTCGCCGCTTCGGCGCCGCCGGCCGCCACCGCCACGGTGGCCACCGCCGCCGCCGCGGACACGCCCCACTTCTCCTCGAGCAGGGAGACCAGTTCGGTCACCTCGAGGATGGTCATGCCGCTCAGGGTTTCGACCAGTTCTTCTTTGGAAACTGCCATTTCAGTGCTCTCCAGGTATCAGATTGTGTAAAGACTCAGGCGGACTGCTTGTCGCGGTAGGCCGCGAGCACGCGAACGAACTGGCCGGCTGGCTCTGCCAGCGTGCGGACCAGCTTGGTCTGCGGCGCCTGGAAGATGGAAAGAAGCTTGGCACGGGCCTCGTCCAAGGTCGGCAGGTTCGCCAGCAGGGCGAGATCCGACGCGGGACGCAGCTCTCCGGCGAAGGCCACGGCCTTCGGCACGAGCTTCTGGTTGTCCTTGGCGAAATCCCGCACCAGTCGCGCGCCGGCGCCCGGGTCGTCCCGGGAAAACACCAGCAGCAGCGGACCCGTGAGGGAGTCCTTCAGACACTCGAAGTCCGTACCGTCGAACGCGCGCCGCGCCAACGTGTTCTTGACCACTCGCACGTAGACGCCGGTCTCACGCGCCTTGGCGCGCAGCTGGGTCATCTGCGTCACGGTCAGGCCGACATACTCGGCCGCGACCGCGGCTTGCGCCGTGGCCGCCACTTCTCTCACTTCCGAAACAACCGCCTGCTTTTGCTGTAAGGTCAAACTCATAGGTCATTTCTCCCGGTTGGATTCCCCATCGCAAGACGAGGAATCGCACCATTTGTTGCCAGCCGCGTGGGCACTTGGCTGACAGGGTTCACGGCGACCCAACCGGGCAACAATCTGCCCTTGGGGAACACCGTCTGCGCGGGCCGAAAGCCGATTAACCGCGCCTCTCGGCGCGGACCCGCGGTCTTTGACGGCTGCCGGCTCGCGCCGACAACCCAAAGTTCTGGATATCCTGGCGGCTCGCGCGGCTCAAGAGGCTTCTACGGAAGACTTGTCGACCGCGAGTCCCGGACCCATGGTGGTCGAGATCGAGATCGCCTTCAGGTAGACGCCCTTGGCCGAGGCGGGCTTCGCCTTGCGCAGGTCGTTCAGGATGGCTTCGAGATTGGCCCTGAGCGCCTCCGGGGCGAACGAGGCCTTGCCTATCGGGCAGTGCACGATGCCGGCCTTGTCGGTGCGGAACTGCACCTGACCGGCCTTGGCGTTGCGCACCGCGGTGGTGACGTCGGTCGTGACCGTACCGACCTTGGGGTTCGGCATCAGGCCGCGCGGACCGAGGATCTGGCCCAGCTGGCCGACGACGCGCATGGAAGCGGGCGTCGCGATGGCGATGTCGAAATTGATGTTGCCGGCCTTGACCTCGGCGGCGAGGTCATCGAGACCGACCACGTCGGCGCCGGCCGCGCGGCCCGCCTCGGCGTCGTTGCCGTCGGCGAACAGCGCCACGCGCACCGACTTGCCGGTGCCGTGCGGCAGCACGGTGGAGCCGCGCACGACCTGGTCGGACTTGCGCGGGTCGACGCCCAGGTTGAAGGCCACGTCGACGGTCTCGTCGAACTTGGCCGAGGCGATGGTCTTCACCAGGCCCAGCACTTCGTCCAGGGGACGGGGCTGGCGGGGATTGCCCACCTTCTCGCGCAGCGCGCGCAGTCGCTTGCCTACCTTCGCCATGTCATCAACCCTCCACGTCCAGGCCCATGCTGCGCGCCGTGCCGGCGATGCAGCGCACCGCGGCGTCGAGGCTCGCGGCGGTCAGATCGGTGCCCTTGGACTTCGCGATCTCTTCCAACTGGGCGCGGGTCACCGTGCCGACCTTGACGGAGTTCGGGGTGGCGCTGCCCTTGGTGATGCCGACCGACTTCATCAGCAGCACCGACGCCGGCGGCGTCTTGGTGACGAAAGTGAAGCTCTTGTCGCTGAACGCGGTGATCACCACCGGGATCGGCAGGCCGGGCTCGAGGTTGGCCGTGCGGGCGTTGAACGCCTTGCAGAATTCCATGATGTTCAAGCCACGCTGGCCGAGGGCAGGGCCCACCGGCGGGCTGGGGTTGGCCTGGCCGGCCTTCACCTGCAGCTTGATGTATGCGTCGATCTTCTTTGCCAATTGAGGTCTCCTCGGGTGCAAACGCCTCGCGGCTCCCCGTGTTTCCGCGCGGACACCGCTGCCCGCGCCGTTGCGTCACTGCGTCGGGCCTCGGCCCGACGCTGAACGTCATTCCTTGCTGACCTGTCCGAACTCGAGTTCGACCGGCGTCGAGCGGCCGAAAATCGACACCGCCACGCGCAGGCGGCTCTTCTCGTAGTTCACTTCCTCGACCACGCCGTTGAAGTCGGTGAAGGGGCCGTCGATGACGCGCACCACCTCGCCCACCTCGAACAGCACCTTGGGCCGCGGCTTCTCCACGCCCTCCTGGATGCGATCCAGGATGGCCTGCGCCTCGCGCGCCGAGATCGGCGCCGGCTTGTCGCTGCTGCCGCCGATGAAGCCCATGACCTTCGGGCAATCCTTCACCAGGTGCCAGGAGTCGTTGTCCATCTCCATCTCCACCAGCACGTAGCCGGGGAAGAACTTGCGGTCGCTCTTGCGCTTCTGGCCGTCCTTCATCTCCACGACCTCTTCGGTCGGGACGAGGATCTGGCCGAACTTGTCCGCCATGTTGTGGCGCTTGACGCGATCCTCGAGCGAACGCTTCACCTGGTTCTCGAAACCGGAGTAGGCGTGCACCACGTACCAATGCATAGCCATGCGCGTTAGGCCCCGTGTCCAATCACTGACTGCATCACCCATCCGAGACCGAGGTCCAGCACCCACAGCAGGAAGGCGAAGACCACGACCACGATCATGACCACGAGCGTGGTCTGTACCGTCTCCTGGCGAGTCGGCCACACCACCTTGCGCACTTCGATCTGCGCGTCACGCACGAAGCCGATGGCCTGCCGGCCCTTGTCGGTCTGGGACGCGATGCCGAGCGCGAGAGCGATGTCGAGCAGTATCCCGCCGACCCGCGCCAGGCGCGGCGCCTCGGCGTAGTACTGGAACGCGACCACGCCGGCCAGCAGCAGCAGGACGGCAATCGCCAGCTTGACCGTGTCAAGCGAGTTGTTCGGTTCGACTGTAGCTTTGGTGTTCATACGTGCAAAGACGCGGGCCCCGCCTGGGCGGCGCGGCTGGCAGGCGCGGACGGCGTCCGTCGCACCCTGCCATCCGCCAGCGCTGTCTTCATGTGCCCCGCCCCGCTCGTTCGCGCTTCGTCTAGATGGCAGGCCAGGAGGGAATCGAACCCCCAACCTGCGGTTTTGGAGACCGCTGCTCTGCCAATTGAGCTACTGGCCTAGACTCGCAAAAAAAATCGGCCCGCGCGGTTGCGCCGCGCGAGCCCACACTCACTCGATGATCTTCGCGACGACGCCGGCGCCGACGGTACGACCACCCTCGCGGATGGCGAAGCGCAGACCGTCTTCCATCGCAATCGGGTTGATCAGCTTCACCGTCACCTTCACGTTGTCGCCAGGCATCACCATCTCCACGCCTTCCGGCAGCGACACCGCGCCCGTCACGTCCGTCGTGCGGAAGTAAAACTGCGGGCGGTAGTTGCTGAAGAACGGCGTGTGGCGACCACCCTCTTCCTTCGACAGCACGTACACCTCGGCCTCGAAGTGCGTGTGCGGGTTCACAGAGCCCGGCTTGCACAGCACCTGCCCGCGCTCCACGTCCTCGCGCTTCGTGCCGCGCAGCAGGACGCCCACGTTGTCGCCCGCCTGACCTTCGTCCAGCAGCTTGCGGAACATCTCAACGCCCGTGCACGTCGTCTTCGTCGTCGGACGGATGCCCACGATCTCGACTTCGTCACCCACCACGACCTTGCCGCGCTCGATGCGACCCGTCACCACCGTGCCGCGACCTGAGATCGAGAACACGTCTTCGATCGGCAGCAGGAACGGCTTGTCCACCGGACGCTCAGGGATCGGGATGTAGTCGTCCAGCGCCTGCACCAGCTTCTCGATCGCCTGCGTGCCGATCTCGCTCGCGTCGCCCTCGACCGCCTTCAGCGCCGAGCCGATGATCACAGGCGTGTCGTCGCCCGGGAACTGGTAGCTGTCCAGAAGCTCGCGAACCTCGAGTTCCACAAGCTCCAGAAGCTCCTTGTCGTCGACCATGTCCGCCTTGTTCAGGAACACCACGATCTTCGGCACGCCCACCTGGCGCGCCAGCAGGATGTGCTCTCGCGTCTGCGGCATCGGGCCGTCCGCCGCGCTGCACACCAGGATCGCACCGTCCATCTGCGCCGCGCCCGTGATCATGTTCTTCACGTAGTCCGCGTGCCCGGGGCAGTCGACGTGCGCGTAGTGACGCGTCGCGCTCTCGTACTCGACGTGCGCCGTCGCGATCGTGATACCGCGCTCGCGCTCTTCGGGCGCGTTGTCGATCTGGTCGTACGCCCGAACTTCGCCACCGAACTTCTTCGCCGACACCATCGTCAGCGCCGCCGTCAGCGTCGTCTTACCGTGATCCACATGACCAATCGTCCCCACATTCACATGCGGTTTCGTTCGCGCAAATTTTTCCTTGGACATGGCTTAACTCACCTCAACAAATCACGTGCGTCCGACTGGCAATGGCGCGGCCAGCGCGGGGTTAGGTGGAGCCCATAACCGGATTTGAACCGGTGACCTCTTCCTTACCAAGGAAGTGCTCTACCGACTGAGCTATATGGGCCCTGAAACTCTGACGCGGCGGGGGGCAGGAGCGGGCTGGTTGCCCCGTGCTCGGCCTGGACCGGTCCGCGTTCTCTCAGCTTTGGAGCGGGTGATGGGAATCGAACCCACATCATCAGCTTGGAAGGCTGAGGTTCTACCATTGAACTACACCCGCCGTATTCGGGCACCCGGTGCATGCCCCAGGCACGGCTGCATGGTGGAGGGGGTAGGATTCGAACCTACGTAGGCAGAGCCGGCAGATTTACAGTCTGCTCCCGTTGACCGCTTGGGTACCCCTCCAAAACGGTAGCCGGCAATTCTCGAAATTTTCGCCCGCGCTGTCAACGCTAATTTTGCGTCGGAAAGCAATGCGGGGGATTCGAGGCGGGTCGACTGCCCGCGTTCGAGGGTCATGGGACCGCTCGGGCGACGCGACGACCGGGATGGAGTGCGGTTGATAGCGGCGCCCCTGGCGCCGCGGGTGACTCCCGGCGTCAGGCCGGCTTGGCGGGCCGGGCGGCCTTCTTCTTCGCGGCCGGTCGGGCTTTCTTCTTGGCGACAGCCTTGCTCGCGGGCTTGGCCTTGGCGACCGGCTTGGCCGCGGCCGG
>JAIEQK010000163.1 GCA_019747795.1 Gammaproteobacteria bacterium | reverse complement strand
GATGAGTATCCCGGCTCGCCGCGTCTAATGCGACCCAAGGACGACGATGTGTTGCACTTAGTTTATGAATCCGCGGATCGAAAGAATTCAGCACTCCAGACGTGCGGCAGGCTTGGCTCAGGCCGCACGCAGCCGCGCGATCATCCCTCTAAGCACCTCCGCGTCGCGTTCGTTCGCGACCGGAATGCTGAACTCGACATTGCTCACCAGGCCGCCGTAGCGCGCCGCGAGCTTGTCGGCGATTTCGTCGTAGGTGCCGACGCAGGCGTACTCGTGCAGGACCTCGTCGTCGATCAGGGCCGGCATCTCCTCCCAGCGCTGCGCGCGTGAGTAATGCTTCAGACGCTCGGCCAGTTCGCCGAGCCCGTGCAGTTCGAAGGCCGCGCGGTAGGCCGGCGTGGAGGCATAGAACGCCACGCGCGCGCGCACGTCCCGGACCTTCTCGGCCAGGCTGGCCTCGTCCGGCGCGGTCGCGATCAGCGGCTTGATGCTCACCGCGAAGCCGTCGAGGCTGCGTCCGGCGCGCGCCGCGCCGCGCCGCAGGGCCGGCCACATCACCTCACGGATATAGCGCGGCGTGCACACCGGGTGCGGGCGCAGACCATCGGCCACCTCCCCCGCCACCTGGCTCATGTAGGCGTTGACCGCGGCGAGGTGGATAGGAATGCGCGGATGCTCGATGGGGCCCGGGTCGAACAGCGGCACGCTGAGTGAAATCGAGTAGTGCTCGCCCTCGAAACGCGGCTGTTCACCGTGCTGCCAGCCGTGCCACACCGCGCGCACCGCCTGCACGTATTCACGCATCCACGGGCCCGGCGCCGACCAGCGCATGCCGTAGCGGCGCTCGATGTGCCCGCGCACCTGCGTGCCGAGGCCCAAGATGAAGCGGCCGCGCGACAGCTTCTGCAGCGTCCAGGCGCTCATCGCCGTGACCGTCGGACTGCGCGGAAAGGCGATCGCCACCGCGCTGCCGATGCCCAAGCGCGTGGTGGCCTGCGCCGCGAGCGCCATCAGCACGTAGGGATCGTGCTTGGTCTCCTCGAACATCAGGTTGTCGTAGCCGAGCGCTTCGACCAGGCGCGCGTCGTCCGCCACGCGGTGGATATCGAGTGGTGTGCCAGGCTCGCGCAGGCCGGGGTCGACCTTGCCGAGCGGTAGAAGGGTTTCGAGTTGCATGGCGCGGCGCGTGTGGTGGTGAGGTGGCGATTCTATGCCGGCCGGGCGCGTCGCGCCGCGCCGGCCGCTGCGGGATAATCGCGCCATGCGTTCCACCCTCGCCCGCCTGCTGCGTCTCTGCCTGTGGCTGCTGCCCTGCCTGGCGCTGCCTCCGGCGGCGGACGCGCTGGAACTGCGCATGCTGGTCGCCTGGGACGAGACCTACCCTGGCGTGGCGCGCATCGCCGAGCGCTTCGCGCGCAAGGTCGACGAGGCCTCCCACGGCGAGGTCACCTTCACCTTGACCGGGCCGGACGGCATACCGCCCTTCGAACAGTTCGTGCCGGCCTCGCTCGGCATCTTCGACCTGCTGTTCACCCACGGTGGTTTTCACCTCGATGTGACCGGCATGGGTCTCGCGCTGGATGCGCTGTCGGGGGACGCCAGGCGCCTGCGCGAATCCGGCATCTGGGACGCGGTGGACCGTGCCTACCAGCGCCACGGACTCAAGCTCATCGCGATTCCGGTCGCGGGAAGCGGCTACCAGGTCTTCCTGCGCGAGGCGGTGGGCGAGTCCTGCGATCTGCGCGGCCGCCACATCCGCGCTGCGCCGGTCTACCAGCACATGCTGGCGGCGGTCGGCGCCGAGCGCGTGGCGCTGCCCATCGGCGAAGTGCACGATGCACTCGGCGACAAGCGGCTGGACGGCGTCGCCTGGTCCACCCTCGGCACGCTCGACTACCACTGGTTCGAAGTGAACCGCTTCCTGCTGCGCCCGACCTTCGGCACCGTCAGCCATCTGCTGCTGATGAACCTCGATACCTGGCAGCACCTGCCGCTCGATCTGCAGAAACTGCTGCTCGAACAGGGCGAGGCGCTGGAGCTGCGCGCCGAGCGGCGCCTGCGCGAACTCGCCGCGGCGGAGCTGAACCAGTTGACCGTGTCCGGCATGCAGCTGACGGCGCTGTGCAAGAAAGGCGGCAAGCGCTTGCGCCGCGCGTGGGCCGCGGGCGTGTGGGACATGGCCATCGAGAAGTCCGGCGACGAAGCGCGCGCGCTGCGCGCGCTGGCGGAGAAGGCGGACCTGACGCCGACGGAGGAATAGGGGCGTAATCGGGGACAGACCACGGTTTCCCGGAATACGGGAAACCGTGGTCTGTCCCCGATTACGCTCACCCCTCCCGCAGGATCTCCAGGAACTCCGCGCCGTAGCGCTCGAGCTTGGCGTGGCCCACGCCGCTGATGGCGAGCATCGCGTCGTAGGTGGTGGGGCGGCGCGCGGCCATCTCGTGCAGCGTGCTGTCGTGGAAGATGACATAGGGCGGCACACCCTCGCTCTCGGACAGGCGTTTGCGACGCGCGCGCAGGCGTTCGTACAGGTCCTGGTCGGCGCTCGGCAAGGGCGGCAGCTGCGCCGCGCCGCCCTTGCGCCGCGCGGTCTTCGGCTGGGTCGCATCTTCGCGCAGGAAGAGCCGCGCCTCGCCGCGCAGCAGCGCGCGTGACTCGCTGCCGAGCTTGAGCGCGCCGAAGCGTTCGACGTCGGCGCTCACCAGGCCGCGCACCATCAGCTGACGCAGCACCGAGCGCCAGTGCTTGTCGTCGCGCTCGGCGCCGATGCCGTAGGTGCTGAGCGCGGCGTGACCGTGCTGGGTGACCTTGTCATTGGTGGCGCCACGCAGCACGTCGATCACGTGCTGCGCGCCGAAGCGCTGGCCGGTGCGATAGACGCAGGACAGGAGCTTCTGCGCGTCCTCGGTCGCGTCCCAGGTGCGCGGCGGCGTGAGGCAGTTGTCGCAGTTGCCGCAGGGCCCGTCGGCCACGTCGCCGAAGTACTCGAGCAGCGGACGCCGCCGGCATTCCGTCGCCTCGCACCAGCCGAGCAGCGCGTCGAGCTTGTGCCGTTCGATGCGCTTGTGCTCTTCGCCCGATGGCGATTCATCGACCATCTGCCGCAGCCGCACCACATCCTGCAGGCCGTACACCATCCAGGCCTCGGCCGGCGCGCCATCGCGCCCCGCGCGGCCGGTCTCCTGGTAGTAGGCCTCGACGCTCTTCGGCAGATCGAGATGCGCGACGAAGCGCACGTCGGGCTTGTCGATACCCATGCCGAAGGCGATGGTCGCGACCATGATCACGCCGTCCTCGCGCAGGAAACGCGTCTGGTTGTCGCTGCGCGTGCGCGCATCGAGACCGGCATGGTAGGGCAGCGCGTCCCAGCCGGCCGCGACCAGCGCCGCGGCGGTCTCCTCGACCTTGCGCCGACTCATGCAGTAGACGATGCCGGCCTCGCCGCGATGCGCGGCGAGAAAGGCGTCGAGCTGCTGCCGCGCGTTGCCGCGGGCCTGCACGGTGTAGCGGATGTTGGGCCGGTCGAACCCGCCGACGAACCAGCGCGGCTCGCGGAGCGCGAGACGCTCGGCAATGTCGGCGCGCGTGCGCACGTCGGCGGTGGCGGTGAGCGCCATGCGCGGTACGCCGGGGAAATGCGTGGCCAGCGCGCCGAGTTCGAGATAGTCCTGGCGGAAGTCGTGGCCCCATTGCGAGACGCAGTGCGCCTCGTCGATGGCGATGAGGCCGAGGCCCGCGTCCTGGAGCGCCTCCACCATGCGCGGCTGCAGCACGCGCTCCGGCGCGACGTACAGGAGTCGCAGTTCACCGGCGCGCAGGCGCCGCAGCACCGCGCCCTGCGCCTGTCCATCGAGGCTCGAATTCAGGCAGGCGGCGGCGACACCCAGGCGTTCGAGCGCCGCCACCTGGTCCTGCATCAGGGCAATCAGCGGCGAGACGACCAGCGCGCAGCGTTCGGTGACCAGCGGCGGCAGCTGGTAGCACAGCGACTTGCCACCGCCGGTCGGCATCAGCACCACGCAGTCCTCGCCGGCCAGCGCGGCCGCAATGGCCTCGGCCTGGTGGCCGCGGAACGCGTCGTAACCGTAGACGTCTTTCAGGACGGCGAGCGCACGGGCGAGGGGCGCGGCGGCGCCAGCGGCAGCGGAGGTCATCATGCGGATGGTACACGCGGCGCCGTCGCGGCACGACACACGGGCTGCGCGCGCGTCGCCCACTCGGCCGGGAATTCCTCCCGCGCGCCTGTCGGTGGTATATGCTCAACCGGTCTTGAAGCCAGGTGGTAAAGGAGCCCTCGATGCAGCGTCTCGCCAACAAGGTCGCGATCATCACCGGCGGCACGGGGGGTATCGGTCTCGCCGCTGCCAGGCTCTTCGCTGCTGAAGGCGCGAAGGTCGTGTTGGTGGACCTGGACGGCGCGGCGCTCGAACGCGCCGTGTCGGAGATCGGCGCCGAGCGCGCGCTGTGCGTTGCCGCTGACGTCAGCGACGCGGCCCAGGTCGAGGCCTATGTGCGTCGCGCGATGGACGCCTACGGCCGCATCGACGTGTTCTTCAACAACGCCGGCATCGAAGGCGCGATTGGCCCGATCGTCGACTACCCCATCGAGATGTTCGACAAGGTCATGGCGGTCAAAGTGCGCGGCGTGTTCCTGGGCCTGAAGTACGTCATTCCGGCGATGGCCAAGGGCGGCGGCGGCAGCATAGTCATCACCTCGTCGCTCGGCGGCCTGCGCGGCGTGCCGAAGCTCTCGGCCTACATCGGCTCGAAGCACGCGGTCGTCGGCCTGATGAAATCGGCCGCGCTGGAATGCGCGCCGCTCGGCATACGGGTCAACACCATCAACCCCTCGCCCATCGCGACGCGCATGATGGACGCCATCGAGGCCGGCTATGCGCCCGGCGCCACCGACATCGTGCACAAGAAGATGCAGGCCGCTGTGCCGCTGCGCCGCTACGGGACGCCGGAGGAAGTGGCGGCGCTGGCGCTGTTCCTGGCGAGCGACGAGGCGTCCTACATCACCGGCAACAGCTACCCCATCGACGGCGGCATGTCGGCGGCCTGATGCGACGCCTGCCGTGACCAGTCATTTCGCCCTCGACGCGCGCCTGCAGCAGGACTGCCACCTGCTCGGCCGCCTGCCGATGAGCCACCTGCTGCTGGTCGACAAGGCGGAAGTGCCGTGGTTCGTGCTGGTGCCGGAGACCGTTGAGATCGAACTCTGCGATCTGGATGCGCGCGCGCAGGCAACGCTGCAGGACGAAACCAACCGCGTCGCGCGCTTCGTGCGCGCGGCCTTCCCCATCACCAAGCTCAACGTCGGCGCGCTCGGCAACATCGTGCGCCAGATGCACGTCCACGTGATCGGTCGCCGCGACGACGATCCCTGGTGGCCCGGCCCCGCCTGGGGCCAGCCGAGCGCGGGCGGCTACCGCGCCGAACAGGTCGCCGAGATCGGCGCGCGTGTCGCGCGTGAGCTCGGCGGCGATTACCGCGCCGCGTGAGCAATCATGGGTGACGTCATCCCCTTCCAGCGCCCGCCCAAGAAGCCCAAGGGCGAAGGCAAGACGCTGTGCAAGAGCGGCTTCCACAAGTGGGTCATAGACCCGCGCAAGCAGTTCGACGTCAAGCAGGGCAAGCTCGTCACCATCAAGCGCTGCGAGCGCTGCGGGGTGACGAAGACCGAGTTGAGCTGATTCGCACAGGCGCCCCAGGGGCGCCTGGTCCTGTTCAGGCCTGACGGCCGCCCCAGCACACCGCCCGACAGCCTTGGCCAAGGTTGCGTCGTGCGCGCGGTCGAGCCTGCACTCTGCTTCATGACCTACAGAGCAGCGGCACCGCGCGCGCTAAGCTCGACGCCTGCGAGGGCCGCGCTGACAGCGCCGAGGTGCGTCGAGTGAATGACAAAGCGCGCCGCGTGGCGGCCCTCGCGACACCTATGCTCCTCGCCGTGCTGCTGTGCGCCTGCTCCGAGTCGGCCACGCTTTCCATCGAGGAAGGCAGCGGCCCCCACCCCGCGCTGCCGGCACCGGTGTCGACCCTCCTGCCCACGATCGACATCGCGCCCGCCGAAGGGTGGTCGCCAGGGCAGACACCGACCCCCGCGGCCGGGCTGCGGGTCGCGGCCTTCGCCCGCAATCTCGATCATCCACGCTGGCTGTTGGTGCTGCCCAATGGTGACGTGCTGGTGGCGGAGACCAATGCCCCTGTCGACCACGACGCCGGGTTCAGCATCAAGACCTGGGCGACGAAGCTCGCGATGAAACGCGCCGGCGCCGGCGTGGCAAGTGCCGACCGCATCACCCTTCTGCGCGACGGCGACGGTGACGGAGTCGCCGAGATGCGCCAGGTGTTTCTCAGCGCGCTGCCATCACCTTTCGGCATGGCGCTGGTCGGCCATCGCCTGTTCGTGGCCACCGCCGACACGCTGCTCGAGTTCCCCTACCAGGACGGCGAGACCGCCATCGCCGCCGCGCCGATCAAGCGGCTCGCGCTGCCGGGTGGTCCCATCAACCATCACTGGACGAAGAACGTGCTGGCGAGCAAGGACGGACAATCGCTCTACATCGCGGTCGGTTCCAACAGCAACGTGGCGGAGCGCGGCATGGCGGCGGAAGCGGGTCGAGCCGCGATCTGGCGCTTCGACCTGGCCAGCGGCGCACATCGCATCTTCGCCACCGGCCTGCGCAATCCGGTGGGCATGAGCTGGGATGGCAGCGGCGGCAGGCTGTGGACGGTGGTCAACGAACGTGACGAACTGGGCAGCGACCTGGTGCCCGACTATCTGACGGCTGTGCATGACGGCGCCTTCTACGGCTGGCCCTACAGCTACTTTGGTCAACACCTCGACCCACGCGCGCCGCCGGCGCCCCCCGCGCAGGTGACGAGCGCGACGGTGCCCGACTACGCGCTCGGCCCCCATACCGCGTCGCTCGGTCTCACCTGGTCAGACCGGGGTGAACTGCCCGCGCCGTTTCGCCATGGCATGTTCATCGGTCAGCATGGCTCCTGGAACCGACGGCCCCTGAGCGGCTATCGCGTGATCTTCGTGCCATTCGAAGGAGATGGGCCGGTGGGCCTGCCCATCGAAGTGCTGAGCGGCTTCCTCAGCGCCGACGGCCGGGCGCGGGGACGTCCGGTCGGCGTGCAGATGGACAGCCGCGGCGGCTTGCTGGTGGCGGACGATGTCGGCAATGTGATCTGGCGCGTGACCGCCCGCCCATGAGGAGGCGCGAATGAAATATCTGCCGACCTACCTGGCGACGTTGTTGGCGCTGCTGGTGCTCGACATGCTGTGGCTGGGCCTGGTGGCGAAACACTACTACGCGACCGCGCTCGGGCACTTGCTGGCGCCCCAACCGGACATCGCGGTCGCGATGCTGTTCTACTGCCTGTTCTCGCTCGGCCTCGTGCTGTTCGTGGTCGTGCCCCATGGCCCGGCACCGGATTGGCGCGGCATGCTCACCTGGTCGGCCCTTTACGGATTCTTCACCTACATGACCTACGACCTGACCAACCTCGCCACCCTGAGAGACTGGCCGATGGGCGTCGCCATGCTGGATATCAGCTGGGGGGTGGTGGTGAGCATGGCCGCGGCGACGAGTGGCAGGCTGGTGATGCGCAGGTCCAGTCGGTCCTGAGGGCGGCGAGTCGCCCGTCGCCCGACGTGTCGATTCGGCGCAGCCTCTCATCCTTTTCAGCCGAGCGACATGCATGCCCACTGACGTACTCAACGCGCTCGCACGACTCGTCGAACTCGAGCACGACCACCTGCTGGCCGCCTGGCGGGCGCAGGTTCGACAGCTCCCGACCGCACGCGAGCTCGACACGCCCACCCTCAACGACCACATTCCCGACCTTCTGGTGGAGCTGGCAAGCGCGCTGCGGTCCGGCACCGACGAGTCGATCGCCGATGCCGTGTTGTCCGGAAGTCCCCCGCAGCATGGTATGCAGCGTGTGCGCGACACCTTCGACATCGAGGAGGTCGTGGCCGAGTACAACATCCTGCGCGAGTGCGTGCACGACCTCGCCGAGCGGCACGGACTCAACATGCAGGGAGCGCCGTTCCACGTGCTCAACCGAGTGCTCGATGGCGCCATCGGCTCGGCCGTGCAGGCCTTCGCGACGACGAAGGCGCTGGAGGTCCAACGCCGGCGCGAGGAGTATCTCGCGTTCGTGGCGCACGATCTGCGCACGCCTCTCAATGCCATCGCGCTCAGCGGGCGTGTGTTGGAGGTACTGCTGGCGTCCAGCGCCGCTGCGCCCGCCGAGGCGTTGCGCATGTTCAACGCCCTCAAGCGCAACGTGTCGCAGCTGGAACGTCTCGTGGGAAAGATCCTCGAAGAGAACAGCAGTCTCGAACCCGAGATGGGGGTGGAACTGCAGCGACGGGAGTTCGATCTCTGGTCGCTCGTGGAGGGACTCACGCACGATCTGCACCCGGTGGCGGGCACAGGGACGACGACCTTGCGCAATGAAGTGCCGGAGGAGCTGGTCGTCTTTGCCGACGCGAGCCTGTTGCGGCGGATCTTCCAGAACCTGATCGGCAACGCGATAGCACATACGCCGCACGGTGAGGTGGTGATTGGCGCGTGCGGGTCCGACGGCGGAGGGACCGAATGCTGGGTGCGCGACAACGGCGAGGGCATTGCCGAGGCGCGCCGCGCCGCCGTGTTCGACAAGGGCGAGACCAAGGGCGATACACCCGGCGGGATGGGACTGGGACTCGCGATCGTGAAGACCTTCGTCGAAGCGCACGAAGGACACGTGACGGTCGAGAGCGAGGTGGGCCGAGGCACGACGTTTAGATTCACCTTGCCTGCCCGGCAGTGCTGACGCGTGCGCCGGGCGATCGATAGAGCGGCACGACCGACCGTGCCAGCACACCAGTACACAGGAAGATTCGCAAACGTTCGCGACCCCGTCATCGCACGGCCGACCGCGACTCAGCGATCATGCGACGACGCGGTCAAGGCGGCGAGCCGCTGCTCGAAGCCGGACTGCGCGGAAAGCGCATCCAACCACACTCGGTAGCCCTGGTCGCTCGGGTGCAGGCCATCGCGCGCATTCAGTTCCGAATGCTGGGCGAAGGGGTCGTTCTGCTTCTCCTTGAACAGGTTCACGTACACGGCGCCGTGCCGCAGGGCGCTGGCACGTACCTGCGCGTGCAGGCGGCGCGCACGCGCCGTCATCACCCACGACACGGGCGCAAAGAAGAAAGGCGCGTTGCCGACATTGCCGGCCGGCATCACCACCACGAACTCGGCGCGTTCACGCGCGCGCCTGATGACATGGTCGATCTCCACGGCAGTGCGGTCGAGGTCACGCAGACGGATGACGTCGTTGCCGCCCGCCTGGATGAGCACCATGTCAAAGGGTGCATCGCCATCCAGTTGTTGCGCGAGCTCGGCAAAGGTGGCGCCGTCGCGGCCACGATTCTCGATGTGCAGGCCGGGATAGGCGCGCGCGAGCAGACCCGCCAGGCTCGCCTGCGGCGAGCTGGCGCCGGTGCCCACGGCGGTGCTGTCGCCGACGATCAGCAGGCGCGCGGCTGGGTCCCGCAGCGGGCGCTGCAGCGGCTCGCTGGCGCGGGCCATCTCGGCGGATTCACGCATGCGCCCGACCGTACAGCCGAGGGCCAGCAGCAGCGGCGCCGCGACAGCGCCCCACAGCAGCAGCTTGCGGGCAGAGAGGCGGACAGAAGAGGACATGTGCTGGACCGTGGAAAGCCGGGGCAGGCGAGGACGTCGATGTTGCGGCGCCATGCGACACGCGCCTGCCGTCCGCTCTCTGCTAGCGAGGTAGTCTCCGTCCTACGTGCTTGCCTTAAGGCTGTCGTGAGGCAAGCGTGGACACCGACACCCGGCGGGTTCGACGCGGTGACCTCAGCGGACCGGGTGCGCGCGCTGCGCCGGTGTCATCAGCGACTCGGCCTTGCGCCGCGCCTGGGCGGTCTGCGGGTGGCCCAGCGCTTCCCGCACCACCGCGTAGTTCAGCCACAGCGTGCCGAAGGACGGCAAGCGCTCGACGCCGGCTTGCAGCACGGTGCGCGCGCGCTCGTTCTCGCTGATGACGTTGACGTTGACGAAACAGCCGTGGCTCAAACGTGCATCGGGCTAGACGGGCGCGAGCTTCACCCGGCGCTCGAAGGCCGGCTCCGCCGCGGCGCTCCGTGGCAGACGCCGCGACCGACCATCGGCCTCAGTCCTGCCAGGCCTCCATCGGCGGGCAGCTGCACACCACGTGTTTGTCACCGAACACGTTGTCGATGCGCGCCACCGGCGGCCAGTACTTGTCCTCGTGCTGCTCGGCCATCGGGAAGAAGGCCTCGGCCTTGCTGTAGGGCCGCGTCCAGGACTCCTCGATCAGCAGGCTGTGATGATGGGGCGCGTTGCTGAGCGGGTTGTCATCGCGCGCGCTCTTACCGTCGGCCACCGCCTGGATCTCGGCGCGGATGCGGATCATCGCTTCGCAGAAGCGATCGAGTTCGCGCAGGCTCTCGCTCTCGGTCGGTTCGATCATCAGCGTGTCCGCCACCGGGAAGGACATGGTCGGCGCGTGGAACCCGTAGTCGGCGAGACGCTTGGCGACGTCGTCGACGGTGATGCCGGTGCTGGCCTTGATCGCGCGCAGATCGATGATGCACTCGTGCGCCACCATGCCCTTGGCGCCGGTGTAGAGCACCGGGTAGTACGGCGCGAGGCGCGCCGCGACGTAGTTGGCGGCGAGGATGGCGACCATGGTCGCGCGCCTGAGGCCGTAGGCGCCCATCATCGCGATATAGGCCCAGGAAATCGACAGGATGCTGGCCGAACCCCAGGGTGCGGCCGACACCGCGCCGATGGTGCCGGCGGGCCCAGCGTAGGGATTCACGCCGCCGACGACCGGATGATCCGGCAGGTAAGGCGCGAGGTGCGCCTTCACGCCTATCGGTCCCATGCCCGGCCCGCCGCCGCCGTGGGGAATGGCGAAGGTCTTGTGCAGGTTGATGTGCATGACGTCCGCGCCGATCTCGGCCGGACGACAGATGCCGACCAACGCGTTGAAGTTCGCGCCGTCCATGTACACCTGCCCGCCGTGCTCATGGACGATGTCGCACAGCTCGATGATCGAAGGCTCGAACACGCCGTGGGTGGAGGGATAGGTGATCATGAGGCAGGCGAGCCGCGCAGCGTGCTGCGCGGCCTTGGCGCGCAGGTCGGCGATGTCGACGTTGCCGTCGTCGTCGCAGGCCACCACCACCACGCGCAGTCCGGCCATCGCCGCGCTCGCCGGGTTGGTGCCGTGCGCTGAAGCCGGGATCAGGCAGACATCACGCGCCCCCTCGCCACGCACCTCGTGGTGCTTGCGGATCACCAGCAGGCCGGCGTACTCGCCCTGCGAGCCGGCATTCGGCTGCAGCGAGAACGCGGCGAAGCCGGTCAGGTCGACCAGCATCGCGTGCAGTTCCTCGAACAGGCGCTGGTAGCCCTGCGCCTGGTCGAGCGGCGCGAAGGGATGCAGGTCGGCGAACTCGCGGTAGGACAGCGCCTGCATCTCCACCGCGGCGTTCAGCTTCATGGTGCAGGAACCGAGCGGGATCATCGCGCGGTCGAGCGCGATGTCGCGCCGCGCGAGGCGGCGCATGTAACGCATCATCTCGGTCTCGGAGTGATAGCGCTCGAACACCGGGTGGGTGAGGATGGGCGTGGTGCGCCGCAGGTTCTCGGGGATGCACTCGTCGAGTTCGTCGTCCAGGGTCTTGAAGTCGAGTTCGTCGTCGGCGTCGCGCGCGAACACCCGCCACAGCGCGCGCACCGCCGGGCGGTTGATGGTCTCGTCGAAGGCGATGCCGAGGTGCGAGGCGTCGACCACGCGCAGATTGATGCCCGCTTCGCGCGCGCGCGCCGCGAGATGCCGCGCGCGGTTCGGCACGCGCAGGGTCAGGGTGTCGAAATAGGCCTCGTGCAGCACCTCGTAGCCGAGACGCCGCAGGCCGGCGGCGAGGATCTGCGGCAGCCGGTGCACGCGGCCGGCGATCAGCGCGAGGCCCTTGGGCCCGTGGTACACGGCGTAGAAGCCGGCCAGCACCGCCAGCAGCACCTGCGCCGTGCAGATGTTGCTGGTGGCCTTCTCGCGGCGGATGTGCTGCTCGCGGGTCTGCAGGGCCATGCGCAGCGCCATGCGCCCGTCGCGATCCTTGGACACGCCGATGATGCGCCCCGGCATCGAGCGCATGAAGCGCTCGCGGGTGGCGAAGAAGGCCGCGTGCGGGCCGCCGTAACCCATCGGCACGCCGAAACGCTGCGCGCTGCCGACCACGATGTCAGCGTCCATCTCGCCCGGCGGCTTGCAGAGCACCAGCGCCAGGGGATCGCTCGCGACCGTCACCAGCAGGCCCTTGGCGTGGGCTGCGGCGATGAAGGGTTCGTAGTCGCGCAGCGCGCCGCTCGAACCCGGGTACTGCAGCAATGCGCCGAAGTACTCGCCCTCGTCGAGCAGCGCCTCGGGGGCGCCCTTCACCACTTCGATCTCGAACCAGCGCGCGCGGGTCTCGACCACCGCGATGGTCTGCGGATGGCAGTCGGCATCGACCAGCAGCCGCGCGGACTTCGACTTCGACAGGCGCTTCATCATCGCCATGGCTTCGGCCGCGGCGGTCGCCTCGTCCAGCATGGAGGCGTTGGCGATCTCCATGCCGGTCAGATCGATGATCACCTGCTGGAAGTTCAGCAGCGCCTCGAGCCGGCCCTGGCTGATCTCCGCCTGGTAGGGCGTGTAGGCGGTGTACCAGCCGGGATTCTCCAGCACGTTGCGCTTGATGACCTCGGGCATCAGCGTGCCGTGGTAGCCCATGCCGATCATCGAGATGTTGACGCGATTGCGCTCGCGCATGGCGCGCAGGTGATTGAGGATCGCGCGCTCGCTGACGGTCTCGGTGAGCGCCAGCGGCGCGCGCGAGACGATGGACGCGGGCACCGCGCGTTCCAGCAGGTCCTCGAGCGAGTCGAGGCCCAGGGCGTCGAGCATGTGCTGCACGTCGTCGCGGGTCGGCCCGATGTGCCGGCGAATGAAGTCGCCGCGGGATTCCAGGTCGTAGAGCGAGGGGCGGTCGGTCATGGGATCACCGTGGGGGGGCGTTGCGCGCGCGTGGGGGCCGGGCGGCACCGGCCGGGTAGGTCGGGTTTCAACCCGACATTCACACCGAGCGCTGGAGCGCGGGCCCTGGAAATGAATGTCGGACTGAAGTCCGACCTACAACTCCTGGACGAACGCGTGGTAGGCGTTGCCATCCATCAGCTTGTCGAGCAGCGCCGCGTCGTCGAGTTGCACGCGCAGCAGCCAGCCATCACCCTCGGGTGAGCCGTTGACCAGTTCGGGCGCGTCGGCCAGGCGTTCGTTGACGGCGAGCACCGTGCCGCCGACCGTGAGCTTCACTTCGCCCACCGCCTTGACCGATTCGATCACGACGAAGTTGGTGTCGGCGTCCAGATGCACGCCGACCGCCGGCAGTTCGACGAACACGATGTCGCCGAGCTGTTCCTGCGCGTAGTCGGTGATGCCTAGCGTCACGCTGCCATCCGCTTCGCGGCGCAGCCATTCGTGTTCCTGGGTGTACTTGAGGTCGCTCATCGCGGGCTTCCGTGAGTGTGAGAATCGGTTGAACGCGCCTGCTCAGCGCGCCAGGTAGCGGTGCGGCACGAACGGCAGCGCCTGCACTTCGACAACATGTTCGGTGTTGCGGATGGCGACCGTGAGCCGCGTGCCTGGAGTCGCCAGGGCGGTGCGCACATAGCCCATGGCGATGGGCGCATCGAGACTGGGGCCGAAGCCGCCCGAGGTCACGACCCCGCACGCCTGCCCGTCCGCGTCGCACAGTTCGGCACCGGCGCGCACCGGCACGCGGCCCTGTACGCGCAGGCCCACGCGTCGCCGTAGGGGACCGTCGACGAGTTCGCCGAGGATGCGCGCCGCGCCGGGGAACTCGGCCGCGCCCGGCGCCGCGCGATGGCGGCGCGCGATGGTCCAGGCAAGCGCGGCCTCCACCGGCGAGGTGTTCGCGTCGAGATCGGCGCCGGACAGGCACAGCCCCGCCTCCAGGCGCAGCGAATCGCGCGCGCCGAGTCCACAGGGTTCCACCTCGGGGTTCGCGAGCAGACGGCGCGCCACGCGCTCGGCGTGCTCGGCGCGCATCGCGATCTCGAAGCCGTCCTCGCCGGTGTAGCCGCAACGGTGCACCAGCACCGGCACGCCGTCGAGCGTGGTGGCGGAGCCCTTCATGAAGGCGAGTGCGGCCGCCTCTGGCGCCAGCGCGGCGAGCACACGAGCCGCGGCCGGCCCCTGCAGCGCGAGCAGTGCCTGGTCTTCCAGCGGTTCGACCTCGCAGTCCGGCAGGCCGGCGCGTAGATGCGCCAAGTCGATGTCCTTGAAGGCCGCGTTCACCACCAGGTGCAGGCGATCGGCGAAGCGCGTGACCATCAGGTCATCCAGCACGCCGCCCTGCGCGCTGGTGAACAAGGTGTAGCGCTGCTGCCCGAGCGCGAGGCCGGCGATGTCCGAGGGCACCAGGCGCTCGAGCGCCGCCGGGGCGCCGCGCACCACCACCTGCCCCATGTGCGAGACATCGAACAGCCCGGCGCGGGCCCGCGTGGCGAGATGCTCGTGCTTGATGCCGCCGCGGTACTGGACCGGCAGCGCATAGCCCGCGAACGGCACCAGCCGCGCGCCGAGTTCCTCGTGCAAAGAATATAAGGGTGTGTGTTTCAGACTCTCAGCGGGTGCGCTCATCGCCGCCCCCCGGCGCGCGCAAGCCCGGCTTGCACGCGCGGAACCGATACCAGAACATGCGGCCACTATCGCACAAGCGCCCGCCCGTGGGTACCGGCCGCCGCCTCGGCGCGGCCGTGCCGCGCCGCCGCCTTGGCCACCCGACCACGAGGAGCACTCCATGAGCCTGAGACTGATCGGCGCCGGCGTCGGCCGCACCGGCACGCTGTCGCTCCGTACCGCGCTCGAGACCCTGCTCGGCGAACCCTGCTACCACATGTTCGAGGTGCGCCAGCATCCCGAGCACATTCCGCTGTGGCACGCCGCGGCGCGCGGCGAAGCCATCGACTGGCGCGCGCTGCTGGAACCCTACAGCGCCGCCGTGGACTGGCCCGCGTCGGCCTTCTGGCCGGAGATCGCGGCGGCCTTTCCCGACGCCGTGATCCTGCTCTCCTGGCGCGACGCCGAGGGCTGGTGGAAGAGCGCGTCGAACACCATCTTCGAGGCCATGCAGGGCGTGAGCGGGCCCTGGCGCGAGATGATCGATGCGATGTTCGCCTCGCGCTTCACCGCGCACGTCGACGACAAGGCGCAGGCCATCGCCGCCTATGAGGCGCACAACCGCGCGGTGCGCGCGGGCGCGCCGGCGGCGCGCCTGGTGGAATGGCGCACCGGGGACGGCTGGGCACCGCTGTGCGCGGCGCTCGGCGTGCCAGTGCCGGACCTGCCGTTTCCCCACGTCAACTCCACCGAGGACTTTCGCGCCAAGGTCATGCAGAAAAGCGATTGAGCGCGCGCGATGCCGAACGCGGTAGTTCCGCGCGAGCCTGCTAGAATCCGCGACCACCGCTACCCTTGTCCTCGCCCCCAGGTCTTTTTCCGATGCTCGACTGTCAACCCGGACAACGCTGGATCAGCAACACCGAGCCCGAGCTGGGCTTGGGGATCGTGTTCGAAGTGGCGAACCGCCGCGTGGTGATGAACTTCCCCGCGGCCGACGAACGCCGCACCTATGCGCTCGACAACGCGCCCTTGATCCGCGTGGAGTACCGCGCCGGCGACCGCATCCGCGCCGAAGACGGCACGGAACTCATCGTCACCGCGGTCGAGAAGGTGAATGGCTGCGCGATGTACAAGGGCATCGACGCCGAGGGGCGCGAGAGCGGCCTGCACGAGATCGATCTGGACAGCTTCGTGCAGTTCAACCGGCCGCTGGATCGACTCTTCATCGGCCAGATCGACAAGACCGGGCGCTTCCGTCTGCGCACCCGCACGCTGACCTGCCATCACCGCCACCAGCTCTCGCCGGCGCTCGGCCTGCTCGGCGCGCGCGTGCAGCTCCTGCCCCACCAGTTCTACATCGCCGACGAAGTCTCGTCGCGCTACGCGCCGCGCGTGCTGCTGGCCGACGAAGTCGGTCTCGGCAAGACCATCGAAGCGGGTCTCATCCTGCATCGCCAGTGGCTCACCGGCCGCGTCGCGCGCGCGCTGGTGGTGGTGCCGGACAACCTGGTGCACCAGTGGCTGGTGGAGATGCTCAGGCGCTTCAATCTGCGCTTCTCGATCATGGACGAGGACATCTGCGACGAGCTGGCGGGCTCGGGCGAGGGCAATCCCTTCGAATCGGCGCAGCTCGTGCTCACCAGCCTGCGCTTCCTGGTCGAGTCCCCCGAGCGCCTGGAGCAGGCGGCGGCGGCCGGCTGGGATCTCATGATCGTGGACGAGGCCCATCACCTCGCCTGGACGCCACAGGCGGCGAGCCCCGAGTACCAGGCGGTCGCGACGCTCGCCGCGCGCGTGCCGGCACTGCTGCTCCTGACCGCCACCCCCGAGCAGCTCGGCGTCGAAGGACATTTCGCGCGCCTGCGTCTGCTCGACCCGCACCGCTACGATTCATTGGAGAAGTACCTCGAGGAAGAACGGCACTACGAGGCAGTCAGCGACCTGGTGCGCCGGCTGCGCGAAGGCCAGGGCGCCGAGGCGGTGACCGACGCCGATCACGTGGAGGTCGAACGCTATCTCGGCGCCGACAGCGCCGCGGCCTTTCGACGCGACAGCGCGCTCGACGCGCCGCGCGCGGTGTCGCGCATTGTGCGCGAGCTGCTCGACCACCACGGCACCGGCCGCGTGCTGTTCCGCAACTGCCGCGACAACATCTCGGGCTTTCCCGAGCGTCATCTCAATCTCCATCCGCTGGCGCTGCCGGACCTCTACCGCGAGCGCGCGACGTCGGCGCCGCTCGCCGCGCAGCTGGTGCCGGAGCAGGGGCTGGGCGACGACTGGCTGTCCATCGATCCGCGCGCCGAGTGGCTGGCGCAGTGGCTGGCGCAGAACCGCCGCGACAAGACCCTCGTGATCTGCGCCCGCGCCGACACCGCGCAGACGCTCGAAGCGTGGCTGCGCCTGCGCAAGGGCGTGCGCTCGGCGGTGTTCCACGAAGGCCTCGATCTCGTCGCGCGCGATCGCGCCGCCGCCTATTTCGCCGATACCGAGGAAGACGCCCAGCTGCTGGTGTGCTCGGAGATCGGCAGCGAGGGTCGCAACTTCCAGTTCGCCCGCCACCTGGTGCTGTTCGACGTGCCGGAGAACCCGGATTTGATCGAGCAGCGCATCGGCCGCCTGGATCGCATCGGCCAGCGCTTCGCGGTCGAGATCCACGTGCCGGTGTTCGAGGGCTCGGCGCAGAGCGTGCTCGTGCGCTGGCTGCACGAAGGCATCGACGCCTTCGAGCACATCTGTCCCGCGGGGCCGGCGCTGCTCGCCGAGTTCCGCGCCGAACTCGAGGCCTGCATGGCCACGCCCGGCGACGAAGCCCGGATCGCCGCGCTGGTGACCCGCACCCGCGCGCGCGCCGAGGAGATCCAGGGTGTGCTCGCGCGCGGGCGCGATCGGCTGCTGGAACTCAATTCCTTCGACCATGAGCGCGCGCAGACCGTGCTCGGCGAAGTGGCCGCCGCCGAGAACGCCGACGAACTGTGGGACTACATGGACCTCGTGTTCAGCGAGTACGGCGTGGAGCAGGAGGACAACGGCGAGCACAGCCTGGTGCTGCAGCCTGGCGACCACATGAGCTGCACGGAATTCCCCGGCCTGCCCGAAGGCGGCCTGACCGTGACCTTCTCGCGCACCCAGGCGCTCGGCCGCGACGACATGCATTTCCTCACCTGGGAACATCCCATGGTGGCGGGCGCGATGGACATGGTGCTGGGCGGCGACTTCGGCAACGCGAGCTTCGGCGTGGTCAAGGCCGCCGGCCTCGCGCCCGGCCAGCTGCTCATCGAGGCGCTGTTCGTGCTGGTATGTCCGGCGCCGCGCGGCCTCGGCGTCGAGCGCTTCCTGCCGCAGTCCACGCTGCGCGTGGTGGTGGACGGCGCGGGCGAGGAAGTCTCGGCCAAGCGCGACGAGGACTGGTTCGACGGCCTGGTGCGCGACGTGCCCACCACCACCGCGCTCAAGGTGGTGACGCGCATGCGCGAGCAGATCACGGCGCTCGCCGACCACGCCGCGCATCTTGCCGAGGTGCGGCAGGAGGCGCTGGTGAATGCTGCGCTCGCCGGCATGACGACGCAGTTCGACGCCGAAGTCGCGCGCCTCACGCGGCTCGCGGCGGTCAATCCCAACATCCGCCCGGAGGAAGTCGCGCATCTGACCGAGACCCGCGAACAGCTTGCGCGCTACCTGCGCGGCGCGCAGCTGAAGCTCGACGCGGTGCGGGTGGTGGTGGCGACCTGAGGGTGCGCTCTAGGTCGGACTTCAGTCCGACATTTTCCTCTGGGCATCGAACGGTCGGCGAGATGCGGCTGTCGGGCGAACGTCGGAGGCATGTCGGACGAATGTCGGACTGAAGTCCGACCTGCAGGGCGGCGGACGCTGGGGATACCGCTACGTCGATCCCGCCTCTAGAATGCCCGCACCGCATCCCAGGACGGCGACTCCATGATCGACCCTGCCTCCATGCGTGCCGCCCACGGCCCGCGCGTGTTCGACGATGTGCGCGTTCTCGACTTCACCGCGATCATCGCCGGTAGTTACTGCACGCGCATGCTGGCCGATCTCGGCGCGGACGTGCTCAAGGTGGAGCAGCCGGGCGGCGAACTGATGCGTCATCTCGCGCCGCTGCGCGGCGACCACAGCACGGTTTTCGCGTCGCTGAACAGCGGCAAGCGCAGCCTGGTGCTGGATCTCAAGCACAAGGACGCCATCGCGCTGTGCAAGCGCCTGGTGTCGCGCTACGACGTGGTGGTGGAGAACTTCAGCCCGGGCGTGATGAGTCGCCTGGGTCTCGACTACGCGAGCCTGCGCGAAGTGAATCCGCGCCTCGTGATGTGTTCCATCTCGGGCTACGGCCAGAGCGGGCCGGCCGCCACCCAGCCGGCCTTCGCGCCCATCGTGCAGGCCGAGTCGGGTTACGAGGTGGTGAGCCAGCTCGCGCAGGGCGATCGCGCGCGGCCGCTCAACATGGGCCTGCCGGTGGCGGACACCACCGCCGCGCTGCAGGCCTTCGGTGCGATCGGCGCGGCGCTCTACTATCGCGCCCGCACCGGGGTCGGCCAGTACATCGACATCGCGATGATGGACAGCCTGCTCAGCACCATGCATCGCGATTTCCAGGCGGCCTTCAACCACGACGCGGTGAACCGCGTGTACGGCCCGATCGAGACGGCCGACGGCTTCGTCATGACCATGTGCCTCTCTCAACCGCAGTTCGAAAAGCTCGCCGCGGCCATCGAACATCCCGAGCTGCTGAACGATGCGCGCTTCGCTCAAGCGCGCGCGCGCTTCACCCACTACAACGAACTGATGGCGCTGACCGAAGCCTGGAGCCGCACGCGCAGCACCGACGAGGTGATGGCGGTGCTGTCCGGCGCCGGCCTGCCCTGCGGACGCTATCGTCACCTCGCGGACCTCGCGGACGACGCCCAGCTGCGGCACCGCGCCATGCTCACCGAAGTGGTCGACGGTGCCGGACCGCTGACCGCGCCGAACTCGCCCTTCCTGTTCTCCGCCACCCACGCGGCGGTGAAACCAGAGGTCGCGCGCCTCGGCCAGCACAACCGCGAAGTGCTGGAGGACGAGCTCACGCTGGACGCCGACACGATCGCCAGCCTGCGCGCCGCCGGCGTGTTCGGCCGCGAGACCTGAATCCCCTGCGAGTACCGACCGTGATCCCGACCCTGCGCCTGCTGCTGCTCATCGTTCTCACCCTGCTGCTCGCCGGCTGCCCCACGCTTGGCGGCAACAGCGTCGCGCGCGTGTCCGGCGACTACGCCGCCTCGGTCAAGAAGGCCGGCCTGCTGTCCCTGCTGGACGACCGGATCTACGTCAGCTACCTGACGTCCTCGGCGCAGGAGAGCTTCTTCTCGCAGGCGACGCTCGGCGGCTGGGACATCGACCAGCAGGTGATGAAGACCGTCGGCGCCAAGCTCCAGCGTCGCGGCATGACGGTGGTGCCCATAGCGCGCACAGCGGCCCTGATGAAGGCCTACGACTCGGACTTCGGCTACGCCCGCACCGAGCGCATCCACGCCGAGCTCGACGCGCTCGGCGCCGAACTCGGGCTCGACATGGTGGTGCTGGTGGCACGCAACAACGACAGCGATCGCGTGACGCACACGGTGCAGAACATACGCGGCTACGGCCTGCAGAAGGCCTTCGACACCGGCCCCTTCGCCTACGCGACGATTTACGTCGAGGCCTACGACACCCGCCAGCACTTCGTCGTCGGGCGCGCCAGCGGCTTCCAGTCCGCGCCGCTGCCGCCCGAGCTCTGGCAGCCGAGCTTCGAGACCAGCAAGGGTGATATCAGCCTGCCCGCCTCCATCCACGACGGTGTCGGCCAGGTGCTGCGCAAGGTGCTGTACGACGCCATCGCCATCGCCGCGCAGGAAGCGGGGATGTGACTCGAGGTCCGCGCCTCAGCGCGGACCGTAGAGATTGGTGAAGGCGGCTTCGGTGAAGCCGTTCAGACGCCTGTCCCCGACCAGGATCACCGGTACGCCGCGCGCGCCCAGGGCCGCGTAGTCGCGCTGCCCCTTCTCGCTGGTCTCGACGTCGTATTCCTCGAAGGGCACCTGGTGGGCCTGGAAATAGCGGCGCGCCTTGCGGCAGTACCCACACCAGCTCGCGCTGTACATCACGACCTTGTCCGGCGCACGGGCGAAGACCTTGGCCAACCCCTCCACGCTCGGGCTCTGGTAGACATTGGGCTTGACCTTGACCACCGTGCTGGCGGCGCCGGTCGGCGGGTGGTCGCCGAAATGCACCCGGCCGTCGGCGTCCCGCCATTGGTGAATGTCGGCGGCCTGGCTCACGCCGGCCAGGGCCAGCGCACCCAGCAGGATCAGCAACCGGTCCATGTCCTCTCCAGGTACAGGGTGATGGGTCCTGTAGCGGCCGGGGTGCCCCTGGCGCGAGGACCGACTATACAATCGGGTCATCCAACGCCACGGGAGTCGCCATGAGCTACATCGACGTCATCGACAAGGTCGAGGTACCCAAACCGCCACGCTATTACACGCCGCCCGCCTTCGAAACGGTCGCCGGCCTGCCGATAGCCTATCGGCGCGCCGGCCAGGGCGAGGCCGTCGTGCTGCTGCACGGCGCCGGTTTCACCCGCATGTGGATCCCGTTCTACCAGATGATGGCGGAGCGCTGTGATTTCATCGCGCCCGAGCAGCCCGGTTTCGGCGAGACCCCGCTGCCGAAATGGTTCCGCGGCTTCGACGACCTGACCCTGCTCTACGACCAGCTGTTCGACCAGCTCGGCCTCGAACGCATCCACCTGGTGGGCTTCTCCATGGGCGGCTGGGCGGCCGCGGAGTTCGCGAGCTTCTACCCCAAGCGCCTGAAGTCGCTGGCGCTGATCACGCCGGTGGGTCTGCGCCTGAAGGACGATCCGGGTGTCGATCTGTTCCAGCTCGCGCCGGCGGAGATCATGGACCGCCTGTTCAAGGACAAGGCGGTGATGAAGGAATTCCTGCCCGACCCGGACAACTTCGACGAAGGTATCCATCTCTACTCGGAGTTCGCCGCGGCGGCGCGGCTCATGTGGGCGCCGCGTTACAACCTCGCGCTCGAACGCCGCCTGGCGCGGGTGCAGTGCCCGACGCTGGTGGTCGGCGCCGAGGAAGATCGACTCGTGCCGAACGCAATGTCGGACCGCTACGCCGAAGTGCTGCCACGCGCGAAGCTGACGCGCCTCGCCGGCACCGGCCACGAACCTTTGCTCGAACGTCCCCGTGAACTCGCCGACGCCCTGCTCGGGCTCATCGAGGAGGCCAAGTAATGAACAAGCTGCGCTTCTATTTCTTCCACCTGATGCCCTATCCCCACCTGCCGCCGACCGCGGAATTCCCGTCGACGTGGGTGAGCCTGTCGAACAAGTACTACGACCCGCAGCGCGGGCGCGTGCTGTACAACGAGTACATCGATCAGCTGGCGATGGCCGAGAAGTTCGGCTACGACGGCGTGGCGGTGAACGAGCACCACGCGAACTTCTACGGCACCATGCCCTCGCCGAACATCATCGCGGCGATGCTGGTGCAGCGGACGAGCCACATTCCGATCGGCGTGATCGGCAACGCCATTCCGCTGCACGGCAACCCGCTGCGCGTGGCGGAAGAAATAGCCATGCTGGACGTGATCTCGGGCGGACGCATCATCTCGGGCTTCGTGCGCGGCATCGGCTGCGAGTACTTCAACAACGGCGTGACGCCGGCCGACTCGGTCGAGCGTTTCGACGAAGCGCATGACCTCATCATCAAGGCCTGGACCGACGACGGTCCCTTCACCTGGCAGGGCGATCACTTCTACATCCCGAACTGCAACATCATTCCGCGGCCGATACAGCAGCCCCATCCGCCGGTGTGGATCCCGGGCCAGGGTTCGCTGGAGACGCTGCAGTTCGTCGCGCGGCACCGCTACACCTACATGATGGTGTTTGCGCCGCTGTGGTTCACCAAGATGGCCTTTGATGGACTGCGCGAGGAGTGCCGTCGTCTGGGCTACGACGCGCCGAAGTCGATGTTCAACGCCTGCGTGCCGACCTACGTCGCCGAGACCGACGCCCAGGCGCACCGCGAGGCCAAGGCCCACCTCTCCTGGGTGTTCAATACCGGCCTCAAGATCCCCGACCAGCTGTTCTTCCCGCCGGGCTACATGAGCACCAAGTCGTTCCGCAACTTCGTCGGGCTGCTGCAGAAGGGCAAGGTCAAGCCGCAGACCCAGCTCTCCTACGACGAGCTGCTGAAGGATCGCTACATCATCGTCGGCTCGCCCGAGACGGTGAAGGAGCAGCTCAGCGAATACTGCGACGGCGTGGGCGCCGGCGGCGTGCTCTCGGTGGGTTCGTCCTTTGGCCCGATGCCGCACTGGATGGTGCAGAAGAACATGCAGATCTTCGCCGAGGAGGTGATGCCGGCATTCCGCGAGGCCGACGGCAAGCCCGACTACCTCCGCGCGCCGCCGCCCTCACCCACCTCCCACGCCGAGTTCGCGGCGCGCTACGGCCGACCGCCGGAAGTGGCCCGTTCGCTGGTCACGGGCGGTGGCGACAAGCTGGTGGAACATCGCGTCGCCCACCTGCCCGAGGTCATCGACCGCACCATGGGCGACGCCTGGGAGGAGCGGCCGGCCTCGGCCGGCTGAGCCGCGGCTCAGGCCTGCCCGGTGGCGGGGGCGACCACCGCCGCCACCGGGTTGATGTGAGTCAGGTTCTGCGGCACCACCGCGGCGCAGAGGCCGGCGATGAGGAGCGCGAGCAGGGCGCCCTCGAGCAGCGAGACGGTGGCACGAGTAAGGGTGCGAAGGATGGTGGTCATGGAGGCTCTCCAGGTCTGATTCCGAGTTATCCGGCGGTCACCTCGAAGGCGATGGCCGGGTCTGGAGCGCATTCTATTTATGCCGTCCTGAGCCGATAATCCGGTCGAATCGCGAAACAGTATTGCGAGTTCGACAATAATGGATGACCTCCTCGCGCTCCGGCTCTTCCTTGCCATCGCCGACACCAACAGCTTCACCCGCGCCGCCCAGCGCCTGGGGCTCACGCCCGCGGCAGCCTCGCGCAAGCTCTCGGCGCTGGAGGCCGCGGTCGGGCAGCGGCTGTTCCAGCGCAGCACGCGCCAGGTCAGCCTGACCGAGCAGGGCGCGAATCTCCGGCCGCACGCGCAGGCCGTCATCGATGCGCTCGAGCAGGCCGACGAGGTCATGCGCGGCGCCGCTGCGCGACCGGCCGGCCGGCTGCGCATCAGCAGTCGCGCGGGCGTCGGCCGCCGCCTCCTGCTGCCCTGGCTGGCCGAGTTCCGTGCCACCTATCCCGACGTCACGGTGGGCCTGGAGCTGGTCCACGACCGCGGCACTGATCTCTTCGCGAGCGGCTGCGACGTGGCGGTCACCATCGGCCAGCTGGGGGACTCCAACCTGGTCGCGCGGCGCCTGGCCGAGACCGACTCGCACATCCTCGCCAGCCCCGGTTACCTCGCGCGGCACGGCACGCCGCGCACGGCCGAGGAGCTCGCGGAGCACGCCTGCCTGACCATGAACGCGATCAGCGGCAACGCGGTGTGGCGGCTGTCCAGGGACGGCCAGCGGTACGACGTAGCGATTCGCGCGCCGCTCGCCATCGACGACGCCGACGCGCTGCTCGCTTTAGCGATCGCGGACCAGGGCGTGGTGCTGCTCGCCGACTGGTTCGCGCTCGGCGCTGAGCGCAGCGGCCGGCTGGTGCGCATCCTGGACGACTACCAGATCGAGCCGCGCGGCACGCCCATCACCGCGCTGTACGCGAGCCGCAGCTACGTGCCGCTCAAGGTGCGCGCGTTTCTCGACTTCTACGCCGAGCGCATCGCGCGCATGTTCGATTCAACGTGGGGATTCGCCGTAGACGAGGCCGAAGTGCTCGGTCTTGTAGGCGAGTAGCGTGAGCAGGGTGTCGGACGCCGCGTCCACCACCTCGGGCGCGAGCGACAGGAACCAGTTCTCCTGGGTGCGATAGGTGGGCGTGGTGTAGAAGGGAAACACCGCCGCGCGCCACGCGTCGCGCGAAGTGTTGGCACCGGTGCGATGCCACAGGCGGCTCTCGAAGATCAGCGCCGTGCCGGCCGGCGCCTCGATCGGCACGAGATCACGCACGTCGTCATCGCCGCGCGGGTTGCGCGCGAGAAGATGGGAGCCGGGCAGCACTTCAGTCGCGCCGTTGTCGCGCGTGAAATCGTCGATGCACCAGGCGACGTTCAGGCCCTGCGGACGCTTGGGCCAGGGCTGCGGTACGAACACCTGGTCGGCGTGCAACACGCCGGCCGTCGCCCCCGGGCCGACGATGTTGCCGGAGATGTTGCTCAGCAGCGCCGGCCAGCCGAGGGTCGCCTGCACCAGGTGCAGGGCCAGCGGGTGCTCTGCGAGGGCGGCGAACAGCGGGTCTCGATTCAAGAGATTCCACACCCGCCGGTTTCCGGCATCCCGGTCGAGGGTGAAGCCCGCACTCCGCCGACCTGCGCACGCATCGTCCTCCACCGCGCGGTACAGCGCGTCGCGCGCGCGGCCAAGCATGTCGGACGGGAGCGCATCCGCCACCAAGCACAGACCGTGCTCACGTAGATCGGCCAGCGCGCGATCCCAGTCGCGCGTGAGGGGCGGCAACCGCACGTCGCTCATGCGCCGAGCCGGGACTCGAGATGCAGACCGACCACGCCGATGCCGATCAGCGCGATGCAGCCGATCTTCCAGGCGCTGGCCGGTTCGGCGAACCACAGGATGCCGATGGCGGTGATGAGCGTCATGCCGAGCGCCGACCAGATGGCATAGGCGATGCCGATGTCGATGCTGCGCACCGCGACGGTGAGCAGCGCGATGCTGACGCCGTAGCACGCGAACACCACCACACTCGGACCGGGCTTGTGCAGACCGTCGGACAGCTTCATCGCGGTGGTGCCGCAGACTTCGAACAGGATGGCGAGGACGAGGCAGGCCCAGGCCATCGTCATCACCGCGACAGAGGTGAACGAGGCCGCGTCATGGTGACGCGATCATGCCGAGCCTGGGTCATTGCAAGCACCCCTCTTCCACCTTCGACCGTGCCGCGAGTCTACCCAAAAGCGTGCTCCGACGCTCTGCCTTCGCGGCATTGCCAGCCCACGGTATAGTGCCGCGCGCGCCGCGTTTCGTGTTCGCGCGTCGCGCGGAGGCTCGCTTGCAACCATCCCCGTCCCTCTCGCCCGCGCCACGACAGGCCGACGTCGATGCCGTGGTGGTCGGCGCCGGTTTCGCCGGCCTGTACATGCTGCATCGGCTGCGTCTGCAGGGCCTGCGTGTGCGCGTGTTCGAGGCCGGCTCGGACCTGGGTGGCACCTGGTACTGGAACGGCTATCCCGGCGCGCGCTGCGACGTGGAGAGCGTCGACTACTCCTACTCGTTCTCGCCGGAAATCGAACAGGCCTGGACCTGGAGCGAGCGTTTCGCGAGCCAGGCAGAGATCCTGCGCTACCTGGACTTCGTCGCCGCGCGGCTCGATCTGCGGCGTGACATCCAGTTCGACACGCGCGTGGAAGGCGCGCAATACGACGAGAACACGCGACTGTGGACGGTGCGCGCCGCGGGCGCCACGCTGACGACGCGCTACCTGGTGCTGGCGGTGGGCTGCCTGTCGGCCGCCAACGTGCCGGACTTCGACGGGCTCGACGACTTCCAGGGGCGCTGGCTGCACACCGGACGCTGGCCGCGCGAAGGCGTGGACCTCAACGGCAAGCGCGTCGGCGTGATCGGCACCGGCTCGTCCGGCATCCAGCTCATTCCCGCCATCGCGCCCGACGTCGCCAGGCTCTACGTGTTCCAGCGCACGCCGAGCTTCAGCGTACCGGCCCGCAACGCGCCGCTGAGCGCCGAATTCCAGCACGACATCAAGCGCAGCTACGCGGCGCGCCGCGCGCGCAACCGACAGTCGGCGGCCGGCTACCACTACGATCCCAACTTCGAGTCGGCGCTCGACGTGACGCCGGAGCAGCGCGAGCTCGAATACGAGGCGCGCTGGCGCAAGGGCGGCGCCTGCTTCCTGGTGGCCTACAAGGATCTGCTGGTCAACGCCGACGCCAACGCGACCGCCGCGCAGTTCGTCAGCGCCAAGATTCGCGCGCTGGTGCGCGATCCCGCCACCGCCGAGGCGCTGGTGCCGCGCGACTTTCCCATCGGCGCGCGGCGCCTGTGCCTGGACAGCAACTACTACGCCACCTTCAATCGCGACAACGTGTCGCTGGTCGACCTGCAGCGCGAGCCGCTCGAGCGCATCGTGCCCACCGGCGTGCGGACCACGCGCGCCGATTACGCGCTCGACGTGCTGATCCTCGCCACCGGCTTCGATGCCATGACCGGGCAGTTGCTCGCGCTCGACATCCATGGGCGCGGCGGGCTCGCGCTGCGCGAGAAGTGGCGGGACGGCGCGCGCAGCTATCTCGGCATCGGGGTCGCGGGCTTTCCCAACATGTTCGTGGTCGCCGGGCCGGGCAGCCCGTCGGTGCTGTCGAACATGGTGCTGTCCATCGAGCAGCACGTCGAATGGGTCGCCGACTGCATTCAGCATCTCGATCGCGGGGGCTACGGCGCCATCGAGGCGAGCGGCGCGAGCGAGAACGCATGGACCGCGGAGCTCGCCAAGCTCGCCGAGCGCACGCTCTATCCCAAGGTGCGCTCGTGGTACACCGGCGCGAACGTGCCGGGCAAGCCGCGCGTGTTCACGCCCTACGTGGGCGGCGCGCACCGCTACCGCGAGATCTGCGGCAAGGTCGCGCTGCAGGACTACCGCGGCTTCGTGCTGACGCGCTGAGCGCGGCGGCTCAGAAGAAGCCGCTGTTCGACAGCGGCGTGCCGTTCAAGAGGAAATCCCCCACCGCGCGCGCCTTGTACACCACCGGGTTGTGCGAGGCGAGTGTGCGGATGTTGCGCCAGTGGCGATCGAGATTCGCGCTCTGCTTGATCGCCGACGAACCGCCGACGTCGAACAGGCGCGCGGCCGCGCGCTGCGCGAGTTCGTCCACCACCACCTTGGCCTGCGCGGCCAGCACCGAGCCGCGATGGGCGAGCTCGAAATCGAGCTTGCCGTCCTTAAGGCTCGCGACCGCGCGGTCCTGGGCCGCGGCGGCGGCCAGCACGACGGATTCGGCGGCGAAGGCGGCGCTCGCGATCTCGCCCACCACCTGCTGCAGCAGCGGATCGGCGGTGGGCGTGCTGGCGGCGGCGTAGGCGTAGGTACGCGAGCGGCCCCGCAGGAGCGTGACCGCATCGCTCGCGACGTTGCGCAGGATGCCGGCGATGAGGGCGGTCAGGATCAGCTGACAGAGCTGACCGATGATGTAGGGGTCGGCCGGATCGGCGAGCGAGGCCGCGTCGCTCGACTCCACCGCCGCGGTCAGGATCTCCTCCGGTCGCACTTCCACATTGCGCAGGTGCCCGGTGCCGCTGCCAGTCAGGCGCTGGCCGATGCCGTCCCAGTCGTCTTCCAGCACGAAGCCGTCGCGCCCCACGGGGATCACCGCCGACACCACGGTGCCGTCCTCGCGGCAGGCGAACACGTTGACCCAGTCGGAATAGAGGCTGCCGGTGCAGTAGTACTTGGTGCCATTCAGCCGGTAACCGTCGCCGGAGGCGGTGAGTCGCGTCTCGAACTGCCAGCTGCCGACCGCGGTCGAACCGCCCAGCTCGGACATCGCGTTGCCGAAGATGTCGCCGGCCACGATGCGCGCCAGCCAGCGGTCGCGCTCCGGGCCGGGCCGCGAGCGCAGGCGCTCTTCGACGAACCAGTAGTGGGCGCGCAGGATGTGGGCGATGTCGGCGTCCGCCTCGGCAAGCCCGATCAGCATGGCGAAGTACTGCTCGAGACTCGCGCCGCCGCCGCCCTCGGCGCGCGGCACGCGAAACGCGCCCAGGCGCGCGGCGCGCACCAGGTCCATGGTGCCGTGCAGATCGCGGCCGTCGCGCTTGGCGCTCGCCGCGCTGTCGCGGATGGCGGCCAGCAGTTGCTCGAGCTCGGGAGAATCCGGGCGCACCGGGGGGCGCGTGGCCGCGGCGGCCAGGCGGGCTTCGGCATTCATTGGGCGTTCCTCGCGCAAGTCCAGGCGTAGAGTGCGTGCGGAGTCTGCGTGGCGTGCCAGCGCTTAGGAAGTGCGAATAAGTTCTAAGCTAATCCACGCGGGCCGCGAGCCCTGGAAAACGCGCGGGCCCCGCCGAAGCGGGGCCCTTTGCAGTCAGGGGTGCGCGCGCCGCGGTCCGTCGCGGCGCGAACACAGGGGAGATGAGCGGCTCAGGCGCTGTAGGCGCGCTCGCCGTGGGTCGTGATGTCGAGGCCTTCGCGCTCTTCGTCTTCCGGCACGCGCAGCCCGACCAGCAGGTCCGCCACCTTGAAGGCGATGACGGCGGCGACCGCAGTCCATACCGAGGTGATGGCCACGCCCTTCGCCTGGATCAGCAGCTGGGTCATGACCGGGTTGGAGCCGACCGACGCGGTCACCCAGTCGGTGACGAGGCCGGGGCCACCCAGGGACTGGTTGTTGAACACGCCGGTCAGCAGCGCGCCCAGGATGCCGCCGAGGGCGTGCACACCGAACACATCGAGCGAGTCGTCGATGCCGATCATCTTCTTCAGACCGGTCACGCCCCAGAAGCACACCACGCCGGCCAGCAGGCCGATGACGATGGCGCCCATCAGGCCCACGTTGCCGCAGGCGGGGGTGATGGCGACGAGACCCGCCACCGCGCCAGAGGCCGCGCCGAGCATCGACGCATGCTTGCGCACCGCCCACTCTGCGAGCGACCAGGACACGACCGCCGCCGCCGTGGCGGAGAAGGTGTTCAGGAAGGCGAGACCGGCGAAGGTACCCGCTTCCAGCGCGGAACCCGCGTTGAAGCCGAACCAGCCCACCCACAGCAGGGAAGCGCCGACCATCGCCAGCACCAGGTTGTGGGGCGGCATCGCTTCCTTGCCGTAGCCGATGCGCTTGCCGCACATGGCCGCGCCGATCAGGCCCGCGATGCCGGCGTTGATGTGCACCACGGTGCCGCCCGCGAAGTCGAGCGCACCCATCTGCCAGATGTAGCCGGCCTTGGCGTTCATCGCGTCGACCACGTCAGGCGCGGTGTAGGCGTCCGGGCCCATCCAGAACCACACCATGTGCGCCACCGGCAGGTAGCCGATGGTGAACCAGATCACCATGGCGATGAGCGCGGCCGAGAACTTCATGCGCTCGGCGAAGCCGCCGATGATGAGGCAGGCCGTGATCGCGGCGAAGGTGCCCTGGAAGGCGACGAACACGATCTCGGGAATCACCACGCCCTTGCTGAAGGTCGCCGCCATGGCGAAGGTGGTGGTCGCCGGGTCGAACACGCCGTTCAGGAAGAGCCGCGCGGTGCCGCCGATGAAGGCGTTGCCTTCGGTGAAGGCAAAGGAGTAGCCATACAGGCACCACAGCACCACCAGCAGAGAGAAGCCCACCATCACCTGCATCAGCACGGAGAGGATGTTCTTGGCTCGCACCAGGCCGCCGTAGAACAGCGCGAGGCCGGGCACGGCCATCATGATCACCAGTAGCGTGGACACCAGCATCCAGGCGATGTCGCCCTTGTCCGGCGTGGGCGCCGGCGGCGCGGCGGCCGCGGCCTCGGCGGCTTCCTGCGCGCCGGCGACGAAGGGCAGGAACAGAAACGCGAGCATGAGCAGCAGCGACACCAGCGTGTGGCCGCGGCCGAGCTCACGCATCCCGGAAAGCAATGCAGGCTTGGAGTTGGGGTTCATGGCTATTCCACTTCAGGTTGACGACGATGAATGAAACCGGGAGGCGCGCTTACAGCGCGTCCGGACCGGACTCGCCGGTGCGGATGCGAATGGCCTGGTCGAGATCGGTGACGAACAGCTTGCCGTCGCCGATCTTGCCGGTGCGCGCGACTTTGCAGATGGCCTCGATGGCGCGGCTGACCTGGGCGTCGTCCAGCGCGATCTCGAGCTTGACCTTGGGCAGGAAGTCGACCTGGTACTCCGCGCCTCGGTAGAGTTCGGTGTGGCCCCGCTGGCGACCGAAGCCCTTGACCTCGGTCACGGTCAATCCCTGTACGCCGACGTCGGCGAGGGCCAAGCGAACTTCATCGAGCTTGAAGGGCTTGATGACTGCGGTGATGAGTTTCATGCACAGAACTCCTGTGGTGAGCGCTAGCGATGGCTGCGGAGCCCAGTGCAGCATGCATGCCAAGCGCGATCAGACTTTGATTTCAATGACTTGGAAGGTGAGGACGGGCAGGGCACAGGCTTTGTGCACTGTCGAGGTGCGAGCTGGCGAATGCGCCGGTCGAAAATGACGCACCGGAATGAGGCGCGGGCCGGTGGCGCCTGAAGGGCGGCCGGCGCTGTTGCGCTAAGGCTCGGCGAGACGTCGATTTTTTTGCGACGGGCCGGGCCAGCAGGCGTTAGGATCGCGGCCGCGCCGAGCACGGGCGCGAACTGCGCGAGGCGCGTCCCGGCGGCTGTCGTCGGCGTGCCGTGCACCGAAAGGATCCGCCGTCGGATTCACCACCGCCATCGAAGGAACCCGCTCATGAACCGATGCCATCGTGCCAGCCGCGTGCTGGTGGGGCTCATCGTCCTGCTCACCCAGGCGCTCGCCCTCGCCGAAGGCGAAGAGCCCGATGCCGCCGCGCTGATCGCCGACATGTACCGCGCGCAGGTGCCGCGCACCGCCCAGTATTCCCGCGTGCACGTGACCACCAGCAACCCGCAGCCCGGCGGCGGGCGCAAATCCTGGAACCTGCTGGTGCTGCGCAAGGGCTACGGTGACGGGCCGCGCAGCGCCATCACCTTCGAGGCGCCGGACAAGATGCGCGGTGTGTGCATCCTGAGCGCGCCGCAGCCGAGCGCTGACGGACTGGGCCTGTGGCTCTACTCGCCGGAGGAGCGGCGGGCGCGACAGATCTCGCCGCTCGATCCCGACGACTACTTCCTGTCCACCAAGCTGAACTACGAAGACCTCGCGCTCGCCGAGCGCGAGACCCAGCCACCTAACCTGATCGGGCGCGAAGACCAGGACGGCCACACGCTGTGGAAGGTCGAGGCGCGACCGCTGAAGGACCGCTACTACTCGCGCATCGTGACCTGGGTGGACGACCAGAGTCGCCTGCCGGTCAAGCGCGAGTACTTCGACCGCGCGGGCAAGCTGTGGAAGGTGGCGAGCTATCGCCACACGGCGGTCGACGGTCAGCCGACCGTGGTGGCGCTGGAAGTGAACGATGTCCAGTCGCGGGCCGTGAGCGTGTGGAAGATGGAAGCCATCGTGTACGGCGCCGAGACGCTCGATCCGCGCCGCCTGGAACCGGGCGCGCTCGGCCGCCTCGCGGACGATGCCGCCTGGAGCCGGCTCGCGCCGCTCGAGCCCGCGTCGTCGGCCGCGCGGTCGACGGACGCTGAGTGAGCGTCCGTCGCCGGCGCCCTGCTCAGCGGCCGAACACGGCGGTCACGAGTTCCGAGTCGAGATACTCGCGCACGTGGGCGACCTTGCCGTCCCGCACCGTCACGACGATGCAGTAGCTGTTGTTGTAGGGCCGGCCGTCCTTGGTCCGCGCTTCGCCGCGGGCCTCGATCACCACGCGATCGTCCTCGGCGGTCAGGGAATCGATGTGTACCTTGATGCCCTCGGCCAGCACCTCGCCGAGCGGCGCGAACAGCTTGGAGATCAGTTCCTCCTTGCCGCGGATGGTGCCAGCGAAGCGGTGGCTGCCGAAGAAGGTCCAGGTGACGTCGTCCGCCAGCCGGGCCATGAAGCCTTCCGGATCGCCGTTGGTGACGGCGCCCCAGGTGTCACGAACGAGTTGCTTGTTGGCTTCGGTGCTCATGGGCTCATCTCCCCTAGTCTGAATCGGGCCGCCAAGATAGCAGCGCCGACGCGCGCCTCCCAGCGCCGGGGCGGGTCGCGCGCGGCGCGGCGCTGGCCTAACAGGCTGGTGAAAAACGTCGCGAGCGACGGCAGTTTGCGTTCACGCCGGCGCGGAGGAACCGCAGCGTTCACGGCCGACGTGAGGATTCCGAGCACCGCCGGGACGCGAAATGACTAGCGCAGTAGTTTTTCACCAGCCTGCTAACATGCGCCGCACCGCCACCGTCGCCCCTCTCCCGTGACACGCCTGGCCTACCTCACCCTGCTGTGCGCCACCCTGTTCGCCGCCCAGGCGCGCGCCGACGACGACGCGCCCGAAGCGGACTACCAGGCAGTACGCGCGATCTACAAGGCGCGTCGCTACGAGGAGGCGGCGCACGCCGCCGAGGCGCTGGTCGCGCGCCATCCGGGGTGCGCGCGCTGCGCGCACCTGCTCGGCAAGAGCTATGGCCGGCTCGCGCAGCGCGCCAACTGGCTGGCGGCGATGGATCTCGCGAAGAAGACCTGCGCGTCCTTCGAACGCGCGGTCGCGCTCGATCCCGAGAACGACGGCGCGCTGGAAGACCTGATCCGCTACTACCGCGCCGCGCCGGGCTTCCTGGGTGGCGGCGCGGACAAGGCCGAGGTGATGGAGAAGCGCCTCGCGGCGCTGAAGACGAAACAGGGGGAGTGAAAACTTATCCACCTGTAGGTCGGACTTCAGTCCGACATTCGTTCCACGACTTCGATGCACGCGTCGGCCCGGTCGGCGTGAGCAGCGTAAACGGCGAGCGAATGTCGGACTGAAGTCCGACCTACAGGGTCCCTTCAGCGCTTGAACCCCGCCCCCACATTCTGCACCACCATCACTTCGATGAGATGCGGCCCGGGTGTCGCCATCGCGGCGCTGAAGGCCTCGTCGAACTCGCGCACGGTCCGTACCTGGGTCGCGTGCACGTCCATGCCGCGCGCGAGGCTGACCCAGTCGATCACCGGGTTGCCGAGATCGAGCATGGAAAGCGTCTTGGGATTAGGGTCACCGGCCTTCAGGCGCATGAGTTCCACGTTCAGGATCGCGTAGCTGCTGTTGTTCAGCAGCACCACCGTCACGTCGCTCTTCTCGCGCGCCATGCTCCACAGCGCCTGCACGGTGTACATCGCGCTGCCGTCGGCCTGGAAGGCCACCACCTTGCGCGACGGACATGCGACGGATGCGCCGAAACTGACCGGCAGACCCTGGCCGATGGAGCCACCGGTGATGGCCAGCCAGTCGTGGGGCGCCGCGCCCTGGGTGCGCAGGAAGAGTTCGAGGCCGCAGGTGATGCCTTCGTCGGACACGATGGCGTTCTCCGGCAGGCGCGCGCTGATCACGTCGCCGATGGCGCCCGGCGTGAGTTCGCCATCCACCAGGGTGGGCGCGACGCGCGGCTGGCGCGGACAGTCGGCGGGCGCGGCCACCCGCTTCGCGAGTTCGTCCAGCGCGGCGCCGATATCGTCGTGCACGTCGGCCAGCGTCAGCATCGCGCAGTCCGGAGGCGCGAGCAGGCTCGCGACGCCGGGATAGGCGAAGAACGCCACCGGCTGCTGCGTACCGATGAGGATCATTTGTTCGAAGTCCTTGAGGAATTCGATGGCCTGCTCGGCGAAATAGGGAATGCGCGCGAAGGGCACGCGGCCCGCGCCGCGTTCGACCCGTACCGGAAAGGTCTCGCACAGCAGGGTCGCGTTGCAGCCGGCCGCGATGCGTCCGGCGAGCGTCAGCGGACCTTCGCGCAGCGCGCCGCCGCCGACCACGATCGCGGTACGCTTGCCGTTGGTGAGCGCCGCCGCGGCGGCAGCGATGCTCGCCTCCGGCACCGTCGCGAGCGGCTCGGGCTGCAGGCGATCGTAGGAGCGCTCGGCCGGTTCCCACGCGTGATTGGCCGGCACGATCAAGGTCGCGATGTGACCCGCGCCGCTGCGCGCGGCCTGTACGGCTTCCGCGCCCGCGAGCGCGAGATCCTCGGCCGAGGCCGACACCCGCACCCACTCCGACTGCAGGCGCGCGTGGCCCGGCACGTCCGAGGTGAGTGGCGCGTTGTACTGGTGATGCCACACCGCGTGGTCGCCCACGATGTTGACGATGGCGGTGTGCGCCTTCGACGCGTTGTGCAGGTTGGCCATGCCGTTGGCATACCCCGGTGCGAGGTGCAGCAGCGTGATCGCGGGCTTGCCCGACATGCGCGCGTAACCGTCGGCGGCGCCCGTCACCACGCCTTCGAACAGGCACAGGATGGGCCGCACCGCGTCAGTCTTGCCGATGGCGGTGACGAGATGCATCTCCGAGGTGCCGGGATTGGCGAAGCACACTTCGATGCCGGCCGCGACCAGCGTGTCGAGCAGGGTATGGGCGCCGTTCATGCAGGATCCTCGCGACTGCCGGCCCTCGCGATGCGCGGCGGGCCCGGTGCCGGCATGTTACGTTGCGCCGATCAGGCCGTGCAATTCATCCCGCGGACGAAGGCCGCGGCGCGCAACGAGGAGACGACATGAGAGCTGCCATGCTGACGCTCGCGGGCTACCACGCGTGGGCCACCGAGGTGCTGTTCGAGACGGTCGAGGGGTTGGACGACGCGCGTTATCGCGCCGATGTCGGACTGTTCTTCAGGAGCGTGCACGGCACGCTCAATCACCTGCTGGTGGCCGACCACGTGTGGTATGGCCGCTGCATCGACGTGCCCTTCTCGGTCGCCGGACTGGACAGCGAACTCGAGGCCGAGCGCGGCGCGCTCGCGCGCGCGCTGCGCGCGGCGACGGCGCGCTGGTCGAGGTGGCTGGACACGCTTGACGACGCGCGCCTCGCCGGCACGCTGGTCTATCGCAACATGTCGGGCGCCGCGTTCGAACAACCGCTGACCAGCCTGCTGCTGCACGTGTTCAACCACGCCACCCATCATCGTGGCCAGATCTCGGCAGCCCTCACCCAGGCCGGCCTCGCGGCGCCCGAGATGGACCTGGTGTGGTATCTGCGTCGTCCGGCGTCGCCCGCCTGACCCGCGCGCTCGACCCTACTCGCCGGTCACCGCCGGCGTCTGCTCGAGCAGGCGCTGACAGTCGCCGCCGTAGCGCTGTTCGACGGTCGCGAAGTTCTTCCAGTTGGAATTGCTGAGCTTCATCATCTCTGCCGACGCGGCGGCGACCAGGTCGTCCAGCGCCTTGCGTCCGACCAGCTTGAGGCCCTCGTTGAAGGCCCGTTCGCCCGCGCCGTACACCGCCTCGTAGTCGCCCATGGGCTTGACGTTGACCGCGTTGAAATAGAACGCCGCGCAAGTCGCGTAGCCGGCGGCGCGGGACGCCGCGCCCGGCGAAGGCTCGGCCGCGGCGACGCCCTGGACCGCGGCGAGCCCAAGCAGCAGCAGGCGCGCGTCAATCATCGAGCTTGAACGCGAGCTTGCTCGCTTCGCCGCGCGCGAGCGCGGCGAGATGCGCGTCCAGGTTCAGCATGTCGGTCAACGCATGACCGGCGGCCATGCGCGCGCGCACCCGCGCCTCGCGTTCCTCGATGGCGCGCGCCGTCGGCACCAGCGCGGCGAACTCGGCGGCGGTCGCGACGACGATGCCGTCCTCGTCACCGAGCACCACGTCGCCCGGGTTCACCACCACGCCACCGCAGGTCACCGGCACCTGCACCGCGCCGGGATCGCGCGTGGTGCCCGACTTGGGATTCAATCCGCGCGCCCACACCGGCAGGCGCAGGCCGGCGACGGTGCGCAGGTCGCGCACGGTGCCGTCGACGATGATGCCCGCCAGCCCGCGGCGGGTCGCCTCCAGCGAGAACAGTTCGCCCACCACCGCGCGCCGGCTGCCGTCGGTGTCGACCACCAGCACGTCCCCCGGCTGCGCATCGGCCAGCGCGCGGATCACGGCGAGGAAGTCCTCGTGGCAGCGCACCGTGCGCGCCACGCCGACCAGCTTGGCGCCGTCGTTCACGCGCCGCATCCCCGCGTCCATGACCCGCAATGTCTTGTCGGCGTCCGCGAAGGACGAACAGGCGATCGCGGTCAAGTCGGCGTGCAGATGTTTATCCATCGCTGCGGGCTCCTTGGAGAGTGGCGAGCAGTTGCTTGGCGCCGGCGGCGAAGATCGCAATGTCGGCGCCGCAGGACAGAAGAGAGAAACCGTCCTGCATGCGCGACGTGACGAACTCCGGCGTCGCGCCATGGATACCGACCGGCACGCCGTGCTTGCGACACGCGTCGCGAATGTGATCGATGGCCTCCACCACTTCGCGGTCGTGCACGCGGCCGATACGGTTCAGGCTGGCGGACAGGTCGTAGGGACCGATGAACACCGCGTCGACGCCGTCCACCTGGCAGATCTCCTCGATGTTCTCCACCGCGTCCACGTGCTCGGCGAGCACGATGACCGCGGTACTGTCGTTGGCCTGCGCCACGTACTCCTCGGCTCGCAGTCCATACATGCTGGCGCGCGACAGGCCGAAGCCGCGGCTGCCATGGGGCGCGAACTTGGCGTAGCTGACGATGAGCCGCGCGTAGGCCGCGGAGTTCACCTGCGGCACGATGATGCCTGCCGCGCCGGCATCCAAAGCGCGCTTGATCGAGATCTCGTCGCCGCGCGACAGGCGCACGATGCAGGGCGTCGCGCCCGCCGTCTGCACGATGCGCTGCACCGCCGGCGGCGCGAGCGGGGCGTGCTCGGTCTCGATGAAGAGCCAGTCGTAGCCGATATGGCACAGCGCCTCGACCACCTCGGGCGCCTCGAGCGTGACGATGGTGCCGAGCAGGGTCTCTCCCGCGCGCAGGCGGTGACGGAAGTTGGCGTTCATGGATGCGCTCCGCTGGCGAGCCGCGCGCGGCTCAGCCCTTGATCTTGAAGCTCTCCTGCCAGTGCAGGCCCTTGGAATCCTCGACCTCGGCGCGGATCTCGCCGGTGCCCTGGCGGCGGAAGAAAAAGCGGAAGCTCGGATCCTCGGACACCGAGAAACCAGTCTCGGCGGTCATCAGGAGCTTGTCGCCCTCGAACAGGCGAATGGTCTTCACGTAGTGCTCGGGCCGGATGAGCTGGGTCTTCTGATCCTTCTGCATGCCGGTGACGTTGGGGTGTGAGAGCAGGAACTGGCCGATCATGAGATCGGCGTTCTCGGCGTCGGGCAGCGCGCGAAACTTCATTTCGCCGATATGCTGCATGGCCTTGGCAAAGTCCGAGGCGGCCGGCGCCGAGCAGCCACCCTGCGCCTTGACGAAGTTGCTGACGTGATGAAGCTCGCCGGTGTTCAGCACCGCGACCGCATGCACGTTGGTGTAGGCGTCGACCCGCACGCGCAGCGCGAGATCCGCGCGTCCGGCCGCCGGCGTCATGTGGAACACGCCCGCCAGCGGCTGCGGGTTCTTCTCCACGAACACGTAGATGTCCTTGATGTAGCGCGCCTCGGTCTGCGGAATCGCGGCGATGATCGACACCGGCGTGAAGGCCGCGTCCTCGGAGCGATAGGGCGTCTTCATGTCGATGACGCCGCGGCCTTCGATGAGCGGCGTGTCGCCGAAGTAGTGCGGCTTCAGGAGCGTCGCCCAGGTATCGACCTCGACCGGCTCGGTCACGCCCGGCGCGTCGTCGGCGCCGGCCGTGCCGGTCAGCAGCATCAGGCAGCACAGCAGGAACAGCTTGGTCAGGTGAGGCATGGCACCCTCCTCGCGCGCACGGCGCGCGCATCGTCGACACGCCCCATGATAGCGCAGGCGCCGCGCCTCACTCGAAGTGCAGGTAGCCGCGCGCGGCGGGCACGAAGGCTTGTCCGGCGTCGTGACACTCGACGCCGGCACCGGCGACGAACTCGCCGATGACGGTGAGCGACACCCCGGCACCTCGCGCGCGCTGCGCCGCCTCGGCGAGCCGGTCCGGCGGCACGGCAAGCACGAGTTCATAGTCGTCACCGCCGGCGAGCGCGAACTCGCGCGCCGTGGCGAGCCCGACCCGCGCGCAAAGCGCCGCCGACAGCGGCAGCCGCCCCACGTCGACCCGCACGCCGCAGCGGCTCCGCGCGGCGATGTGGCCGAGATCCGCGAGAAGTCCGTCGGACACATCGATCGCCGCCCGGGCCACGCCCCGCAGCGCGCACCCGAGGGCGACGCGCGGGGTCGGCGCGACGAAGCGCGCCAGCAGCGGGTCGTCGGCATCCGCCCAGGGCGTGGAGAGCGCGAGGTCGAGGCCCGCGCGCGCGTCCCCCAGCGTGCCGCTCACCACCACCAGGTCGCCGAGCCGCGCGCCCCGGCGGGTGAGCGCCTGGCCGACGGGCACGCTGCCCATGGCCTGCAGGGTCAGGGTGAGCGGTCCGCGCGTGGTGTCGCCGCCGACGAGGCTCATGCCGGCGGCGGCCAGCGCCACGCCGAACGCGTCGGCGAAGGCGGCAAGCCAGTCAGGCTCGAGACGCGGCACGGTGAGCGCGAGCGTCGCGTAGCGCGGCGTGGCGCCCATCGCCGCGAGGTCGCTCAGGTTGACCGCGGCAAGGCGGCTCGCGACGGCGGCCGGCGGGAAGTCCACGGGGAAGTGCACGCCTTCGACCAGGGTGTCGACCGTCACCACCAGGGCTTCGCCGGGCGGCAGCGTGAATATCGCGGCATCGTCGCCGATGCCTAGTTCGAGTCCTGGCGCTGCGAACGCGAGCGGCTGGAAGTAGCGCGCGATGAGGTCGAACTCATCCACGAGCGGGATCAGGCCTGGCCGGCGCCGATCTCCACCGCGCGGGCCGTGTGTGCGAGCTTGTCCAGCACGCCGTTGACGTAACGATGGCCTTCGACCGTGCCGAACATCTTGCACAGTTCGACGCCCTCGTTGATCACCACCCGGTAGGGGATCTCGAGGCAGTAGCGCATCTCGTAGGCGCCGATCAGGAGCACGCTGCGCTCGACCGGATCGAGCTTCGGCCAGTCGCGATCGAGATAGGGCGTGAGATCGGTCTGCAGGGTCTGGAAGTGCCGCGGCACTTCGCGCACGAGGGTGGTGAAGTATTCGAGGTCGACGCTGTTCAACTCACGCTCGTTGACGAACTCCTGCACGATGTCGCGCGGTTCCTGGCCGGCCATCTGCCACTGGTAGAGCGCCTGCACGGCACAGCGCCGCGCGCGCACCCGACCATGGTGTCCGCCGCCGGACTTGCTCACAGCTGGCGCAGCAGGGAGATCATTTCGATCGCGGTGACGGCTGCCTCGCCACCCTTGTTGCCGGCCTTGGTGCCGGCGCGCTCGATGGCCTGTTCGATGGTGTCGACCGTCAACACGCCGAAGATCACCGGGATACCGGTCTCGGTCGCGACGCTGCCGAGACCGCGCGAGCAGGCGCCGGCGACGTGGTCGAAGTGCGCGGTCGCGCCGCGAATCACCGCGCCGAGCGCGATCACCGCGTCGTACTTGCCGGAACGCGCGAGCTTGGCGGCGACCACCGGGATCTCGAACGCACCCGGCGTGCGCGTGACGGTGACGTCGGCGAGATCCACGCCGTGGCGCTTCAAGGTATCCAGCGCGCCCGCTTCCAGCGCCTCGACGATGAAGCCGTTGAAGCGGCCGCTGACGATGGCGATGCGCATCTTGCCCTCGGCCACCAGCCGCCCTTCGATCACTTTCACGTCCTGCATCGTCGTCACCTTCTCAAACGGTCCGCGTCAATTGACGTATTCGACGACCTCGAGGCCGAAGCCCGAGATCGCATGGTATTTGCGCCGGTTGCTCATCACGCGCATCTTGCGCACCCCGACGTCGGCCAGGATCTGGGCGCCGAGGCCGATCTGCCGCCAGTCCATGGTGGGATTCTCGCGCTTCGGCACCGCGCCGTCCGAAGTGTCGTTGTACAGCCGCACCTGGCGCACCAGTTCACGGTTGGTGATCTGGTTGTTCAGCACCACCACCACGCCCTCGCCCGCCGCGGCGATGCGCGCCAGCGCGTCACGCAGCGGCCAGCCGGCATCCTTGCGAATGCTTGCGGTCAGGTCCTCGAACGGATTGTAGATGTGCACGCGCACCAGCGTCGGCCGCTCGGGATCGATGTCGCCCTTGACCATCGCCATGTGCAGGTCGCCGTGGATGGCGTCCTCGTAGGCATAGAGATGGAAGTCGCCGAACTCCGTGGGCAGCACCGAATCCGCCATGCGCTCTACGGTCTTCTCGTTGGCGATGCGGAAGTGGATGAGGTCCGCGATGGTGCCGATCTTGAGATTGTGCTCGGCGGCGATGCGCTCGAGGTCGGGCCGCCGCGCCATGGTGCCGTCATCGTTCAAGATCTCGACGATCACCGCCGCGGGCTCGAGACCCGCGAGCCGCGCGAAATCGCAGCCCGCCTCGGTGTGCCCTGCACGGGTCAGCACGCCGCCCGACTGCGCCATCAGCGGAAAGATGTGGCCGGGCTGGGTGAGGTCCGCCGGCTGCGCGTCGCGCGCCACGGCGGCCTGCACGGTGCGTGCGCGATCGGCGGCCGAGATGCCGGTGGTCACGCCCTCGGCGGCCTCGATGGACACGGTGAAATTGGTACGGTGGGTATAGCGCGTGTCCTGCACCATCAGCGGCAGGTTCAACCGACGGCAGCGATCCTCGGTCAGGGTCAGGCAGATGAGGCCGCGCCCGAACTTGGTCATGAAGTTGATGACTTCGGGCGTGCAATGCTCGGCGGCAATGATGAAGTCGCCCTCGTTCTCACGATCCTCGTCGTCCATGATGATGATCATGCGACCGGCGCGGAGTTCGTCGATCAGTTCCTGCGTACTGCTGAGTGCCATGGTGCGGATGGGGTAACGGTGCGTGACAGGCGGGCGATTATATCCATTTCGGCCGGCCCGGGGCGGGCACGGCCGGCGCGGAACTGCGCTGGATCAGGCCTCGCGCGACGCGCCGAAGCCGGCGGCCGCGAGCGCCTCCAGGGTCAGCCCGCCGGCGCCCGGCGCGGCCGAGCGGCTGAGCAGGCGCTCGATGTAGCGGGCGATGAGATCGACCTCGATGTTGACCTCGGCGCCGGCCACGAGGTGGCCCAGCGTCGTGCGCTCGAGGGTATGGGGAATGGTCAGCACCTCGAAGGTGTCGCCGTCGACGCCGTTCACCGTGAGGCTCACGCCGTCGATCGCCACCGAGCCCTTGAAGGCCAGGTAGTGGGCGAGATCGGCGGGCACGCGCACCACCCAGCGGATGTACTCGGCCAGGCTCTCGCGCCGCACCACCGTGCCGATGCCGTCGATGTGGCCGCTGACCAGGTGGCCACCCAGGCGGTCGGTCAGGCGCAGGGCCTTCTCGAGATTCACCGGATCCCCCACCTTGCGTGCGCCGAGCGTGGTGCGGGCGAGCGTCTCGCTGGACACGTCGACGGCGAAGCTGTGCTTGTCGAACTCGACCACGGTCAGGCAGGGGCCGGACACCGCGATGGAATCGCCGAGCGCAACGTCGCCGAGATCGAGCGTGCCGGCCGCGATGCCGAGACGCATCGCGTCGCCGCGACGGACGAGCTGGGTGATGTGGCCGACGCAGGCGACGATTCCGGTGAACATGGGCGACTCCGTCAGGCGGTTCCGAGCGTGATACGCAGATCATCCCCGATTCGATCACACTCGACCATAGGCAGGGCGAGCGCCGCATCGAGTGTCGCGGGCGAGGACACTTCCAGGGCGCGACGCGCCTGCACGCCGAGCAGCTTGGGCGCGACGTACAGCACCAGCTGATCGAAGCAGCGCGCGGAGATGAAGGCGGCGGCGAGCCGCGGGCCGGATTCGACCATCAACTCGTTGATCTCGAGCTCGCCCAGGCGCGCGCGCAGCGCCGGCAGATCGATGCGACCGTCGGCGAGCGGCAGCGCCTCGACCCGCGCGCCGGCGTCGACGAGCGGCTGCGCGCGGTTCAGCGCCTCCTCGCCGCAGAAGATCCAGGTCTCACCCGGCAGCGACAGCAGGCGCGCGTCGGGCGGCGTCTCCAGGTGGCGGTCGAGAATGACCCGGTGCGGTTGACGGCCGTGCATCTCGAAGCGCGGGTCGCGCACGTTCAGCGAGGGGTTGTCGGCCAGCAGCGTGCCGATGCCGGTGACGATGGCGCAGGACTCGGCCCGCATGCGCTGCACGTCGGCGCGCGCGGCTTCGCTCGTGATCCACTGGCTGCTGCCGTCGGCGAGCGCCGCGCCGCCGTCGATGCTCATGCCGAGCTTGATGCGCACGAACGGCAGGCCGGTGCGCATGCGGTGGAAGAAACCGCGATTGAAGCTGCGTGCCTCGGCGTCGCACACGCCACCCTGCACTTCGATACCGGCGGCGCGCAGGCGCGCCGCGCCGCTGCCGGACACTCGCGGGTTCGGGTCGTCCATCGCGTAGACCACGCGCGCCACGCCCGCCGCGATCAAGGCCTCGCTGCAGGCCGGCGTGCGGCCGTGATGGTTGCAGGGCTCGAGGGTCACGTAGGCGGTGGCGCCCCGCGCGCGCGGGCCGGCCTGCGCGAGCGCATCGGCCTCGGCATGCGGACCGCCGGCGCGGCGGTGCCAGCCCTCGGCGAGGATCACGCCGTCCTTCACCAGCACGCAGCCGACGCAGGGATTGGGCGAGGTGGAATAGCGACCGCGCGCGGCGAGCGCCAGCGCGCGGGTCATGTACTGCACGTCTTCCTGCATGCTCACGGAGGAACGCGGCGCGCGCTGTCAGCTCGCCTTGCCGCCCTTCTCGGCCTTCTCGCCGGGCAGCAGGTCGAGCTGCTGGTCGCGCAGATCCGGCGGCAGTTCGTTCTCCAGCCTTTCGATCTCTTCCAGGAAGGCGCGCACGTCCTCGAAGCTGCGGTACACCGAGGCGAAGCGCACGTAGGCGACCTGGTCCAGCCCGCGCAGCGCGTCCATCACCAGTTCGCCGATGCGCACCGACTCGATCTCGCGCTCGCCGCTCTCGCGCACGCGGCGCTTGACGTCGTTGATCGCGCCCTCGACGCGCTCCATGGACACCGGGCGCTTCTCCAGCGCCTTGAGGAAGCCACCGCGCAGCTTGTCGTCGTTGAACGTCTCGCGCCGACCATCGCTCTTGATCACCCGCGGCAGGCTGAGCTCCGCGGTCTCGTAGGTGGTGAAGCGCGCCTTGCAGCTCATGCACTCGCGACGGCGACGGATCTGATCGCCCTCACCGAGCAGGCGTGAGTCGATCACGCGGGTGTCGATATGGGCACAGAACGGGCAATGCATGACGCGCTACTCCCCTTGGGACAGTCCGAGGCTCAGGCGGCGTACACCGGGTAACGGCCGCACAGCTCGCTCACCTGGCCGCGCACGCGTTCGATCACGCGTTCGTCTTCGATGTGCTCCAGCACGTCGCACATCCAGCCGGCCAGGGTACGGGCGTCGGCCTCGCCGAGACCGCGGGTGGTCATGGCCGGGGTGCCGACGCGGATACCGCTGGTCACGAAGGGCGACTGCGGATCGTTCGGCACCGCGTTCTTGTTGACCGTGATGTGGGCGCGGCCGAGCGCAGCGTCGGCGGCCTTGCCGGTCAGTCCCTTGTTGACCAGGTCGACCAGGAACAGGTGGTTGTCGGTGCCGCCCGAGACCACGTTGAAGCCGCGCGCCAGGAAGGTCTCGGCCATCGCCCGCGCATTGACCAGGACCTGTTCCTGGTAGTGCCGGAACTCGGGCTGCATGGCCTCCTTGAAGGCCACCGCCTTGGCGGCGATGACGTGCATCAGCGGGCCGCCCTGGATGCCGGGAAAGACCGCCGAATTGACCTTCTTGGCGATGGCCTCGTCGCCGCGGCCGAGGATCAGCCCGCTGCGCGGGCCGCGCAGGGTCTTGTGCGTGGTGCTGGTGGTCAGGTCGGCGATGGCCACCGGGCTGGGATAGAGCCCCACCGCCACCAGGCCCGCGACATGGGCCATGTCGGCCACCAGGTAGGCGCCGACCTCGTCGGCAATCTCGCGGAACTTCGCCCAGTCGAGGATGCGGGAATAGGCCGAGAAGCCGGTCATGATCAGCTTCGGCTTGTGCTCGCGGGCGAGCTTCGCCACCTGGTCGTAGTCGATCCGGCCGGTGGCCGGGTCGAGGCCGTACTGGAAGGCGTGGTAGGTCTTGCCCGAGAAGTTGACCGAGGCGCCGTGGGTCAGGTGCCCGCCGTGGGCGAGGCTCATGCCGAGCACCACGTCGCCGGCGTCCAGCAGCGCCAGGTAGACCGCGCCGTTGGCCTGCGAGCCGGAGTGGGGCTGGACGTTCGCGTAGGCCGCGCCGAACAGCTGCTTGGCCCGGGCGATGGCCAGTTCCTCGACCACGTCGACGTGCTCGCAGCCGCCGTAGTAGCGCTTGCCGGGATAGCCCTCGGCGTACTTGTTGGTCAGCACCGTGCCGGCCGCGGCCAGCACGCGCGGACTGGCGTGGTTCTCCGAGGCGATGAGCTCGATGTGCGTCTCCTGGCGTTCGCGCTCGGCCTCCAGCGCCTGCCACAGTTCATCATCGAAACCGGCAATCGACATATCGCGGGAAAACATGCTCGGGGCTACCTCCAGGCTTGCGTGGTCGTCGCGGCGCGCCGCCTTTCCCCCAAGCCGCCGCCGAAGCGGCGATTATCGACCAGAAGCGCCGCTGGCACAATCCAAAACGCTTGAATTTACTGGGATTCTGCCGGCCGCCGCCGGTTTGGCCCGGAACCGGTGGCGGACTGAAGATTCGGCCGCGGGTGCCGCTATCTGGTGCATGCTCACAGACGCCCGCGACACCGTGACCGCGACCGAGGACCACGGCGAGAAGCGCTTCCTGGTCCTCAATCGCGATCGCCTGCGGCGCGTGCAGGACTCGCTCACGCCTCGCCAGCGGGATTTCCTCGAGATCCTGCCGCTCCTGTTCCACATCAACCACCCGCTGCTGCCGGGCTATGTCTCGAAGGAGACCCCTGCCGGCATCAACGACTACGGGCCGACCGAGGCCACGCTGCGCGCGGTGCGGCGCATGTGCCGGTCCTTCGACTACGACCGGCGCCAGGCGGTGCGCTTCCCGATTCGCGCGCTGTACATGATGGGCAGCCCCGGCACCATCGCCTACACCCGCCACAGTGACCTCGACATGTGGCTGTGCCACGACCCGGAGCTGCCGGCGCCGGCGGTGGAGCTGCTCGCCGAGAAGGCGCGCCGCATCGAGACCTTCGCCGCGGAAATCGGCCTCGAGGTGCATTTCTTCGTGTTGGACGCGGAGCGCTTCCGCGCCGGCGAGACGCTCGCCATGTCGGACGAGTCCAGCGGCTCTTCGCAGCATTCGCTGCTGCTGGACGAGTTCTACCGCTCGAGCCTGCTGGTCGCCGGCTTGCGCCCCCTGTGGTGGCGCGTGCCGTCGCGCTTCGAGGCGGACTACCAGGACTACGTGCGCGAGGCGGCCGCCGCGCGGCGCCTGGACGTGCGCGACTACATCGACTTCGGCGGGCTCGCCAGCATTCCGGTGGAGGAATTCTTCGGCGCCGCCGTGTGGCAGCTCTACAAGAGCATCAAGTCCCCCTACAAGTCGGTGCTGAAGCTGCTGCTGATGGAGGCCTACGCCGCCGAGTACCCGCGCATCACGCTGCTCAGCCAGCGCTACAAGCGCAACATCGAGTCCGAGCACGTGAGCCTGGACAGCCTCGACCCCTACATCCTGATGTACACCAAGGTCGAGGAGCACCTGATGGCGCGCAACGACCCGGTGCGCCTCGACGTCCTGCGCCGCAGTTTCTACATCAAGGCCAACCTGCGCCTCTCGACCCGCGGGCCGCTGGCGGCCGAGGACTGGCGCGCCGACGTGCTCGGCGAGATGGTCAAGGCCTGGGGCTGGAGCTGGGAGCAGGTCTCGCGGCTGGATCAGCGTGAGGCCTGGCGCATCGATACCGCGGTGGAAGAGCGGCGAGATCTCATCAACACGCTGAAGGACAGCTACGCGATGCTGTCGCAGTTCGCGCGCAACCACGCCAACGATCACCTGATCAGCGGCCAGGATCTGCACGTGCTCGGCCGCCAGCTGTACGCCGCCTTCGAGCGCAAGCCGGCCAAGATCGAGGTCGTCACGCGCGGCATCTGCAGCCATCCGCAGGAGGCGAGCCTGTCGCTGCACGAGGTGCGCACCGCCGATTCCAGCCTGGTGTGGATGCTGTTCGCCGGCACCGTTCGGCCGGCCGAGGTGCAGTTCCGCCGGCCGCTCAAACGCTCGGCCTCGGCGGCGGAGATCCTGGTGTGGTGTCATCTGAATCGCCTGAGCGATCCGGCCACCACCTGGCACGTCTTCACCCAGACCAACGAACTCACCGCGCTCGAGATCAAGCGCACCAACGAGGCGCTGGCCACCAGCCTCGCGGCGGACGACGGGGACGACAGCGACGACGGCGTGCGCGCCAAGCCGCGCATCGCGCGGGTCACGCTGCTGGTCAACGTCGGCGTGTCGACCTTCTCCAACGCGATGGGTGGCGGCGGCGTGCTGACCAGCACCCGCACCGACGCCTTCCAGTTCGGCGCGCGGCGCATGAACCTGGTGCGCGCCGTGGATCTCGTGTTCGGCACCACCTGGGGCGAGACCTACTGCTACCACTACGAAGGCAACGGCGCGGTGCTGGAAGCGCTGGCCGAATGCCTGAACTGGAACGAGGCCGACGCCGGCGAGACCGCCGTGCCGCCCATCGTCGCGCACTGCTTCACCTCGGACTACGCCGCCCAGATCGCCGAGCGTGTGGCGCAGACCTTCGGCGCCGCCTACGGCTTCCTGTTGAGCCATGCGCGCGAAGCCACGCCGCACTACATCATCGAGATCGACGACCAGCTCCATCACCTGCGCATGCAGGACGGCAAGCCGCAGGTCGAGGTCCACGGCAGCCAGACCAGCCTGGTACGCGCGCTGGCCGAGGTCACCGGCAACCGCTTCAACACCGTGCACTTCGACGGCGCCTGTCTGCGCGCCGGCGTGCTGCCGCAGATGTACGCGCACAACCGCCCCGGGCGGCTGCAGATCTTCGCCCGCCAGCGCGAGCATCTCGCCGACGTCTACATCCTCGACGAACGTGGGCTCCTGCTGGTCCATCGCCAGGAGTGCTACAGCATGCCGGCGCTCTTGCACCACTACCGGCGCTTCATCGAGAAGGCGCTGCCGCGCTGCGGCTACGACGGCATCGGCGAAGAGGAACCCGGACGCCTGCTGCCGGTGGATACCTTCGAGATCATGACCGCCGGCGGCGTGGTGCATCTGAAGCCCCATGCCGACCAGCCCGAGCAGGCGACGCCCTATCTGTCCATCCAGGTGCTGGCCGATGCCGACAGCCAGGGACATCAGCAGTTCACCATCAACGCCAACCACCGCGAGTTCTCCACCTGGGAGCACGGCGGCTCGCTGTTCGTGCAGGTCGCGGAGTTCGTGCTCTCGCAACGGCGGCTCGGCGAGGTCTACCCGATCTACATCACCGACCTCGACCTCTCGCCGCGCTTCCGCAAGCAGATCGGCATCGAGTCGCTGCGGCCGCTCGATCTCTTGAACTACAAGAAGCGCATCGAGTTCCAACTGACCCGCGCGCTCCTGCGCGACGTGGCCGGCGGCGGCTCGGTCGCCCTCGCCTCCTGAGCCGGCGGCGCCTCGCGCGCCGCGGCCTATCCAGTAGAATGGGGCGCTTTCACCCCATTGGATGGATGATCCGCCTTGGGCAAGCTCACCAAGTTCCTGTCCCGCGCCGACCGCCTGCTCGAGCGTCTCGAGCGCCTGCTGCCCGCCACCGTCGAGGATGAACTCGACGACGCCATCGCCTGGCGCTGGCGCAAGAACCAGGGCCGCGGCCGGCTCGAACCCATACGCCGCTTCAACCGCGTGTCGCTCGCCGATCTCCTGCACGTCGAACGCCAGAAGGAGGCGCTGGAGCGCAACACGCGGCAGTTCCTCGCCGGCCTCCCGGCCAACAACGCGCTCCTGTGGGGACCTCGCGGTACCGGCAAGTCCTCGCTGGTCAAGGCGCTGCTCAACGACTACGCGCCCCAGGGTCTGCGCCTGGTGGAGGTCGACCGACTCGATCTCACCGACCTGCCGGACATCGTCGACCGTCTGCACGACAGCGCCGGGCGCTACATCATCTACTGCGACGACCTCTCCTTCGACGACAACGACGCTACCTACCGCGCGCTGAAGACCGTGCTCGATGGCTCGGTGCTGGATACGCCGGAGAACATCGTCATCTACGCCACCTCCAATCGGCGCCACTTGATGCCCGAGCACCAGAGCGACAACCAGGGCGCGCGCATCATCGACGGCGAACTCCACCAGAGCGAGGCAGTGGAAGAGAAGATCTCGCTGTCGGAACGCTTCGGCCTGTGGCTGTCCTTCCATCCGCTCAGCCAGGAGCGCTACCTGGACATCGCCGATCACTGGCTGCGCGCGCTCGGCGCCGATCTCGCGGACGCCGAGGCGGCGCGCGCCGCGGCGTTGCAGTGGGCGCTGCTGCACGGCTCGCGCAGCGGCCGCGCGGCGCACCAGTTCGCGCGCGACTACGCCGGCCGCCAGGCGCTGGAGCAGGGCCGTGGCTGAAGTCTCGCTGGCCGAAGTCGAAGAGGTCAGGCGCAAGGCACGCTGCCTCGCCACCCTGGACGAGGTGGCGCGCGGCTGCGACGCGATGGCCGCGGCCATCACCGCGCGGCTGGCGAACGCCAATCCACTCCTCTTGTGCGTGATGACGGGCGGCGCGATGCCGCTCGGCCTGTTGCTCGAACGTCTCGATTTCCCGCTGCAGGTCGACTACGTGCACCTGACGCGCTACGGCGCGGCGACCAGCGGCGGCGCCATCACCTGGATCAGACGACCACCGATAGGCATCGCCGGCCGCAGCGTGCTGCTGGTCGATGACATCCTCGATCACGGCGTGACCCTGGCGGCGCTGGCGGACGAGTGCCGCGCGCTCGGCGCGGCGGAAGTGCTGACCGCGGTGCTGGTGACCAAGACCATCGTCGCGCGTCCCGGCCTGAAACACGCGGACTTCTCCGCGCTGACGCTCCCTGACGCCTACCTGTTCGGCTGCGGCATGGACTACAAGACCTATCTGCGCAACGCGCCGGGCGTGTTCGCGGTCGAGGGCACGGCATGAAGCTCGGCATCATCGGCGGCAGCGGCCTGTACGCGCTGCCCGGCATCGAATCCCAGGGCCAGCGCCAGGTGATGACCGCCTGGGGCGCGCCCTCCGCGCCACTGACGCTCGGCCGGCTGCACGGTCTCGATCTCGTGTTCCTGCCGCGCCACGGCGCCAATCACCACCTGCCGCCGCACCAGGTGAACTACCGCGCGAACATCGCGGCGCTGGCCGACGCCGGCGTGCAGGCGATCGTCGCGACCGCCGCGGTGGGCGGCATCGAGTACGCCGCGGGCACCGGCACGATAGTCATTCCCGACCAGCTGATCGACTACACCTACGGTCGCGAACACACCTACTCGGACGGCACCCAGGCCCATCCGTTGCACGTGGATTTCACCGAGCCCTACTCGCCCTCCTTACGCGCCGCGCTGCTCGCCGCGGCGGACGACGCCGGCATCGCCGTGCGGCGGCGTGGCGTGTACGCCGCGACGCAAGGGCCGCGGCTCGAGACCGCAGCCGAGATCGACAGGCTCGAGCGCGACGGCTGCACCATCGTAGGCATGACCGGAATGCCCGAAGCGGGCCTCGCGCGTGAGCTGGGACTCGACTACGCCAACATCTCGCTGGTGGTGAACGCCGCCGCCGGCCGCGCCACCGGCGAGATCACCATGGCGGAGATCGAAGCGGCGCTGGCGGAAGGGATGGGCAGGGTGCGAACCATCATCGCCGCGCTGTGCGCGAGGCTCGTGTAGGGCCGATTTCAATCGGCCTTCTCAAGCCTTCGTCGAATCCTTACATGGCGGGTTGAAACCCGCCCTACAGGGCAACCGCGCTCCTGAAATCGGGGACAGACCACGTCTGCGCGGAACGCGCAAACGTGGTCTGTCCCCGATTTCCACAACATCAATCCGGCTCCACCGGCGCCTCGTCGCTGTGCCCCGTGGCCTCGCCCTCGTCCACCGGCTCATCGGCGCCGGCGCTCGCGGCCGGGTCTTCGTCCGGCGGCACCCACGGCAGCACCTGCACCAGCACGCCGAACAGCGGGTGGTCGAAGTAATGCACTTCGCGCAGCCTGAGGCTGCGCGACTCCTTCAGCCTGACCGGCGTGCCGTCGTGATCGAAGGTGAAGTCGACGTCCACCCCCATCTGGCGCGCGACCTTGAGCGCCACCACGCCTTCGACCTTGGGGGTGAGCGCGGCGGCCTCGGGATCCACCAGCACCGGTGCGCTGGAAGCGGGTGGGACCGAGGGCGGTGTCGGCGGCAGATCGGACAGATGCACGCGCTTCGCGCCACCGACACCGTAGCTCGGCTGGCGCCAGGCGGCGGCCAGCATGGGCGCGTACTCGCTGCTGTTGCGTAGCTTGCGCTCGAGATCGAGCGTCGCGCGTTCGCGCTTGTCGAGCAGGAAGAAGGGCACCGGCTGATTGCCTGGGGCGGCGTCGGGCGACGGCGTCGCGGCCGGCGGCTCGGTCTCGGTGATGAGTTCGACGCTCTGCCCGTAATCCGGGCGCGACGTCATCTCCGGCCACTGCTCGGCAGCCGTGGCGGATTCCACCAGGTGGCGAAAGACCACCACCTCGACCTGGTACCAGCGCGCCTCCGCGGCACTGGACAGCAGCAGCGCCAGCAGCAGGCACGCCGCGCGCGTCACGCGCTCAGGCCGCCTGGCGGCGACCGAGACGCTGGAACAGCTGCTCGAGTTCGGCGAATCGGGCTTCGGCATCCGGCAGTTCCTTGGCGAGCTTGAGCTTCTCCGGGCCATCGAGGCGGTAGGCGCGATCGCGCTGGATGAGTTCGATGATCCGCGCGGGATCGATGTTCGGCCGCGGGTGGAACTCGATGCGTCCGCCGCGTCCGCCCAGGTCGATGCGCCGTATGCCCAGCGCCTCGGCCTCGAGCTTGAACGATGTTACACGAAAGAGATTGTCGACCGGCGGAGCGAACAGCCCGAAGCGATCGATGATCTCCTCGCGCAGGTCATCCAGTTCGGCGGTGGTGCGCGCGCTCGCGATGCGCTTGTAGAGAATGAGCCGGGTGTGCACGTCGGGCAGGTAGTCCTCCGGCAGCAGCGCCGGGACGTGCAGCTCCACCTCGACGCGCGCTTCCAGCGCCTCGTCGAGATCGATGCCGCGGCCGGCCTTCAACGCCGCGACCGTGCGGTTCAGCAGCTCGGAATAGAGACCGAAGCCGATCTCCTGGATCTGGCCGCTCTGCTCTTCGCCGAGAATCTCGCCCGCGCCGCGGATCTCCAGGTCGTGGGTCGCGAGCGTGAATCCCACGCCCAGGTCCTCCAGCGACTCGATCGCCTCCAGGCGCTTGACCGCGTCGGCGGTGATCTCCCGGCGGTGCGGGATCACGAGGTAGGCATAGGCGCGATGGTGGGAACGGCCCACGCGACCACGCAGCTGGTAGAGCTGCGCGAGACCGAACTTGTCCGCGCGGTTGATGATGATGGTGTTGGCGTTCGGCACGTCGATGCCGGTTTCGATGATGGTGGTGCACAACAGCACGTTGCAGCGGCCGTGATAGAAGTCGAGCATCACGTGCTCGAGCTCGCTCTCGCGCATCTGGCCATGGGCCACGCCGATGCGCGCCTCGGGCGCGATCTCGGCGATGGTGGCCGCCATCTCCTGGATGTTCTCCACTTCGTTGTGCACGAAGTACACCTGCCCGCCGCGGCCGATCTCGCGCAGGATGGCCTCGCGCAGCAGGTTGTTCGACCACTCGCGCACGAAGGTCTTGATCGCGAGCCGCCGCTGCGGCGCGGTGGCGATGATCGACAGCTCGCGCGTACCGGACAGCGCAAGATTCAAGGTGCGCGGAATGGGCGTGGCGGTGAGCGTCAGGATGTCGATGTCGGCGCGCAGCGCCTTGATGCGCTCCTTCTGGCGCACGCCGAAGCGGTGCTCCTCGTCGATCACCAAAAGGCCGAGCCGCTTGAACTTGACCTCCTTGCCGAGCAGCTTGTGCGTCCCGACCACCACGTCGACCGTGCCGTCGGCGAGACCGGCAAGCGTCGCCTTGGTCTCCTTGGCGTCGGCGAAGCGCGACAGCTGGCCGATGCGCACCGGCCAGTCCGCGAAGCGATCCTTGAAGCTCTCGAAGTGCTGACGCGCAAGCAGCGTGGTCGGTACCAGGATGGCCACCTGGTGACCATCGTTGACCGCGACGAAGGCCGCGCGCATCGCGACCTCGGTCTTGCCGAAGCCGACGTCGCCGCAGATGAGCCTGTCCATCGGCTGCTCGCGCTGCATGTCCTCCAGGACCGCCTGGATGGCGTTCAGCTGGTCGGGCGTCTCTTCGAAGGGGAAGGCCGCTTCGAACGCGGCGAAGCCCGACTTGTCGAGCGCGAAGCGATGGCCCTTGCGCGCCGCGCGGCGGGCGTGGATCTCGAGAAGCTCCGCGGCCACGTCGCGAATCTTCTCCTGCGCCTTGCGCCGCGCCTTCTCCCACTGCCCGCTGCCGAGCTTGTGCAGCGGCGCATGATCCGGGTCGACACCCGAGTAGCGGCTGATGCGATCGAGCGCGCTGACCGGCACGTAGAGATTGTCGCCGTCGGCGTACTCGATCTTGATGTATTCGTTGGTCACGCCGCCGGCGGTCAGCACCTCGAGACCGCGGTAGCGCCCGACACCGTGCTGCTCGTGCACCACCGGCGCGCCGGGCCTGAGCTCGGTGAGATTGCGGATCACCGCTTCCTGGTCGGTGGTCGCACGGCGTCGGCGGCGCTGTTGCGCGCGCTCGCCGAACAGCTGGCCCTCGGTCAGCAGCGAAAGACGTGGAGTCTCCAGTTCGGCGCCGTCGGACAGCGCCGCGACCGCGATGCCGACCGGCGCGTCACCGGCGAGGAACTCCTGCCAGCTGTCGTAGGCGCGCGGACGAAACGACTGCGCCTGCAGCATTTCCAGCATGCTCTCGCGTCTGCCCAGAGAATCGGCCAACAGCAGCACGCGCCCGCTGCAGCGCGCGATGTGTTCACCGAGCAGCGCGAAGGGCGTCGCGGCGCGCGCGTCCACCGGCACACGCACCGGCACGTGGGTGGCGAACTCCACCTTCTCGGCGTCCTCGTCGCCGAGCCCGGCGATTTGCACCCGCGCATGACCGGCGAAGCTCGCCAGCAGTTCGGCGAGATCGGCGAACACCCGCGTCGGCTTCACCAGCGGGCGTTCGACATCGTGGCGCAGCGATTCGTAGCGCTCGGCCACCGCCTCAGCGAAACGCTCGGCCATGAGGCCCACCGTCTCGTCCAGCACCACCAGCGTGCCGGCCGGCAGGTAGGCGCCGAGCAGGTCCAACTGATCGAAGAACAAGGGCAGGTAGTACTCGATACCGGCGGGCGCGAGGCCCTCGCCGACGTCCTGGTAGACCGGGCACTCCTGCGGCTTGCCCGCGAATTCCTCGCGCCAGGCGCGGCGGAATTCGCGGGTCGCCGCTTCGTCCAGCGGGAATTCGCGCGCCGGCAGCACCTCGACCGCGTCTATCTCGTCGGTCGAGCGCTGAGTGTCCAGGTCGAACAACCGCAGAGTGTCGATCTCATCATCGAACAGGTCGATGCGGAACGGCGCGTCGCTGCCCATGGGGAACACGTCCACCACCGAGCCGCGCACCGCGAAGTCGCCGTGCTCGGCGACCTGCGACTGGGCGCGATAGCCCGCCGCATCCAGGCGACGCCGAAAGGCGTCGCGATCGAGGCGCTCGCCCTTGCGCAGGCGGAACGCGCGACCTTCGAGCCAGGCGCGCGGCGCGAGGCGATGCAGGGCGGTCTGCACCGCGACGATGACGATGCCGCGCGTGAGCCCCGGCAGCGCGCTCAAGGTCGCGATGCGCTCCGAGGTGATGTCCTGGTAGGGGCTGAAGCGATCGTAGGGCAGGGTCTCCCAGTCCGGCAGCGCGAGGCGCGGCAGATCGGGCGCGAAGAACGCGAACTCCGCCTCGAAGCGGGCCGCCGCCTGCGCGTCGGCCGCGAGCAGGAGCACGGGCCCGGCGCTGTTCTGCGCGGCGTTGGCGATGGCCAGCGCGCGCGCCGAGCCATACAGGCGCGACCAGCGCGTGGTGGTGCCGGGGGCGCCTACCGGCGCGGGTGCGAGCGGACTGAGGCGCGAGGATTCGCTCATGACATGCAAGCCTCGACCGCGCTCAGGAGGCCGCGCGGGCCGCGGCGATCTCGCGATTGAGGGCGGCGAGCGCCGCCTGCGGATCGACCGCCTGGGTCACCGGCCGGCCGACCACCAGGTAGCTCGCGCCCGCGGCGATGGCGGCGCCCGGCGTAGCGATGCGCACCTGGTCGTCGGCCGCGCTGTCCGCGGGGCGCACGCCCGGTGTCACCAGCTTGAAGTCCGGTTCACGGGACGCGCGCAGCGCCGCGATTTCGAGCGGCGAGCACACCACGCCGTCGAGACCGGCCTGTTCGGTGAGCGCGGCGAGACGCGCGACCTGGGCGGCGATGCCGCCCGTGACGCCGACCGCGGCGAGGTTCGCCTCGTCCATGCTGGTCAGCACCGTCACGGCCACCAGCAGCGGCCGGTCCGATCCCTCGCCCACCGCCTTGCGCGCGGCCTCGAGCATGGCCGGACCGCCCGCGGCATGCACGTTCAGCATCCAGCAACCCAGGTCCCGCGCCGCGCGACACGCGCCGGCGACGGTGTTCGGAATATCGTGGAACTTCAGATCGAGAAACACGGCGAAACCGCGCGCCACGAGTTCACGCACCACCGCGGGCCCCGCGCTGGTGAAGAGTTCCTTGCCGACCTTCACGCGGCACTGCGTGGGGTCGAGGCGCGCGGCGAAGTCCAGCGCCGCGCGAGCATCGGCGAAATCGAGGGCGACGATCAGGGCATTGTCATGGGTGTGCATGTCTGTAGCGGATCCGGCAGCCGGCCGGCGCGCGCGCCGGCGTGAAAACGTCAGAGGGTCATTCGCCCTCGAGACCGTGAATGGGCTTGACCGAGTTCCAGGACTTGCAGCTCGGGCAATGCCAATGCAGCGAGCGGCCCTTGAAGCCGCACTTGCCGCACATGTAGTTCAGTTTCTGCTCGATGAGCCGCGAGGTGACTTCCTTCAGCAGCGCGAGGTTCTCGCGCGCCTCACCCTCGACCCCCGCCAGGGAATACTCGAGCAGACGATCGATGCCGCGCACCGTCGGGCGCTGGCGCAGTTCCTCCACCACGCGCTGGCGCGCGGCCTCTGGTCCCTGCAGCTCGTGCAGGATCTCGGCGAGTGACAGCACCGGCGTCACGCCGGTGCGCAGACGCCCCAGGCGTTCCAGGTAGGACACCAGGTCGGGAATGCGATCGAGCGCGCGATGGCACTCGACCAGCGGCGCGATGGCCTCCGGCAGGAAGGCCACGTTCTGCGTCTCGATGCGCTGCAGGTGGCGGATGGCGGCCTCGTAGGCGCCGGCGGTCATGGCGAGCCTGGCCTGCATCAGGCTCGCGCGCACGCACTTGTCGTCCACCGCCAGCGCCTGGCGCAGCTTCGCGCTCGCGTCCTCGACGTTGCCTTCGGCGCGCAGCGCCTCGGCCTGCTCGCAGAGAAAATGCGCACGGCGGTCGCGCAGGTCGGTGTTGCCGAGCTTCTCCAGCCGCTGGGTGTACTCGAGCGCCTTGTCCCAGTCACGTTCCTGCTGGTAGATGTCGACCAGGTGATCGATGGCCTGGCGCTGGTGCGCGCCACTTTCGAGGAGTTCCTTGAACAGGCTCTCGGCGCGATCCAGCAGGCCCGAGCGCATGTAGTCGAGACCCAGTTCAAGGAGCGCCAGCGCGCGCTGATCGAATTCCAGCGTAGGCCGCGCGACCAGGTTCTGGTGGATGCGGATGGCGCGATCGACCTCGCCACGACGGCGGAACAGGTTGCCGAGCGCGAGATGGGTCTCGACCGTCTCGCTTTCGACCTCGAGCACCTTGATGAACACTTCGATGGCCTTGTCGGGCCGATCGTTCAGCAGGAAGTTCAGCCCGCGGATGTAGTCGCTCGGCAGCGAACCGCCGGCGCCGCGCGGTCGCTGGCGTCGCGCATCGCGACGACCGATGAGCCAGCCGGACCAGGCCGCCACCGGCAGCAGGCAGACCACCAGGCCGAACAGGTAGTCAGGTGACATCTTTCGCGGTGAGCGCGCGCAGGCTGTCCAGTTCGCGGGTGGTGATCTGCTGGCGACGCTTGAGGCGCCGGAGTTCCTGCTTGAGCCCGAACACGATGCTCGCCATCGCCACGAGGCCGAGCGCGACGCCGAGCGCGAGCGCGCCCACCGCGACCAGCGAGACTTCCACGTCGAGCTTGCCTGCAAAGTAGTCGAGCGCCACGGTCTGGCGGTTGCGCACGTGGAACAGGATGCCGATCACCGCCACCAGGAGGGCGACCAGCAGGTAGAAGATGCGGGTCATGGTCATCGCGCCGCGGCCTGCGCGCGCGAGGCCGCGCGCGCCGAGCGCCTGAAAGAGGAGCCGCCGGACTCAGGACTCGTCGTCGTCGTCCAGCAGGTCATTGTCGAGGTCGCCATCGGTGTCGGGATCGTAGTCCCGTGCCAGCTTGATCTCCGGCGCGGTGACCGCGCCGAGGTTGACCCGCTCGCGCAGTTCCTTGCCCGGCTTGAAGTGCGGCACGTACTTGGCCGGCAGCGACACCGGATCGCCCGACTTGGGATTGCGTCCCACGCGCGGCGGCCGGTAATGGAGAGAGAAGCTGCCAAAGCCGCGAATCTCGATGCGTTCCCCCGTCGCGAGCGTCTGGCCCATGTGTTCGAGCATGGTCTTGACCGCCAGCTCGACGTCACGGTAGCCAAGCTGAGACTGCTTGCGCACCAGCGATTCGATCAATTCAGACTTCGTCATTATTGTTCTCGACTAGGCAGGCGCCGACGCACGCGCGGGCAGCGCGCGCGTCGGCCCGCGACCGCTTACTTGTCCAGCTGTTCCTTCAACAGGTCACCGAAGGTGGTGCGGCCACCCTCGTTGTCGGCGCTGTATTCCTGCAGGGCAGCTGCCTCTTCCTCGCTTTCCTTGGCCTTGATCGAGAGGTTCACCACGCGACGCTTGCGATCGACACCGACGATCAGCGCCTCGATGGTTTCACCCTCGCGCAGCACTTTGCGCGCGTCGTCCACCGGGTCGATGGACAGTTCCGACGCGCGAATCGAGCCTTCGACGCCCTCGGCGAGTTCCAGCGTGCCGCCCTTGGCGTCCACCGCCACCACCTTGCCGCTGACCACGGCGCCCTTGCCGTGCTGCGCGAGGTAGGTGGAGAAGGGATCCTGGGCGAGCTGCTTCACGCCGAGCGAGATGCGCTCGCGCTCCGCGTCCACCGCCAGCACCACGGTCTCGAGCTCGTCGCCCTTCTTGTAGTTGCGTACCACTTCCTCGCCCGGCAGATCCCAGGAGAGATCCGACAGGTGGACGAGGCCGTCGATGCCGCCTTCCAGGCCGATGAAGATGCCGAAGTCGGTGATCGACTTGATCTTGCCGACCACGCGCTCGCCCTTGTTGTGGGTCGCTGCGAATTCTTCCCAGGGATTGGACCGGCACTGCTTCATGCCGAGCGAGATGCGGCGACGCTCCTCGTCGATGTCCAGCACCATGACCTCGACCTCTTCGCCGAGGTGCACGACCTTGGAGGGATGCACGTTCTTGTTGGTCCAGTCCATCTCGGAGACGTGCACCAGGCCTTCCACGCCTTCCTCGATCTCGACGAAGCAGCCGTAGTCGGCGATGTTCGAGACTTTGCCGAACAGGCGCGAGTGCTCGGGGTAGCGGCGCGCGATGTCGACCCACGGGTCGTCACCGAGCTGCTTGAGACCCAGCGACACGCGCTGACGCTCGCGGTCGAACTTCAGCACCTTCACTTCGATCTCGTCGCCGATGTTGACCACTTCGGACGGATGCTTGACGCGGCGCCAGGCCATGTCGGTGATGTGCAGCAGGCCGTCGATGCCGCCGAGGTCGATGAACGCGCCGTAGTCGGTGAGGTTCTTGACCAGGCCCTTGATCACCGCGCCTTCGTTCAGGCCTTCGAGCAGCGCCTCGCGCTCGGCCGAGTTCTCGCTCTCCACCACGGCGCGGCGCGAGACCACGACGTTGTTGCGACGACGATCGACCTTGATGACCTTGAACTCGAGCGGCTTGCCTTCGAGGTAGCTGGTGTCGCGCACCGGGCGCACGTCGACCAGGGAGCCGGGCAGGAACGCGCGGATGGAGCTGATGTCGACGGTGAAACCGCCCTTGACCTTGTCGCTGATGATGCCGACCACGGTTTCGTTGGTTTCGCAGGCCTTCTCGAGCTCTTCCCAGGCCTTGGCGCGCTTGGCCTTGTCACGCGACAGGCGGGTCTCGCCGTAGCCGTCCTCGACCGCGTCGAGCGCGACGTCGACCTCGTCACCAACCTTGACGTCGATGTCACCGGCATTGTTGCGGAACTGGTCGAGCGGAATGACGCCTTCGCTCTTCAGGCCGGCGTTCACGACGACGAAATCCGAGCGGATCTCGACGATCATGCCCTTGACGATGGTGCCCGGCCGCATCTTGGCGGCGACCTGACTCTGTTCGAATAATTCTGCGAAACTTTCCGCCATATATTTTAAAAACGAACGCCTGCCCGACCGCCGCCGCATGCGCGGGGCGAGGACGCAGACCTTCTCGTCTCCCAAAACAAGTTGTGTTGATCGGACGGCCCGGCGCCCGAGGCTCGCGCGTCAGGCCAGGCCAGTTTTCCGCACCAGCCGCTTCACATGGTCGACCACGGTGGCGATATCGCTATCGGTCGTATCGAGGATGATGGCGTCGGTGGCCGGCTTAAGAGGGGCAATGGCGCGCTGTTCGTCGCGACGATCCCGCTCGGCGATGTCCTCTATAAGCTGCGGAAAGGTAACACCCATCCCTTTTTCATTCAACTGCTTATAGCGCCTGCGGGCCCGTTCCTCGGCGCTCGCGGTGAGGTAGATCTTGAGCTCGGCGTCGGGGAACACGACGGTCCCCATGTCGCGCCCGTCGGCGACGAGTCCGGGCGGCTGACGGAAGGCCCGCTGGCGCGCCAGCAGCGCGTCGCGGACTGGCCCGAGGGCCGCCACGCGGGACGCCGCGGCGCCGGCGGCTTCGCTGCGGATGCGGTCGGTGACATCCACCCCTTCCAGCAGGACGTGCGTGTCCGCAGGGTGCTCGACGAAGCCAACCGGCAGGTTCAACGCCAGCGCGGCCACCGCCTGCGCGTCGTCCAGGGCCACGCCCCGCGCCTCGGCGTGGCAGGCGGTGACCCGGTACAGCGCCCCCGAATCGAGCAGGTGCCAGCCGAGCCAGGCCTTGAGCAGGCGGGCGATGGTGCCCTTGCCGGTGCCGCTCGGCCCGTCGATGGCGATGACCGGCGCGGCCATCAGGCCTGGATCCTGAGCCCGACCGCGCGCGCGTCGGCGACGAAGCTCGGGAAGGAGGTGGCGATGTTGGCCGCGTTGTGGATGGTGACCGGGCCGCTCGCGCGGAGCGCCGCCATGGCAAACGACATCGCGATGCGGTGGTCACCCTCCGCGTCGATCTCACCGCCCTGGAGCTGGCCACCCTCGATGGCGATGCCGTCGTCGAACACCTCGCAGGCGATGCCGAGCGCCGCGAGCCCGCGCGCCATGACCGCGATGCGGTCGCTCTCCTTGTGGCGCAGTTCCTCCGCGCCGTGCAGCACGGTGCGGCCGTCCGCACAGGCGGCGGCGATGAATATGGCCGGGAATTCGTCGATGGCGAGCGGCACGGCGGCCGCCGGTATCTCGATGCCCCGCAGCGGCCCACCGTGGATGGTGAGATCCGCGACCGGCTCGGCGCCGCAGGCGCGCGGCTGGCCGTGGTCGATGCGCGCGCCCATGGCGTCCATGATGTCGAGGATGCCGGTGCGGGTGGGATTGACCCCCACCGCCGGCAGGGTCAGCGCGCTGCCGGGCGCGATGGCCGCGCCAACGATGAAGAATGCCGCCGAGGAGATGTCGGCCGGCACCTGGATGTCGAACGGCGCGAGACGCTGGCCGCCGCGCAGGCTGACGGTGCCATGCTCGACCGTGAGATCCACGCCGCAGGCGCGCAGCATGAGTTCGGTGTGGTCGCGTGTCGGGGCCGGCTCGGTGACGCGCGTGATGCCGTCGGCGAACAGCCCCGCGAGCAACACGGCGGACTTCACCTGGGCGCTCGCCACCGGCAGCACGTAGTCGATGGCGCGGAGGCGCCCGCCGCCGGCCAGCGTCAGCGGCGGCGTGCCGCCCTCGGCGGTGGCGATGCGTGCGCCCATGCGGTTCAGGGGCTCGGCCACCCGGCGCATCGGCCGCCGGCTGAGCGAGGGATCGCCGGTCAGGGTCGCGGGCAGCCCGGCGCCGGCGAGGATCCCGGACAAGAGGCGCATGGAGGTGCCGGAATTGCCGAGGTAGAGCGGCGCGGACGGCGCGCGGAGTCCATCCACCCCCACGCCGTGCACGGTCAGGCGCCCGTCGCCGTGGTTCTCGACCGCGACCCCGAGCGCGCGGAACGCGTCCATGGTGGCCAGCACGTCCTCGCCCAGCAGGCAATCCGACACCTGGCACACGCCGTCGGCGAGCGCGCCCAGCATCACCGAGCGGTGGGACACGGACTTGTCACCCGGTACCGTGAGGCGGCCGGTGAGCGCGCCGCCGGGCGCGACGGTCAGATCATTGGCGACGTGCATTGGCTTCGGGGATCAGGCAACGGTCGCGCGCTTCCTTGGCGCGGCGGAAGGACAGTTCCAACGCCGCGCCGTCCCCGGCGCGGATGGCGTCAGCGAGGCGCGCGAGGCGCGCGCTGAAGGACTGGCAGAGTTCGAGCAGCGCGGTGTCATTGGCGAGCGCGATGTCGCGCCACATCTCCGGGTTGCTGGACGCGATGCGGGTGAAGTCGCGAAAGCCGCCCGCGGCGAAGGCGAAGATGTCGTCCGCGTCGTCGGCGCAGGCCAGCATGTCGACCAGGGTGAAGGCCAGCATGTGCGGCAGGTGCGAGGTCGCCGCGAGCACGCGGTCATGATCCTCCACCGCCATGTCGCACACCCGCGCCCCGGCCGTCTCCCACAGCGCGCGCACCCGCGCCAGCGCGCGGCCGTCGGTCTCGGCCACCGGTGTCAGGATCACGCGGTGATCGACGAACAGTTCGGCGAAGGCCGCGCCCGCGCCGCTGTGCTCGGTGCCGGCGATGGGATGGCCGGCCACGAAACGCGGAAAGTGCGCGCCCAGCGCGGCGCGCGCCGCCGCCACCACGCTGGCCTTGGTGCTGCCGACGTCGGTGACGACCGTATCGGGCCCGAGCGCCGGCGCGATGCGCTCGAGCACGCCGCGCGTCGCGCCGAGCGTGGTGCCCACGACCACCACGTCGGCGTCGCCGACTTCCGCGGTGGCGTCGAGCGCATAGCGATCGACCACGCCGAGCCGCACCGCGAGCTCGAGGTTCTCGCGACCGCGACCGACGCCCACGACCTCACCGACCGCCCCGGCCTTGCGCAGCGCGCAGGCCAGCGAGCCGCCGATCAGGCCGACGCCGATGACGACCAGTTTGCCGATCATGCTAGCGGTTCCGCCGCGCTCAGAGGATCGCGCGCGGGTAGCTGCCGAGCAGCTTGAAGGAGATCGCGCGGTGCTCGATCTCGGCCAGCGCGGCGGCCATCACCGGGTCTTCACTGTGACCGCGCAGGTCGACGAAGAAGAGGTAGTCCCAGGTGCCGTTCCGCGCCGGACGCGACTCGATGCGCGACATGCTGATGCCGCGCTCGGCGAGCACCGCCAGGATCGCGTGCAACGCGCCCGGCTTGTTGTGCAGGGCGAACATCACGCTGGTGAGGTCGTCGCCACTGGCGCGGGGAATGGCCCGGCCGAGCACCGCGAAGCGTGTGGTGTTGTGCGGAAAGTCCTCGATGTTCGCGGCCAGCACGGTCAAGCCGTAGCGCTGGCCGGCCTCGACGCTGGCGATGGCGGCGCTTTCGACGTCCTCGCGCGCGCGCTGCGCGGCGGCGGCATTGCTGCTGAAGGCGATGCGCTCGGCGGCGGGCAGGTGGCTGTCCAGCCAGCCGCGGCACTGCGCCAGCGCCTGCTCGTGCGCGTACACGCGCCGGATCTCGCCGAGCGCCGCACGGGTCGAGAGCAGCTGATGATGCACGTCGAGCACGATTTCCGCGCAGATGCGCAGCGGCGACGCGGCCAGGCTGTCCAGCGTCTGGTTCACCGAGCCGCCGACCGAGTTCTCGAGCGGCACTACTCCGTAGTCGCAGGCGCGCGCCTCGACGTCGCGGAACACTTCGCTGACGTGCGCGCAGGCCATGGGTGAAACGGCGCCGCCGAAGTGCTTCAGCACCGCGGCGTGGGTGTAGGTGCCTTCCGGGCCCAGGTAGGCGATGCGGAGCGCCTGCTCGAGCGACAGGCAGGTGGAGATGATCTCGCGCATGACGCGCACGAGATCCTCGTCGGGCAGCGGGCCGGGATTGTGTTCCAGCAGGCGGCGCAGAATGCTCGCCTCGCGCTCGGGCCGGTAGAACTCGGTGGCGGTGCCGTCGGCGCGCTTGACCTCGCCCACTTCCATGGTGAGCGCCGCGCGGCGGTTCAACAGTCGCAGCAGTTCGTCGTCGACCGCGTCTATTTCGACGCGCAGTTCGCCGATGCGCTGCTCGGTGGACATCGCCCGCTGCTCAGCCCACGCGCACGCTGGCCTGCCAGCGTCGCCAGCGGCGAGCGTCGCGCTGGCGCGCGACCTCACGCATCGTCACCGCCCTCGGCTTCGCTCGCGTCGCTTGCGTCACCATCCGACGGCTCGTCGCCGCCGGCCTCGTCAGCGCCCTCGCCCGCCTCGCCGTCCAAGGTGTCGCCGTCCAGGGCGTCGCCGACCATGCCGCCGAGATCCGCGATGGTCGACACGCCGACCAGCGACTCGCCCTCGCTGAGCGCGATGAGGCGCACGCCCTGGGTGTTGCGCCCGATGACCGAGATACCGGCCACGGGGGTGCGCACCAGGGTGCCCTTGTCGCTGATCAGCATGATCTCGTCGTCGTCGCTCACCGCGGCCGCGCCAATCACGCTGCCATTGCGCTCGCTCTCCTGGATGGCGATCACGCCGAGGCCGCCGCGGCCCTTGACCGGGAACTCTTCGAAGCGCGTGCGCTTGCCGTAGCCCTTGGACGTGGCGATCAGCACCGTGCCCTCGCCTTCCATGGGAATGAGCGCGATCACTTCCTGGCCGGAAGCCAGCGTGATGCCGCGCACGCCGCGCGCCAGGCGACCCATGGGGCGCACGTGCCGTTCGGAGAAACGCACGGCCTTGCCGGCGGACGTCACCAGCATGAGATCCGCGGCGCCCTGGGTCAGCGCCACGCCGACCAGGCGGTCGTCCTCGTCCAGGTCGACGGCGATGATGCCGGCGGTGCGCGGGCGGGAGAAGCTGTCCAGCGAGGTCTTCTTGATCACGCCGCTCGCGGTCGCCATCACCACGTAGAGCTCGGGATCGAACTCCTTGATCGGCAGCACCGCGGTGATGCGCTCGTTCTCGGCCAGCGGCAGCAGGTTGACCAGCGGCCGGCCGCGCGCGGTGCGCCCGGCCTGCGGCACTTCGTAGACTTTCAGCCAGTAGAGTTTGCCGTGATTGGAGAAGCACAGCATGGTGTCGTGGGTATTGGCCACGAACAGCTTGTCGACGAAATCCTCGTCCTTGGTGGTGGTCGCGGTCTTGCCCTTGCCGCCGCGGCGCTGCGAGCGGTAGACCTCGATGGGCTGCGACTTGGCGTAGCCCGCGTGGGACAGGGTCACCACCACGTCCTCTTCGGAGATCAGGTCCTCGAGCGAGAGATTCTCGTGGGTGTCGATGATCTGGGTGCGGCGCGGGTCGCCGAAGTTCTCGCGGATCTCGAGCAGTTCGTCGCGAATGACCTGCATCAGGCGCTCGGGGCGGCGCAGGATGTCGAGCAGGTCGTCGATGCGCGCCAGCACCTCGCGGTACTCGTCCAGGATCTTGTCCTGCTCGAGGGCCGTCAGGCGCTGCAGGCGCATGTCGAGGATCTCGCGCGCCTGCCGCTCGGACAGGTGGTAGCCGTCGTCCTTCAGGCCGAACTGCGGCGGCAGGTCCTGCGGGCGCGAGACCTCGGCGCCGGCGCGTTCCAGCATGGTCAGCACCAGGCCCGGCGCCCAGGGACGGGACATCAGGGCGTCGCGCGCCTCGGCCGGTGAGGGCGAGGCCTTGATCAGCTCGATGATCGGGTCGATGTTCGCCAGCGCGACGGCCAGGCCTTCCAGGATATGGGCGCGTTCGCGCGCCTTGCGCACCTCGAACAGCGTGCGCCGCGTCACCACCTCGCGGCGATGGCGCAGGAAGCATTCCAGCAGTTCGAGCAGGTTCAGCGTACGCGGCTGGCCGTCCACCAGGGCGACGGTGTTGATGCCGAACACCGACTGCATCTGGGTGTGGCGGTAGAGATTGTTGAGCAGCACCTCGGCGCTCTCGCCGCGCTTCAGCTCCATGACGATGCGCATGCCGTCCTTGTCGGACTCGTCGCGCAGCCCGTCGGGCCGGATGCCGTCGATCTTCTTCTCTTTGACCAGCTCGGCAATCTTCTCGATCAGCCGCGCCTTGTTCACCTGGTAGGGCAGCTCGGTGACGACGATGCGCGCGAAGTCGGTCTCGCCATCCTCGATATCGACCCTGGCGCGCACGTAGATGCGGCCACGCCCGGTGCGATAGGCCTCGCGGATGCCCGCCGCGCCGTTGATGATGCCGGCGGTGGGGAAATCCGGGCCCGGGATGTACTTCATCAGCGCGTCGACATCGAGCGTCGGCTCGTCGATGAGCGCCACGCAGGCGTCGATCACTTCGGAGAGATTATGCGGCGCGATGTTGGTCGCCATGCCGACCGCGATACCGCTCGAGCCGTTGACCAGCAGGTTCGGTATGCGCGACGGCAGCACCGTCGGCTCGAATTCCTTGCCGTCGTAGTTGGGCGTGAAATCGACCGTCTCGCGATCGATGTCGGCCAGCAGTTCGTTGGCGATGCGGTCCAGACGGCACTCGGTGTAGCGCATCGCCGCGGGCGCGTCGCCGTCCACCGAACCGAAGTTGCCCTGGCCGTCGATCAGCGTGTAGCGCAGGGAGAAATCCTGCGCCATGCGCACCAGCGTGTCGTAGATCGCGTTGTCGCCGTGCGGGTGATATTTACCCATCACGTCGCCGACCACGCGCGCGCACTTCACGTAGGGCCGGTTCCACACGTTGTTCGCTTCCTGCATCGCGAAGAGCACGCGGCGATGCACCGGCTTCAAGCCGTCGCGGGCGTCTGGAAGTGCGCGTCCCACGATTACGCTCATGGCGTAATCCATGTAGGACTGGCGCATCTCGTCCTCGATGTTGACAGGCACCAGCTGGCGCGCGAAATCGGCCATGGGGAAGGCTAATTAACGTGTTGAATTTTTATGAGATTTCCCGAGCACGGGAAAGGCGGCAGTATAACACCGTAATCGCGCGCGAAGCACCCCCGCGGGGCGGACGTCCGGCTCAGGCGAAGAGCCGCGCGATGGCCGCCGGGTCGGGGCGCTCGATCACGCCCTTCTCGGTCACCAGCGCATCGATCAAACCGGCCGGTGTGACGTCGAATACCGGGTTCCAGGCCGCGACACCGGGGGCCGCCACCGGCGTGCCGCCGAGCTGCGTGAGCTCGTCGCCCGCGCGATGCTCGATCTCGATGTCGGCACCGCTCGGCGTGGCCGGATCGATGGTCGAGAGCGGGGCGACGATCATGAACTTCACGCCGTGGGCCCGCGCCAGCGTGGCCAGGCCATAGGTGCCTATCTTGTTCGCGCTGTCGCCGTTGGCCGCCACCCGGTCGGCGCCGGTGATGACCCACTGCACGCGGCCCTCGCGCATCAGCCAGGCCGCCGCGCTGTCCGCGATCAAGGTGACCGGAATGCCGTCCTGCATCAGCTCCCAGGCCGTCAGCCGCGCGCCCTGCAGCCACGGACGGGTCTCGCCGGCGTAGACCGCGGCGATGCGCCCGTCCCGCCAGGCGCTGCGAATCACGCCGAGCGCGGTGCCGTGCCCCGCCGTGGCGAGCGCGCCGGCATTGCAGTGGGTGAGCACACCCGCGCCCGGCGCGATCAGGCTCGCGCCGAACGCGCCCATGGCGTGATTGGCGGCGAGGTCCTCCGCGTGCAGGCGCTGCGCGAGTTCGAGCAACTCGGGGAAGGGCTCGCCCGCGCAGGCGGCGCAGGCCGCCGCCATGCGATCGAGGGCCCACATGAGATTGACCGCGGTCGGTCGCGCGGCGCGCAGCAGCGCGATGTCGGCCGTCACGCCGACGCGCCAGTCCGCACCCGCGCGCGCGTGATGCTCACGCGCCGAGAGCGCGACCGCGTAGGCCGCCGTGATGCCGATGGCCGGCGCGCCGCGGACCACCATTGCGCGTATGGCGTCGGCCGCGCTCGCCGCGTCGTGACACTCGACATGGCGCAGTTCGCGCGGCAACACGCGCTGATCGATCAGTACCAGCCGGTCCCGCTCCCAGCGTATCGGTTGCGTGTGTGGTGCGGCCGCGGCCATGCAAGTGTCCCGTGATTGGTGCTGTGGTACTTTAGTCGAAACCGCACGCAGCCGGACACTTCATGGTCCCGAACGCACAGGCCCTGCACGCGCGCTGGGTCATTCCCGTCGAGCCCGCGGGACAGGTGCTAGAGCACCATACCGTGGTCATCGAGAACGCCACCATCCGCGCGGTGCTGCCCACCAGTGAGTGGCGCAGCCCCGGCCCGGGGATGGAAGAACTCACGCTGCCCGAGCACGCGCTGATCCCCGGCCTGGTCAACACCCACACGCACGCGGCGATGAGCCTGTTCCGTGGCATGGCCGACGATCGGCCGCTGATGGACTGGCTCACCAATCACATCTGGCCTGCGGAAGCGCGCGCGGTGAACCGTGAATTCGTGCGCGACGGCACGCGCCTCGCCGCGGCCGAGATGCTGCTCGGCGGCACGACCTGCATGAACGACATGTACTTCTTCGGCGACGAGGCTGCGGCCGCCGCCATCGAGGCCGGCCTGCGCGCGGTGATCGGCATGATCGTGATCGGCTTCCCGAGCGCCTGGGCGGCCGATGTCGACGAGTACTTCCGCAAGGGCCAGGCGGTGCACGACCAGTATCGTGACCATCCGCTGATCACCACCGCCTTCGCGCCCCACGCGCCCTACACCGTGGACGACGCCGCGCTCACCCGCATCGCGACGCTGGCCGAGGAACTCGACTGCCCGGTGCACATGCACGTGCAGGAGACCGCCGACGAAGTCGAACAGGCCATCGCCGCCAACGGCCTGCGGCCGCTGCGGCGCCTGCAGGGCCTGGGGCTGGTCACGCCGCGGCTGCTCGCGGTGCACGCGACCTGCCTCGATCCCGAAGAGATGGACCTGCTCGCGACCCGCGGCGTGACGGTGGTGCACTGCCCGGAGTCCAACCTGAAGCTCGCCAGCGGCTTCTGTCCGGTGGCCGAACTGCTCGCCCGTGGCGTCAACGTCGCGCTCGGCACCGACGGCGCGGCGAGCAACAACGATCTCGACATGCTGGGCGAGCTGCGCACCGCCTCGCTGCTCGCCAAGGGCGTGGCTGGCGACCCCTGTGCCCTGCCCGCCGCCCAGGCGCTGCGCATGGCGACCTGGAACGGCGCCCAGGCACTCGGTCTCGAACGCAGCATCGGCTCCATCGGAGTCGGCAAGCAGGCCGACCTCGTCGCCATCGACCTCGGCGATCTGCGCGCGCGTCCGGTCTACGACCCGGTCTCACAGATCGTCTACAGCGCGCATCGCGACCAGGTGACCCAGGTATGGGTCGCCGGCCGCCACGTGGTGCGCAACCGCCAGCTCGCGACCCTGGACGTCCTGGGGCTCAAGGCCTCCGCGGAGGAGTGGGGGCAGCGCCTGCTGTAGGTCGGACTTCAGTCCGACATTCAGTCCCAGAGCCTTGATCGAAGCCGTCGAATGAATGTCGGACTGAAGTCCGACCTACAGCTTGCCGTTCACCTTGTCCCAGCGGTTCACGATCGCGCAGAACAGGTCGGCGGTGCGTTCGGCGTCGTAGATGGCGGAATGCGCGGCCTGCGCATCCCAGTCGAAGCCCGCCGCGCGCACCGCGCGCGCCAGCACGGTCTGGCCGTAGGCCACGCCGGACAGCGCGGCGGTGTCGAAGGTGCTGAAGTTGTGAAAGGGCAGATCCTTGATGCCGCTGCGCGACGCGGCGGCCTTGACGAAGGACAGGTCGAACGACGGATTGTGGCCGACCAGGATCGCGCGGGTGCACATGTGCTCCATGATCTGGCGCTTCACGGCGATGAAGATCTCGCGCAGCGCGTCGCCCTCCTCCACCGCCAGGCGGAACGGGTGCCAGGGATCGATGCCGTTGAACTCCAGCGCGCGGCGATCGAGGTTGGCGCCCGGAAAGGGCTTGACGTGAAAGGCGAAGGTCGCCTGCCGGTGCCAGCCGATCTCGCTGTCCACGTCGAGCGTGACCGCCGCGATTTCGAGGAGGGCATCGGTGTCGGGGTTGAAGCCGCCGGTCTCGACATCGACGATGACGGGCAGGAAGCCGCGAAAGCGGCTGGCGATGGCGTTGGAACTCATGGGCGGGGCGTCGCGGACAGAGCGTCGCGCCCGGCCGGGAGCGCGCGCGTCGGGTCGAAAGGCATCGTGATCAAACTGCACATCCAGGCTGGAACGGACCGTGCCGGCGGGCACTCGTGGTGCGCGCCGGAACGCGGGCCCACAGGATAGCGCAGCCGCGCGTCGAAACCACCCGGCGGCGGCGGTATCATGACGGCATTCGCGTCGATAACCGCGCGCGAAGCCCTGTTCGCCCGCGCCGAGGAGCTCCATTCGTGTCGTCCGCCCCGTCCACCGTGCCGCCCCTGTCCGAACTGACCGCGCTTTCGCCGCTCGATGGTCGATATGCGCGTCACACCGGCGTGCTGCGCGCGACGATGAGCGAGTACGGACTGATCCGCTACCGCGTGCTGGTGGAGGTGGAATGGCTGAAGGCGCTGGCGGCCGAGCCCGCCATCGTCGAACTGCCGGCCTTCGATGCCGCCACGCTGGCCACCCTCGACGCCATCGTGACGAACTTCGACGCCGCGGCCGCGACGCGGGTCAAGACCATCGAGCGCAGCACCAATCACGACGTCAAGGCGGTGGAGTACTACCTGCGTGAGCAGATCGCCGACGTGCCGGCGCTCGAGCGCGCGATTCCCTTCCTGCACTTCGCCTGCACCTCCGAGGACATCAACAACCTGTCCTACGGGCTCATGCTGCGCGACGCGCGCGACACCATCGTCGCGCCGGCGCTGGGCGCCATCCGCGACGAACTGAAGCGCCTCGCCCACGCCCACGCCGAACTGCCCATGCTGGCCCGTACCCATGGCCAGACCGCGACGCCGACCACGCTCGGCAAGGAGATGGCCAACGTCGCCGCGCGGCTCGCCGAACAGCTCGCGCAGTTCGAGGCCGTGGCCATGCTCGGCAAGATCAACGGCGCGGTCGGCAACTACAACGCCCACGTGGTGGCCTATCCCGAGGTCGACTGGCCGGCGCTGTCGCGGCGCTTCGTCAGCGGACTCGGCTTGAGCTGGAACGCCTACACCACGCAGATCGAACCCCATGACTGCGTCGCGGCCTACGCCGACGCGCTGGCGCGGGTGAACACCGTGCTCATCGATCTCGCGCGCGACGTGTGGAGCTACATCTCCATCGGCTACTTCAAGCAGAAGAAAGTGGAGGGCGAGGTCGGCTCCTCGACCATGCCGCACAAGGTCAATCCCATCGACTTCGAGAATGCCGAGGGCAACCTGGGCCTGGCCGATGCGCTGCTCGGACACTTCTCGCGCAAGCTGCCGATCTCGCGGCTGCAGCGCGACCTGACCGACTCGACGGTGCTGCGCAACCTCGGCGCCGCGCTCGGCTACACCATGATCGCCTGCCGCTCGCTGTCGCAGGGGCTGGCCAAGCTCGAGGTCGACGGCGAGGCGCTGGCCCGCGACCTGGACCAGGCCTGGGAGATCCTCGCCGAGCCGGTGCAGACCGTGATGCGCCGCTACGGCATCGCCGACTCCTACGAGCAGCTGAAGCAGCTGACCCGCGGTCAGCGCGTCGATCGCGCCGGCCTGCACGCCTTCGTCGACGGCCTCGCCATTCCGCAGGCGGCGCGCGACGCGCTGAAGTCGCTCACGCCGGCCGCTTATGTCGGCCTGGCGCCGCGCCTGGCGCGCGAGATCTGACATGGACGCGGCGCCGCTCGAGCCGCTGCTCGGCGTCACCGCCGGCGCGAGCGAACAGGACGGGCGCGACGCGCTGCGCGAGACCTGCCTCGCGCTCGCGAGCCAGGCGCGCCGCACGCTCGACATCGTCAGCCGCCACCTGGATCCCGCGCTCTACGACAACGAGCCCTTTGCCGAGGCGGTCAAGCGCCTGGCCCTCGGCCACCGCGCCGCGCGCATCCGGCTCTTCATCCTCGACCCGCGGCCGCTGGTCGGCCAGGGTCACCGGCTGATCGAACTCGCCCAGCGGCTCAGCAGCTTCATCGACATCCGCATCCCGGCGCGCCAGCACCGCGAGTTCAACGAAGCCTGGTTGAGCGCCGACCACACCGGCTACGCCCATCGCCAGTTCTCCGATCGCTACGCCGCCGAAGTGGACTTCAACGGCCGTCGACGCGCGGCCGCGCTCGCCGAGCGCTTGGACGAGATGTGGGAACGCGGCCAGCGCGACGCCAACCTGAGGCGCCTGCACCTGTGAGACGCGCGCTCCTCGCCCTGCTGCTCCTGGCTCACGCGCTGCTCGCCGCGGCCGAGCCGCTGGTCACCGAGGTCGTGCCGCTGCGCCATCGCCTCGCCAGCGAAGTGCTGCCCATGCTGCGCGACCTGGTGGTTGCCGAGGGCGCCGTGACCGGCATGCAGAACCAGCTCGTAATCCGCAGTACGCCGGCGAACCTCGCCGAGTTGAAGCGCGTGCTGGCGAGTCTCGACACACGTCAGCAGATGCTGCGCATCACCGTGCGCCAGAACACCCAGACCGCGAGCCAGGCGGCGGCCGACGCGCT
>JAIEQK010000035.1 GCA_019747795.1 Gammaproteobacteria bacterium | reverse complement strand
CGAGGCCCAGGCGCACCGCGGCGGCCCGCGCGCCCGGCTGCACGGGCTCGAGCCCCGATTCCCAGCCGCTCACCTGCACGTCCGGCGGCCGCACCTCCACGCCGTGGCGGCGCGCGTCCTGGATGAGCTGTGACGGTCCGTAGAAGCCCATGGGCTGGCTGTTCAGGAGCGCGGCGAGAAAGGCCGCCGGCTCATGGCGCTTCAGCCAGGCCGAGACATAGGCGAGCAGCGCGAAGCTCGCCGAATGGGACTCGGGAAAGCCGTATTCGCCGAAGCCTTCGATCTGGTGAAAGATGCGCTCGGCGAAGTCCTCCGCGTAGCCGCGCTCGCGCATGCCGGAGAGCAGGCGCTCGCGAAAATGCTCGAGCCCGCCGTTGCGCTTCCAGGCCGCCATCGAGCGCCTGAGATGATCCGCCTCGCCCGGGGTGAAGCCGGCCGCGACCATCGCGAGCTTGATCACCTGCTCCTGGAACAGGGGCACGCCGAGCGTACGCGCCAGCACGCCGCGCACCGCCTCGCTCGGATAGTCCACCGCCTCCTCGCCGTTACGCCGGCGCAGGTAGGGATGCACCATCTCGCCCTGAATGGGCCCGGGGCGGATGATCGCGATCTCGATCACCAGGTCGTAATAGCAGCGCGGCTTCAGGCGCGGCAGCATCGCCATCTGCGCGCGGGATTCGATCTGGAACACGCCGACCGTGTCGGCGTGCTGGATCATCTCGTAGGTGGCCGGATCCTCGGCCGGCACGCTCGCCATGGTGAGGCGCCGGCCGTCGAAGCCCTCGATCAGATCGAAGCTGCGGCGAATGGCGCTCAGCATGCCTAGGCACAGGCAGTCGACCTTGAGCAGGCCGAGCGCGTCGAGGTCGTCCTTGTCCCACTGGATGACCGTGCGCTCTGCCATCGCCGCGTTCTCGATCGGCACCAGTTCATGGAGCGGCTGATCGGAGATCACGAAGCCGCCGACGTGCTGGGAGAGATGGCGCGGAAAGCCGAGGATCTGCCCGACCAGGTTCACCAGCCGCGCGATGACCGGGTTGGTCGGATCGAAGCCCACCTCGCGCAGGCGCGCCTCGATCAGCTGGCCGCGGTCCCACCAGTAGAGATTGCCGGCCAGGCGCTCGACCTGTTCGAGGCTCATGCCGAGCGCCTTGCCGACGTCGCGCACGGCGCTGCGCAGCCGATAGGTGATGACTGTCGCGGCCAGCGCCGCGCGTTCGCGGCCGTAGCGACGGTAGACGTACTGGATGACCTCCTCGCGCCGCTCGTGCTCGAAGTCGACGTCGATGTCCGGCGGCTCGTTGCGCTCCTTGGAGATGAAGCGCTCGAACAGCATCTCCATGCGCGCCGGGTCGACCTCGGTGATGCCGAGGCAGAAACACACCGCCGAGTTGGCGGCCGAGCCGCGTCCCTGGCACAGGATGCCGCGGCCGCGCGCGAACATCACGAGATCGTGCACCGTGAGGAAGAAGGCCTCGTAGCCGAGCTCGGCGATGAGCGCGAGTTCGTGCTCGACCTGGGCGCGCACCTTGGCCGGCACGCCGTTCGGCCAGCGGCGCGCCATGCCGTCCTCGGTCAGCTGGCGCAGGTGGGACGCCGGCGTGGCGCCCGCCGGCACCAGCTCCGCCGGGTAGCGGTAGCGCAGCTCGGTGAGGCTGAAACGACAGCGCGCGGCGACGGCGAGCGTCTCGTCCAGCAGCCGCCGCGGGTAGATGCGCGCCAGGCGCTCGCGTGGCCGCAGGTAGCGCTCGGCGTTCGGAAACAGCTGCCAGCCGGCCGCCATCACCGTGGTGCGATGACGGATGGCGGTCAGGGTGTCCTGCAACGGCTGGCGCGCGTGGCAGTGCATGTGCACGTCGCCGGTCGCGACCAGCGGCACGCCGTGCCGCGCGCCGAGCGCCTCGGCGTGGGCCAGCAGCTGGCCGTCGTAGCCGCTGTAGAAGAGCCCGACGCCGAGCCACAGGCGGGCCGGGAAGCGCGGCGCGAGCCACGCGCAGGCCGTCTCGTCGGCTGCCTCCTCCAGCGACGGCAGCAGGATGACCAGGCCCGCGCCGTCCAGCATCTCGAGATCCGCCAGGTGGAGTTCATAGGCGCCCTTGGGCTGGCGCCGCCGGCCGCGGGTGACCAGCGCCGCGATGCGCTGGTAGGCGCGCAGATCGTCGGCCAGCAACACCAGGTGCGGTCCGTCGACCAGGCGCAGCTCCACGCCGATGATGAGCGCGAGCCCGAGGTCCCGCGCCACGGTGTGGGCGCGCACCACGCCGGCCAGCGAGCATTCGTCGGTGAGCGCGAGCGCGCGGTAGCCGAGGCGATGGGCCTCGCGCACCAGTTCCTCGGGATGGGAGGCGCCGCGCAGGAAGCTGAAATTGCTCAGGCAATGGAGCTCGGCGTACTCGGGCAGGGCGGGACGGGACATGGGCTGGGCACGGCGTTTTTCGAATACTGTATATAACAACAGTATTCGGGCGCCAGCCACCTCGACGCGCCCGCGGCCCTCAAGTTCGCGCCGCGCCGGCCGCCACGCCCTGCATAGAAGAATGGAGGGTAGTCACCATGCAGCGTCTCGTCCTCGGAGCCCTGCTCCTGTCCAGCGTCGTCGCCCAGGCCGACGACGCGCCGCTCGTCGAACCGATCACCAAGGCCGAGGCCAAGGCCTTCATCCGCGCTCGCGGCGCCGATGCCCGCGATCTGTTGCTCGGCACGCCGCAGCCCCACGTAGCCGCGCCGAGCGCGCAGGACTGCGCCGCGCTCTACCAGCAGCGCGTGGCGCTGATGCGCCAGCAGTTGAACCCGGGCCCGACCGACTTCTACAGCGACCCGCGCGCCGGTGCGGCGCTCTTCACCGGCAGCGTGTGGACCCCGGGTTTCTACTACCTGCCGTTCCGCGCCCTGCAGAACTACCGCGACCAGACCCGCCGCCCGCAGCGCGAGGCCGAGTTGGACGCGCTGCGCGCGGCGTCGGCCGAACAGCGCTGCTTCGAGCGCTGAGGACCGCGAACCGGACATAAACGGGGACAGACCACGGTTTCATCGAAACCGTGGTCTGTCCCCGTTTATGTCCCTTGTCCCAACCCAGGCCTCGCCCCTCCCCGTGGTATATTCCCGCGCCTTTTCCGTTCACCCCTCACTTGTTCTGCCTGGAGCCTGGACCCGCCATGTTCGAATCTCTCGAAGCCCTGAGCCCCGACGCCATCCTCGGCCTGATGGCCCTGTTCCGCGACGACCCGCGCGCGCAGAAGATCGACCTCGGCGTCGGCGTCTACCGTGACGAACAGGGCAACACGCCGATCCTCGAGACCGTCATCGAGGCCGAGCGGCGGCGCTTCGCGTCCGAGACCACCAAGACCTACATCGGTCCGCCCGGCACGCCGGGTTTCAACGAGCTGGTGCGCAAGCTCATGTTCGGCGGCAAGCACGCCGTGGTCCGCGACAAGCGCGTGGCCGGCGTGCAGACTCCCGGCGGCTGCGGCGCGCTGCGCATCGGTGCGGAACTGGTCAAGCGCGCGCGCAGCGACGCGACCATCTGGGTGAGCGACCCGACCTGGGCCAACCACGTGCCGCTGCTCGGCAGCGCCGGCATCAAGATCGAGACCTACCCCTACTACGACAAGGCGACCCGCGGCCTGGACGCATCCGCCATGCTGGACGCGTTCCGCAAGATCCCTAGCGGTCACCTGGTGCTGCTGCACGGCTGCTGCCACAACCCCTCGGGCGTCGATCTCGACGCCGAGACCTGGCGCGAGGCGGCGAAGATCATGGTCGAGCGTGGCCTCACGCCCTACATCGACCTCGCCTACCAGGGCCTCGGTGATGGCCTGGAAGAGGACGTGGCGGGTCTGCGCATCGTGGCCGACGTCTGCCCGGAGGTGATCGTCGCCAGTTCGTATTCGAAGAACTTCGGTCTGTACCGCGAGCGCGTCGGCGCGCTGCAGGTGGTCACGTCGGACGCCGCGCGCGCGCCGGCCATCCAGAGCCAGCTCGACTCGGTGGTGCGCACCAGCTACTCCATGCCGCCGGCCCACGGCGCGGCGATCGTCGAGATCATCCTCGGCGACGAAGCACTGAACGTCGCCTGGGTGAAGGAACTGGACGCGATGCGCGATCGCATCAACGGCCTGCGTGAACTGCTGGCGCAGAAGCTGACCGAGGTGACCGGCCAGGACTTCGGCTTCATCCGCCGGCAGCGCGGCATGTTCTCCTTCCTCGGGATCACGCCGGCGGAGGTGGATCGCCTGCGCCAGGAGTGCGGCATCTACATGGTGGGCTCCAGCCGCATCAACGTCGCCGGCATCAACGGCGCCAACGTCGACTACTTCCTCGAGTCCTGCGCGAAGGTGCTGCGCAAGTAAGGCGTCGCGATCAGAGCGAGGTGTGCAGGCGTCGCAGCAGCGCGACGCCGGGCTGCACCTCGTTCAGGCTGCGGGGCGTGGCACCGGCGTTCAGCGCATTCGCGACATAGCTCGTGACGGCTTCGACGAGCTCGCGCCGTGCCGAGCGCCGTAGACAGAGGTAGAAGCGCTCCTGCACGAAAGGCTGGAAGTGCAGCCCGAAACGGGCCGCCGCGCTGGCGGTGCAGAAGCCCGCGTCGGCGCCGCCGCTCGCCACCATCGCCGCCACCGCCGAGTGGGTGTACTCCTCGTTGCGATAGCCCAGGATGGCGCCGGGCGCGATGCCGCGCAGCCCGAGCAGTCCGTCGAACACGAGGCGCGTGCCGGATCCCGGCTGTCGATTGATGAAGCGGAGCGCGCTTCCCGGCAGCGCCTCGAGCGTGGTCACGGGCGCCTGGGGCGATGAGACCAGGCCCAGGGCGCGCATCTCCAGCAGGAAGACCTGGTCGCGCGCGTCGTCCAGCAGGGCCAGCAGGTTGAGCCCGACGGTCGGTCCGAGTTCGCCGAGCGGCAGATGGAATCCGGCGATATCGATGTCGCCGCGCTGGTAGCGCCGCAGCGCGGCCTCGCTGCCGATGACGTCCAGCACCGCCTGCCAGCGCGAGGCGTCCAGGGCGTCGACCAGGCCGGTCAGGAGATCGCTATGACTGGACGCGACCCGGAGCGTGACGCGCGCATCGCCCATGCTCTGCTGCAGGCGCCCTCCGGCCTCACCTGCGGCGTCGGCGAGCGTCGGCCCGGTCGCGAGCTGGGCCCGTTCGCGCGCCTCAAGCAGCGCGCGGCCAATGTCAGTGAGGGTCGCGCCGCGGCCGCGCTGCAGGTCGACCAGCGGCGCCTTGAAGCGAGCCTCCCAGGTGCGCATCAGTCCCCAGGCGTGACGGTAGGAGACCTCGGTGGCGCGCGAGGCATAGTTCAGATGACCGCCCTTCTCGACCGCGGCCAGAAGATCGAACAGCAATGGTTCGAGGTCGTACTCCACACCATCGAGTTCGATGCGCCAGGCGAGCGCGAGGCCGATCTTCATGGGCGTGCCCATGGGTAGAGGGAAGGGCTGGTCACACGGACTCCTGTTCCCGCGGCCCGGAGGGCCACGGCTTCCATATATGAACGACTATGCTGATTGAGGACGGCGCCGTCACGTCGGTAGTGTGCGCAACCCGCCGAGCCCAGGATACTTGACGCCCTCCTCGCCTAAAATGTGCAGGCTTCTTCCGATTTTGAGCCTGGCGCTCCTGCTGCTCGGCATGCGCTCGGCGCACGCCGCGAACGCCCCCGACGGCCTGAACGAAGTGGTGGTGAGCGCGCGCCAGCCGACCGTCGAGCGCGTCGCCACCGTGTACTCGGTGGACCGCGCCGACATCGAGCTGCGCGGCGCGCGCAGCCTCGAAGATGCGCTCGAGCTGCTGCCCGGACTCAACGTCCGCACCGGCGGCAACGGCAGCCCGCGCATCGACGTGCGCGGCTACCGCACCCGCCAGGTCAAGCTGCTCTTGAACGGCGTGCCCTTCGGCAACACCTTCGACGGCCAGTTCGACCCGACGCTCATCCCGGCGGAGAACATCGCGCGCATCAAGCTCACCACCGGCGCGAGCTCCACGCTCTACGGCGACGGCGCGGTCGGTGCGGTCATCAACGTCATCACGCGCCAGGCCGAGCCGGGCCAGAGTGCCACGACCCACGCCGAATACGGCAGCGGCGATCACCATCGCGTGTACGGCACCTATGGCTGGGGCAGCGAGACCAGCGGCGTGTTCGCCGCGGCCGGACGGAACGCGCGCGACGGCTTTCCGCTCTCGGCCAACCTGCGCGAAACCAGCCTCGAGCACGGCGGCCTGCGCGCCAACAGCGATCGCGAACGCAACCACGCCTACCTGAACGGCTGGCACCGGGTGAACGACGATCTCGCCCTCGGCGGCACCTTCACCTACAGTCGCGGCGGCTTCGGCGCGCCCGGCACGGTGGTGGACGACGAGGCCGACGGCTTCGCCAACCGTCCGCGCTGGCAGCGCGTGGACGACGACGAGACCCTGTCGCTGCAGGCCGGCTTCGAGTGGGACCCGGACGGCCGGCTCGCCGACCGCGGCTGGGCCTACGTCAACACCCTGGCCGAGAACACCAACCGCTACAGCTCACCGTTCGCGCCCCGGCTCGACGACCCGCACGTGCGCGGCACCTTCGCCGACGACGCCGACTCGCGGGTATTCGGATTCCACAACGAGCTGAGCCTCGCCCACGACTGGGGCGGCGCGCTGACCTGGATGGTAGAGGCGCGCCAGGAGCACTTCAGCCAGGACTGCCTGACCCGCGACGTGCCACGCCTGCCGCCGCCGACCAGGCCGCGCCCCGTCACTCTCGGCAACGCGACCAGCGCCACGCTCTTGTTCAACTACCTCGCGACCAACAACTTCGGCGCGACCAACGCGGCCGGCGACAACGAGCCGATCGCGAGCCTGACCATGACCGACAACGGGCGCGGCGGCGTCGACTTCAGCTTCAAGAGCCTCGCGGCCGGCAATTTCTTCGTCAACGGCGGCTCGGGGCCGGCGGTGCCCGCGGCCTACGCGTCGCGCCTCTACCTGCTGCCCGACCAGGGCCTCGACATCAGCGACTGGAACCTGCTCTACGACCCCACCAGCGATGCGAGCACCGGCAACGCCAGCGCCTTCGCCGCCCCCGGTGCGGGCGACGTGATCAACAACTACCGCTTCCGCGCGCGTATCGGCTGGCAGCGTCCCGGCGGCGCCAACGGCGCGGCCGATCCGCTGTTCGACGGCGAGACCGCGCGCTGGACCTACGAGCGCGCGACGCTCGCCGAACTGCTGCGCTTCTCCGCCACCAGCAGCGGCGGCCGCCCGCCCGCCTACGCCGCACTGGAACTTCGCCAGGTCGACGCGAACGGCTTCTGGGGTCCGTCCGAGCCGCCGACCGGCGGCCCCGGCGGTCTGGCGGTGTTCCTGGTCGCGCCCACCAGCGCCACCGCGCTGACCGGCGCGCAGCCGCCGGACACCACGCCGGTCGTCAACGTACCGCCGGCCGGCACTGGCTGCGGCAGCGGTGGCGACGGCTCGGGCGGCGGCACGCCGACGCGCTTCGACGCCGTGACCTTCGATCTGCGCCCCTTCAGCCAGTCGCGCACGCTGCACATCGCGAGCAGCGCGCTCGAACTCAGTGCCGCGCCGCTCGGCTGGGTGGACGTGGTGTTCGGCTACGCCGTGCACTGGCTCGAGCGCGACGACGGCGCGAGCGAAGTGCACGGCAGCTTCTCCGGCGGCCTGTCGCGGGCGGTGACGCCTGACCTGCGGCTGCGCGCCGGCTTCGCGCGCAAGCTGCGTCTGCCCTCGGTGCAGCAGCTCTACGACACGCTGTCCGGTGACCCCGAACTCGCGCCGGAGCGCGCGATGACCTATGAACTCGGCGCCGAGTACGCGGGCCTGGCGCCGGCGGTGCTCGGAGTGACGCTGTTCCGCAGCGACGTGGAGAACTTCATCGACCGCGATCCGGTGACCGAGGAGTTCGCCAACAACCAGCGCTTCCGCTTTCAAGGTCTGGAACTCGCGGCGCGGGCGGCGCTCGCCGGTGGGCGCGAGCTGGCGGCGTCCTGGTCCTACCTGCACGCCCGCGATCGTTCCGACGCCTCGCTGCGCGACGAGCTCCAGTACCGGCCCAGGCACAAGGTGGCGGCGCAGGCCAGTCAGCGCTTCGACGACGGCACCCTGGCGAGCGCGAGCTTCCAGTTCGTCGGCGGCGAGTTCTACTTCTCGCGCTTCGGCCCGCCGCGCACGCGCATGCTGTCGCCCTATGCGCTGCTCAACCTGCGCGTGGCGCGGCCGCTCGGCACGCCGCGGCTGAAGGTCTTCGTCGGCGCGGACAACGTGCTGGACGAGTCCTATGCCGAAGCCTACGGCCTGCCGCAGGCCGGGCGCTTTCTCTATCTCGGTTTCGATCTCGAACTGCTCTAGCGCATGCGCCTTACGTGCAAGACAATGCCACCCATGGCAAGGCTCCCACGATGAATCCCGCGCTCGCGCGGACGTCGGCCGCCGGCATCGATCTGCTGGTCGGCATCGACGACACCGACAATCTCGACACGCGCGGCACGGGCTATCGCGCCCGCACGCTGGCGCGCGGCCTGGCCGACGCCGGCCTCGCCGAGATGCGCGGCATCACGCGCCATCAGCTGCTGGTCGACCCGCGCATTCCCTACACCTCGCACAACAGCTCGGCCTGCCTGCAACTCGCCGCGCGCGCGTCCGAGGATGAAGTCGAAACCTACTGCCGCGAATTCCTGCTGGAAGTCGCGGCGGTCGGTGCGGACGTCGGTCTGTGCGTGGCGACACCAGACGCCGCCGCGCGCGTCGTCGACTACGCGCTCTCGGCGCAGCGCGAAGTGCTGGACCGCGAACGGGCGCGCGCGACCGCGGCAGCGGCCGGCATCCGTCTCACGGGACTGACGGGCACCCACGGCGGTATCATCGGCGCGCTGGCCGGGGTGGGTTTGTTCATGCAGGGCGACGACGGCCGGTACCTGTGGCTGAAGCGACTGCGCGAACTCGGTGGCGGCGTGCACGAAGTCGGCGCGCTGCGCGCGCAGACCGGCCTGGACGCAGTGCGCACGTTCAACAGTGACACGGTCGGCGACTGCCTGCCGGACACGGCGCGGGTGACGCTCGGCGACTGGGCACGGCCGGTACGCGTGGGCGGACTTTCGGTACTTTTGGTGGAGAACACGACAGATGGCTCGCACGATTACGTCGTCGCAGACAAGCAGCGCATCAAGCGCTTCCGTCCCTGAGCAGGCGGGCCTCGGCCACCTGCTCGCGCTGCTCGGCCTGGGCGCGCTGCTGGCCTTCGGCCATCGCGCCTGGGACATCGACCTGGGCCTGCCCGGCCACTACGGCCTGGTGTGGATGGCCGGCGTGATGGTGGCGCGTAACGGGTCGAACATGCGTTGGGCGGCGGTCACCACCGCCGCGGGCTACGTGGGCACCATCGCGCTGCTCGCGCACGGCGCGGGCGCCAGCATGCAGGCGCCAATCTACGGGCTCTGCGCGCTGGCGGTCGACGGCGCGTGGCTTGCCGGCCTGCGTCGCAGCCGGCACCTCGCACTGGTCGCGCTGACCGGCGGCGTCGCCTTCATGCTGAAGCCGCTCGCGGTCTACCTGCTCGCCCATGGCGTGCAGCTGCATCTCGGCAAGCTGCGCCATGGCCCGCTGTTCTCGATCATGACCCACTTCGGCTTCGGTGCGGTGGGCGCGGTGATCGGCACGCTGCTGGTCGACCTCTCGCGGCGGGCCGCGGGCGGTGCGCGCGACTGAGTTCGCGTGGCGGCGCGCCCTCGGCGCGCTGCTCGCCCTGCTGGCGCTGGCGGCGCAGGCCGCCGACAGGTCCTACCTGCTGCTGCAGTCCACCACCTCCACCCAGGCGTCGGGATTGTTCGACGCCCTGCTGCCCCGCTTCACCGCCGCGACCGGCATCGAGGTCCACGTCATCGCGGTCGGCACCGGGCAGGCGCTCGCCAACTGCCGGGCGGGTAACGGCGATCTCGCCCTGGTCCACGCCCCGGATGCCGAGGCGCGCTTCATCGCCGACGGCGAAGGCCTGGCCCGCGAACCCCTGATGTACAACGACTTCGTGCTGGTCGGACCCGTGAAAGATCCGGCCGGCGTGCGCGGCGCGCCGGATGCCGCCGAGGCCTTTCGACGTATTGCCGTTCACGGCGCGCTGTTCGCCTCCCGCGGCGATCTGAGCGGCACCCATGTGCGCGAGCAGGCACTGTGGAAGGCCGCGGGCCACAGCCCGGACCCCGCGCTCCAGCGCTGGTACCGCGACACCGGCAGCGGCATGTTGTCGACGCTCAACGTGGCGCGCGAACTCGGCGCCTACACGCTGACCGACAGCGCGAGCTGGGCGACCTATACCGACCGCCAGGGGCTGGCTGAACTCTTGTCCGGCGACCCGGCGCTGCGCAACCAGTACAGCCTGATCCTGGTCGACCCACGACGCCATCCGCACGTGCATGCGGTCGAAGCCCGCCGCCTGCAGGACTGGTTGCTCGGCACGGAGGGCCAGGCCGCCATTGCCGCGTTCCGGCCCCAGGGTCGTCAGCTGTTCATACCCAACGCGAACACGCGTCCGCCGACCGAGCAGTCGGCGCCCTGAAAAATTTTTCGTTCACGCCTTGCAAACCGACCGACCGGTTTGTATTCTTCGCTCCATGGTGACACAACGCGACCTCAAGGCCGAAGTGACCCGCGAGAAGATCCTCGAGGCCGCCGCCGAGGAGATCTACCGGGTCGGTTACCAGTCCGCCTCGCTGTGCGAGATGCTGAAGCGGCTGGGGATCTCCAAGGGCGCGCTCTATCACCATTTCGCCAGCAAGCAAGAGCTCGGCTACGCGGTCTTGGACGACGTGCTCGCCCCCCGCGCGGTGGCGGCCTGGGACGCGGCGCTCAGCGCGGAGGATCCCATCGAGGGCATCTGCCGCCTGCTCGACGAAGAAGAGCAGTTCCTCGCCGGCCAGCGCCTCGCCTGTGGCTGCCCGATCAACAACCTGGCGCAGGAGATGTCGCCGCTGGACGAGGGCTTTCGCCAGCGCATCGAGCGCGTCTATCGGCGCTGGCATCGCGCGGTGCAGAACGCCCTGGCCGGCGCCCAGCAGCGCGGTCTGCTGCGGCCGGAGGTCGATGCGAACGAGGTCGCCTACTTCGTCATCGCGTCGCTGCAGGGCGCCGTGGGACTTGCGAAGAACTCTCAGGATTGCGGCATCTTTCGGTCCTCGATCAACGGCTTGAAGAAGTATCTTCACGACCTGAAGATGCCGGCGACCTGAAAAAATTTGCTTTTCGACCGACCAACCAGTCGGTCGTTGTGGAAAAGAGGAGACGACCATGTCCAGTTCTTGCACCAGGCCCCAAGCCTGCGCCGCAATCGATGTTCATGCCGAGCGCGTCGCCGAGCCCCGCGCCGAGCGGCACGCATTGCGCCTGGTCGTGCCTGAAAACAGACCGACCAGTCGGCCGTCGAACGCGTCGGAACCGTCCCTGGCACTCGCCCTGCGCGTGTTCGCGCTGGCCTTCGCGTTGCTGGTCGCCTGGTCTGAATTTCGCCAGACCCACGCCGCTATTCCCATCGAGCCGGCCGCGCCGGCTCGGTTCGATAGCGGGGGGATGGCCGGCTATCCATCGAGTTCTTTGTCGATCGCGCCGCGTCTCGAGACGCGCGGCGCCCACAGCTAGGAGCAGCCCCCATGCGCTACCTGACCGCCACCCTGTCCGTTCTGATCTTCTTCGCCGTGTGCTTCGCGAGCGTGGTCGCGATCGAGTCCCTGGCCGGCACCACCTCGAGCCAGGCCGTGCAGACCGTGAGCCTCCCGGGTGGCTGAAGACCGCGCGCCTCAGCGTGCGAACAGCCGCTCGAGGTTATCGGCCTGCCGCGCCAGTTCGGCCTCGGGCAGCCGCGCCCGCAGACGGGCCTCGGCGCGGCGGTCGCCGCGCAGCGCGCGGGCGAGCAGCAGCACGTCCGCGCTGCGCGTGAGGCCGGCGTCGTCCAGCGGTGCCACGGCCTCGCCACTCATGATGAGCGCCGCCGCGGCCGCGTCGCGCTCCGGCCCCGCCTGAAGGGACAGGCCTCGCCAGGCGTCTTTCGCCAAGTCGTCGTCGCCCGCACGCCAGGCCAGCACACCGAGCGCGCGCCGGGCGACGGGTGAAAACGGCGCGGCGTCGGCACACGCCGTACGCAGCGCGGGGTCCGGCGCCAGCGGGCCGTGCAGCCAGGCGTTGAACGGCGCGACGCACAGCACCTCGCGCGCGGCTTCGTCGCGCGGCGCGCGCGTCAAGGCCTGGCGCGCGCGCTGGACGGCGATCGTCGTGTCACCCACCATCAGCGCCGCGCGCGCTTCCAGCAGGTAGTCCTGCACCACCGTACGCTCGCGCTCGGCGGCCGGCAGCGGCCAGAACGTGAGCGTCGCCGTCAGCGCGGCGACCGGCAGCGCGCGGCGCCAGTGCACCGCCTCGACACCGTTCGCCAGCACGCCGCCCGCGAGCACCGCCAGCAAGGGCGCGAGTGGCAGGCGAAAGCGCGCGCTGACGTAGCTCAACAACAGGCTCGCGCCGTAGGCGAAGCTGAACAGCACCACCACCCTGCCCGCGCGCGGCAGACCACGCAGACCGAGCGCGAGCACCGCGCCGACCAGCAGCACCCCCCAGCCGAGCGGATTCCAGCGCAGCCAGGGCGATTGCGCCTTGTGCACGAAGTAGGTCTTCAGGTCGTACTGCTCGAAGTCGTTCAGGAGGTACCAGGCCTTGCGCGCCTCGAGTTCGAGCCAGCGCAGCGGCTCGGCGCGCAGCGCCGCCAGCGTGCGCGCCTGCCAGTAGCGCGACATGCTCGCCGGATCGTCCGGTGCGCCCGGGTTCGCCGCGCGATACAGGCGCTCGGATTCGACCCGCGCCGGGTTCACGCCCTCGGTGTACATCGCCAGGCGTTCACGCTGCACGAAGTAGCGCCCGTCGGCCTCGGGCCCGTTGGCCGCCCACAGGTTGTAGGCGCCCTGCCAGGGCAACACCGCGAAGCTGCCGCCAACCCGCAGGTTGATGGCGCCCATCGCGAGCGCGAGTGCGAGCACCGGCAGACTCGCGGCCAGCAGCCGCTGCGCCCGCCCGGCAGGCGAGCCCTGCCAGGCGCAGAGCGCAAGGGCGCCCACCACAAGCAGCATCTGGGGACGCGTGAGCAGCGCCGCGCCGAGCAGCGCGCCGGCCAGCGCAAGGCTGGTGGAAGCGCCCTGCTCGTCTTCTGTCGCGCGCACGGTGGCGAGGCAGGCGCCGAGCATGAAACTGGTGGCAAGCGTGATGTCGAGCGGGTCGGCGGCGAAGAACAGCGCCACCGGGCTCAAGCCCGCGAGCATGGCCGCCAGCGCGGCCGCGCGCGGCGCGCGCCACACGCGCAGCGCGAGCCTCCACACCAGCGCGGCATTCAACAGGTGCAGGAGCGCGTTCAGCAGGCGCACCAGCAGCGGCAGGTCGCGCGCGCCCGCGCCGAGATCGATCACCTGCGCGATCAGCGCAGGATAGAGCGGCGCGCGGTAGAAGGGCTCGTGCGGCAGTTCGCCGCGCGCGATGGCGCCAGCCAGCGCGAGCTGCTCGCGGCCGTCCAGCACGGGATAGAGACCGAGCGGCGTGGCCGAGTACCACAGCAGGTAGCCCAGCGCGTAGAGCGCGATGAGCCCGCCCACCGCAAGCCGCAGGCCGGGCGCGGCGGCGCGTGTCACGACGAGGGCCGACCCGTCGACCGCCTCACCTTCAGTTCGACGCGCCCACCTCGACGGCGACGTCGCGCTCGAAGTCGCTGCGCGCCAGGTTCTCGGCGACCCCGGGGTAGTGGCGCTCGAAATCCGCGCGCATCGCGGCCAGCGGCACTTCAGCGAACTCGCCGCGGTAGGCGAGGTACTCCATGTGCTGGCGACCGTCGAGATCGTAGGGATGGTAGATGGAGTCCTCGCGCCCATCGAACTCGAGCGGGCGAATGCGGAATTTCTCGCACAGCTCGATGTTGAAGGCGGGCGTCGCCTTGACCCACACGCCGTCCAGCAGGATGGCGGTGTAGCCGTGCCAGAAGAACACGTCGGTCTTCATGGTCGCGCGCATGCGCTCGGTCGAGAGATGGTTACGCACGTCCGCGTAGCCGAGCGCGGCGGGAATGCCGACCGCGCGGCAGGCCGCCGCGAGCAGCACGGCCTTGGGCACGCACCAGCCGCGGCCGGCGGCGAGCGTGGTGCTGGCGCGCAGCCCGTGCTCCGACAGGTCGAGACCATAGGGGTCGTAGCGAATGCCGTCGCGCACCGCGTAGTAGAGCGCGATGGCGCGCGCGCGTGGATCGCGCTGGCCGGCGCTGTGCTGTTCCGCATAGGCGCGCACGGCGGGATGGGAGCTGTCGACCGTCGCGCCGGACGCGAGACAGGCCTGTTCGTCGGCTTTGGGCAGGGCATTCATGGCCGCGAGTGTAGGCAATGGCGCTCGCCCGCGGCAATCGCGCCGCAGACCGCGCGCGCGGCGTGATCCAGGTCAAGCGCGCGCGGCCGGGCTGTAGCACAGTCGTCACCAGGGCCGGCGCGGCGCTCTCCCCCGCAACGTCGTCCCTAGCGCTCTCCGCCTGGGGCGAGGGTCACGCTGGCGTTGGCGTGGTCCTCGTCCTGGGCATCTCGCGTGGACGCTCAGCGCGATGGCAGCGAAACCAGCCGCTCCGTGACGCGTTCGAGTCGCTCGAGGCCCCAGAAGAGCTCGCCCTCCACCCACCAGCTCGGTACGCCGAACACACCATCGTCCTCGGCCTCACGCTGCATCGCATCGTGCAGCGCGCGCCCCTCGCCGGCGAGATAGGCGGGAAAGGCTGCGCCGTCGAAGCCGTGTTCGTCCAGCAGCGCGCACAGCACCGCGACGTCTTCGATGTCGAGTTCGCGCCGCCAGAAGCGCGCGAACATCGCCTCGTGCAGCGCGCGCCAAGGTCCGCGCTCACGCGCGAACAGGAAGGCGACGTGGGCCGGCACGCTGTCGAAGATCTTGCGCGGCCCGCGGATCGTGAGGCCACGACGGTTCGCCTCGCGTCGGCAGTCCATGTAGGAGTAGCGCACGCGGCGCCACTGGTGATCGTTGCGCGTGCCGAGGGTGTCCTGCCCGTTGGCGTCCAGGGTCGCGCTGCCGAGGTACTTGTCGATCAAGAGCGTGTAGGGTCGCCACTCGATCTCGAACGCCGCGCGTGCCGCGAGATCGAACGCCGCCTCCTGCGCCAGGTAGGCGTAGGGACTCTTGTAGTCGAAGTAATGGATGATGCGCGCCATGCCCGGTCGCCCCCGATGGAAACGTCGCGAGTATGGGACGCGCGCCGCTTGATGCACAATTCGAGGCCCCGCAGCCGTGGAGCACCCGCATGCGCATCGTCACCACCGTTCCCCAGCACGATCTCCGCGCGACGCGCGATGCGGCGCTGGACATCGAGGCCCGCGGCTTCGACGGACTCTGTTCGCTCGAGAATCGCCACGAGCCCTTCATGCCGCTGGCGGTCGCGGCGGTGGCCACCGAGCGCGTGGAGCTCGCGACCGGCATCGCGCTGGCCTTCGTGCGCTCGCCGATGGCGCTCGCCCACGTCGCCTGGGATCTGAACGAATCCTCGCGCGGACGCTTCGTGCTCGGCCTGGGTCCCCAGATCAAGGCACACAACGAAAAGCGCTACAGCGTGCCGTGGAGCGCACCGGCGCCGCGCCTGCGCGAACTCGTGACGGCGCTGCGCGCGATCTGGCACAGCTGGCGCAGCGGCGCGCCGCTGCGCCACGAGGGCGAACACTACCGCTTCACGCTGATGCCGCCGAACTTCGTGCCCGAAGGCGGAAAACTGCCGCCGCCGCCCGTGACCCTGGCGGCGGTCGGCCCGGCGATGCTGAAGCTCGCGGCCGAGAGCGCCGACGGCGTGCGCCTGCATCCCTTCTGCACGCCGCGCTATTTCGACGATACGGTGGCGCCGATCATCGAAGCGGGACTCGCCCGCGCAGGCCGCGCGCGCGCGAACTTCGAGATCAACGGCGGTGGCTTCGTCGCCACCGGACCCGACGACGCCGCGGTGAGCAAGATGGCCGAGTGGGTCCGCTACCGCGTGGCGTTCTACGCGTCGACGCCCGCCTACTGGCCGGTGCTGGAGGCCGAGGGTCTCGGCGCGCTGGGGCCGAAGCTGAACGATATGACCAAGCAGGGCCGCTGGAACGAGCTCGCACGCGAAGTGCCCGATCGCCTGCTCGAAGCCTGCGCGGCCATCGGCCGCCACGACCAGATAGCGGACGCCATCGCGAAGCGCTTCGCCGGTCGGGTGGACACCGTGCATGCGAGCGCGAGTTCCGAGCAGCCCTCGGACCTGCCGGCCGAAGTGGTGGCCCGCATCCAGGCGCTGCCGGCGACTTTCACCGGCTTCGCGCCGCGCGCCTAGGCTCGAGACGCGCGCCGGCGGTTCAGTTGCGCACCGCCGGCGTCTCCACCGGCAGGCCGCGCGCGCGCCACGCGAGGTAGAGCTCGAGATCCACGTACTCCTCCGCGCCATCGGCGTAGGGCTCGGCGCGCACATCGCGCATGCAGCCCTCCATGCGCCGCTGCAGCGACGCCAGCGTCTGCCACTTCAGGCGATAGGCGGGGAAGCCGTTCGACATGCCCTCGCTCAGCCGCTGGGCGCGCAGCATGTTGCCGTGGTTCATCTCGTGGCAGTGGATGCAGGCCAGGTCGAGCTGGCCACGGCGCGTGTGGTAGATGTGGCGGCCGCGCGCGAAGAACGGCGCGGCCGGCCCGTCGATCGCCGGGTTCACCGGAAGGTCGAGCGACTGGTGCTTCACGTAGGCCGTCATGGCGAGCAGCGGCTCGGACTCGGTCGCCCAGGGTGCCGCGCCCATGTGCTCGCGCCGGCACTGGTTGATGCGTTGCTCGACGTTCACCAGGCGGCCGAGTTCGGGCGCGAACACCGGGTAACGCGCGCCCACCCCGCGCATGCTGGCGGCGGCCTCCTGGTGACAGGACGCGCAGCTCTTGCCCGCCTGCCCCTCTGCGGTCTGCCAGAGTTCCGCGCCGCGCGCGAGCCACAGCGAGCCGGGGTTGTCGAACTCGTCGTCCTGCATCGCGCGGGTCTCGGCGGCGGCATAGGTGTAGCCGCTGCGCCGACCGTCCACCGCGTAGCGTCCCCAGTCCTCGGCCTGTACCCAGGCCGCGCACAGCAGCGCGGCCGTACACAGCACGGCCGCCATGCGCGGGCGCCTCATGGCACGACCTCGAACCGGGCCTTTGCGGTCGTCACGCTGCCGTCGTCGTCGGTCCACTCGAAACGCAGTTCACCGCTCTGGGTCGCGGTCGCGTAGAACGACAGGTAGGGGTTGGCGGACACCGCCGGGTGCAGCGTCACGCGCAGGATCTCTTCGCCATCCAAGGTGCAGCGGAACGCGTTCAGGATCTTGCGCGGGATGCGCGCGCCGGTGGCTTCGTCCTTGCGCTGACCGGACTCCATGGGATGGGCGGCCAGTACCTTAATCAGAAACGGCTCGCCGGCCTTGACGCTGGCCGGCACCTTCACTCGCGGGGCATCCATCAGTCGCGCTCTCCGTCAGCCGCCGCAGCCACCGATGGTGACCTTGACCTGGTTGGCCGCCTCCAGCACCCGCCCGTCGGACAGTTCGGCGAGCGCGACGACGCGCTGGCTGCGCGCGAGACGGATGCGCGTCGCGATCGCGGCGCGGCCGCTTCTCGGCGTGAAGTAGAAGCTCACCACCTCGGGCGCCGGGTTGTCCTCCGCGAACACGTGAATGGCCTTCACGTAGTCGTTCGCGGTGAACGGACTCGCGACCTCGATGCTGATCGGCACCGTGTTGCCGTTCTCGGCAATGGCGGGCGTGGTGAGCTTGAGGCCCTCGCCGGCCGGCTTGCGGCCGGCCAGCAGCTTGGCCATGGCGGCCGCGGCGCGCGCCTTGCCCTCGCCGTCCGCGGCCAGGAGCCAGGACGGCAGGGCGAGACCCAGGACGCCGAGACTCGCCGCCAGCAGGGCGCGGCGCTCGAGCAGCGGCTTGTCGTCGGGTGCGTTCATCGGGTCTCCGCGTCGCGCGCTCACTTCAGGGTCGCCAGGAAGGCCACGACGTCCTCCACCTGCTGCGCCGTCAGGATGGTCTTGCCGACATACTCGGCCTGCACACGGTTCAGACCGCTGCTGCGGAAATAGGCGGGCATGGCGCTCGCGGGGTTCAACACCTTCGAATCGACCACGCGCAGGCGCAACTGTGCCGGTGTGAGGCGCGCGCCGACGCCCGCGAGCGGCGGCCCCACGCTGCCGGGGAACTCGGCGTCCAGCGGGATGGCGTGACAGGCAAGGCAGTTGCCGAGTTCGCGCTCGAGGATCACGGCGCGACCCCGCTCGGGAGAGCCGGGCGAGGACGTCAGCGGGCTCGGAATCGCGTAATCCTTGATTTCATAATTCGGAGCGCTCGGCCCCTCGGCCGCGGTCGCGCCCTGCACGACGCCGCCGATCAAGCCCAGGGCAAGGAGGTGAACGAATCGACTGGTCACCGCGCGCAGCCTAGCGGCGAAACGTCCCCGCGCCAACCGGGCGCACAGAAGATTCCGTGCTTTGCAAATTCGCGCGGGACCCGCGAGGTCGTTCGCGCCACCGCGCAAACGACCTCGAGCCGCGCGCCTCAGCCGGTCCAGCCGGGCGGCGCGCCGCCCGCTTCGGGCGACAGCGGCGGTGGCAGCTTGCGCTTCTCGCCCGCGCCCGGATCGCCCGGGTCGCCTGGAATCGGGGTACCGGCGATGTAGCCCATGATCTCCGGCGGCGCGGACTCGTCGCCGTAGGCGGCGGCGAGATTCGCCTCGACCTCGGCCGGCGACAGCTTGCCGGTCAGGCGCGACAGCGCGAGCGCGCGGTCCTGCCCCTTGTCGTACTGCGGCAGGTCCGGCGCGGCGCCGCCGCGGGCGGTACCGATGGGCGGGCGCTCGCGCTGACGGCGCGCGAGGCGCAGCAGCACGTTCCACGCGCGCTTGTTGTCCTTGATCGGCTCGACCTCGACCTCGCCGGTCGCCTGGAACTCGCGCCAGATCTCGACCGCCTTCTCGGTGCGCAGCACGACGATGGTGGCGCGATCGGTGCCGACGCCACCGCAGGCGATGTCGGCCATCTCGGCGGAGAAGTCGCCGCAGTGCTTGCACTCCGGACGCTGGTACTCGTGCATCGCCTCTTCGAGCGGAATGCGGCCGATGTCGCCGTTCTTGCGGTAGATGAGCACCTCGCCCTTGACGTTGAACTGGCGAATCTCGGTCAGCGGAATGCCCATCTGCTTCTCGATCCTCTCGGTCATCAGCTCGGGCTGAAAGACCTCGGTGCAGAACAGGCCGACGCTGAACGCCACGCGATCGCTGTAGCCACGCAGGAAGCCGCGCTGGCGACCGATGATCTTCGGCTTCTTGGCATCGCGCACCAGGAAGCTCGGATCCATGTGCTCCATCTTGCGCAGCGGCGTGATCTGGCAGGGCACGCCGACGAAGGCGACCTGCTTGAGGTCACGCTCCTCGACTTCGTTCAGCGCGAGATTGTTCGCGCAGTAGGTGTACCAGCTGCCGGCGCTGGACTTGATCTCGTCGTAGGTGGTGACGACCTTGGGAGTCGGGAAGCAGGGCTTGTCCTCGGCACCCACCGCGGACACCACCGCGCCGTCGATGCGCCCGGTCTCGCGCGCCCAGGCGAGCAGCGCGGTGACGATGCCGCCGTCCTGCCCGGCCTCGGCCAGGTCCGGCCGCTTGGTGCGGGCGACGAAGATGTGCTTGAACACGCCGAAGATGTCCTCGAAGCCCCGCTCGGGCCCCGGGCCGAACACCGCGTCCTTCAGGTGGGACTCGCGCGGCCACAGGCGCGGGCAGGCGGTCGCGCACACGTCGCAGCCGGCGCCCTCGCTGACGCCGCAGAAATCAAAGGCGGCGGATTCCTTCGCGGTCTGCTTCGGCTTGCCATCGATGTACTCGATGACGTTGTGCGGGCAGACCACCACGCAGGAGCCGCATTCGCAGCAACTGCCGTGGTCCACCACGTCGTTCATCATGTCCTTGAAGGAATTGTGGTTCAGAAGGTTCAATGGGCACTCCTCGGCTGCGGCCACGGCGGCGGGCGAAGATGCACGCCGTACGTCGCCGTATTGTCGTTGATTCGAGGCGAGTTACAACACCACCCAGGGGGAGAATCATGGCCGCCGTGCCCACACCGACCAGCGCGACCACGCTCAGCAACAGTTTCCTGACCGAGACCATGCAGACCTGCGTGGTGACCCGTGACATCTACCGCACCATGGACGGCTTTCTCAAGCTCGGCATCGGGCCCTGGGCGGTCTACACCTTCGACCGTACCACCGTCAGCGACATGACCTTTCGCGGTCAGCCCGCCGACTACGCCATGAAGCTGTGCCTCGCCTTCTGCGGCAACATGATGTGGGAGATCATCCAGCCGACCAAGGGACCGAGCATCTACACCGAGTTCCTCGACAAGCACGGCGAGGGCATCCACCACACCGCCTTCCATTGCGGCGAGATGAGCTGGGAAGCGCGCTGCGCGGAGTTCGAGCGGCGCGGCTTCAAGATGATCCAGTCGGGCGTGTGGCAGGGCGTGGTGCCCTACGCCTACTACGACACCGAGGGCGCGACCACCACCACGGCGGAGCTCTTCATCATCCCGACTGACCGGCCGATGCCGGAGCCCGAGCAGTGGTACCCGGCGCCGCCGCCGGCGGCGTGAGTCTGGATCGCGAGTGCCGCGTTCAGCGGCGCTCGACGATGTCGCCGTGCATGGGCGCGAGCAGCGCCAGCAGCCGGTTCTGGGTGCCGGTGCCGATGTCCCGGCGCTCCATCGCTTCGATCAGGTCCTCGACCACCGCGTTGAACGCAGCCTCGCCGATGCCGAGACCGGCGTGCACCTGGTGCATGCTGTCGCCGGAGTAGGTGCACGGTCCCCCCGCCAGGGCGCACAGGTGCTCGATCAGCTTGCTGCGAAAACGCTCCAGGTTGGTCTCGGCGAAGAAGTGGTTGATACGGGCGTCGTCGGCGAGGTTGCCCAGGAACTGGTCGACCAGCGCCGCGACGCCGTCGGCGCCGCCGAGGTCGTCGTAGAGACGGTCCGCGGCGCGCGCGTCCATGCCGACCGCCACGCACATCAAGAGCAGCAGGCCTGCGACACGATGAGTCGTTGGTGAACGCATGGTGCGAGCCCTCAGAACGCGAGTTGCAGCGACAGGTACCAGCCACGCTGGCCGGGCAAGGTCGCGACCGTGCCGAGATCGGCGTAGGCCGCCACCAGCGACAGGTGCTTGTTCGGGAACACCGCGACGAAGGCGTCGAACCAGTCGCTCTGCGGTGAGAAACTCAGCTTGTCCGGCTGCTGGCGGTACTCGCCGCCCAGGGCGATATGACGGGTGAGAAAAATGCCGGCCGCGCCCTCGACCAGCAGCTCGCGCCCGTCGCCGCGATCGCCGCCGAAGCCCAGCAGGCCACCCTGGTTGGCGCGCGACCAGCGCAGGGTGAGGTTGCCGAACACGTTGCGCTCGAACAGGCCTGCCAGCCACAGCTTGGCGGCGCTTATGTAGAGCTCCACGTCGTCGTCATGCCGCGCGCCGACCGCGTCGGGAATGCCGAAGTCGAGGTTGTGCTTGTACTGCATGCCGGCCGCGACCTGCGGCCAGCGACCGTAGATGAGGTCGCCCGACAGGCGCAGCTTCACACCGAGAATGTTTTGGCGCAGTTCATGGTCGTCCAGTCCCAGCGCCCGCCCCAGGGTGCCGAGATCGAAGGCCTGGCGCGCGAGGGACACCTCCACCCGGTTGTGCCAGCTCGCCGCCACGCCAAAGGCGTCGAGCGAGTAGTCCTTCAGGTCGACGTGGGTATAGAACCCGCTGGCGCCGACCTCGTCACTCGAGCCGTAACCCGCCAGCACCGCCCAGGGCACGATGCCGCCGCCCGCCGCGCCCTCGATCATCGTCGCGCCGCCGGTGGCGAGAATGCGGCTGTTGTGCGGCAAGCGCGGCATCTCGGCGGACGCGGCGCCCGCCAGCAGCAGGAGCACGGCGCCCAGCAGGCGTCCCGCCATCTGCCTCATGCCGCGCGCTCGAGCAGGGCCGCGCAGGATTGACCATTGCCACGCAAGAAGGCTTCGAAGTCCGCCGGCGCCAGCGGCTTGGCGATGAAATAGCCCTGGGCGAGATCGCAGCCGAAAAGCCGCAGGGTGTGCCACGCGTCGATGTTCTCCACGACCTCCGCTACCACCTTGAGGCCCAGGGTGTGGGCGAGATCGATGGTGGACTTCACGATCACCGCGTCCTCGGCGTCCTCGCTGAGATGCAGCACGAAGGACTTGTCGATCTTGAGTTCCTCCACCGGCATGCGCTTCAGCTGGGCCAGGGAGGAGTAACCGGTGCCGAAGTCGTCGATGGCGAGCCCGTAGCCCGACGCGCGCAGCCTGGCCAGCACCGCCAGCGCGGCGCCCGGATCGCGCATCACCGCGCTCTCGGTCACCTCCAGGCCCAGTTGGCGGGGCGCCAGGCCATAGGCCGCGAGCGTGCGGTCGAGCAAGGCCGGCAGCGCGTCATTGGCCAGGTCCAGCGCCGAGAGGTTGATGCTCACGCGCACGTCCAGGCCGCGCTGCAACCAGTCGCGACACTGGCGCGCGGCGCGGTCGATGATCCAGGCGGTGAGCAGCGAGATGTTGCCGGACTGCTCGATGACCGTGACGAACTCGTCGGGCGGCAGGTAGCCGAATTCCGGATGGACCCAGCGCACCAGGGCCTCGGCCTGGTGGATGCCGCCGCTCGCCATGTCCGCCTTGGGCTGGTAGACGAGCGTGAGTTCGTCGCGCGCCAGGGCGCCGGGCAGCGTCGCGACGATCGCCAGCTGGCGCAGGTGCCCGTCGTCGCGGCCGAGACGGTAGGTCACCAGCCAGTCGTGGGCTTCGCGTGCGTCGTACATCGCGATCTCGGCGCGACGCATCAGCGCGCTCGCGTCTTCGCCGTGGTCGGGAAAGCTGGCCAGGCCCGCGCGGAAATCCAGCGCCACGCTCATGCCCTCGAGTTCGATGGGCTGGGTAAGGGCGTCGCGCAGCACGCCGAGCATGACCCGCGCCTGGATGGCGTCGGTCGCTTCTAGCAGCAGCAGGAAATCATCGCCGCCGAGGCGCGCGACCGTGTCGGAGCGACGCGCCCGCGCCACCAGGCGCCGGGCGATCTCCTTCAGCACCACGTCGCCGACGTGATGGCCGAGGCTGTCGTTGATCTGCTTGAAGCGCGCCATGTCGAGCAGCACCACGGTGAAGGGACGGCATGCGCGCCGCGCGCGGTGGATCGCCCCCTGCAGCCGGTCCTGCGCCAGCCAGCGGTTGGGCAGGCCCGTGAGGTCATCGTGATGCGCCTGGTGCACCAGGCGATGCTCGCGCTCGGCGATCTCGAACTGCATGCTGTTCAGGGTGGCGGCGAGCTGGCCGATCTCGTCCTGCGAGCGCACCGCGACTTCCACGTCGTACCGGCCTTCACCGATGCGCGCCGCGGCGGCGGCGAGATCGCGCACCGGCCTGGAGAGGCTGCGCGCCAATGACACCCCGGCGCTGAGCGCCAGCGCCAGTACCACAGCGAAACAGCCGGCGAGCTGCCAGGCCAGGCGGTGATAGGGCGCAAGCGCCGCGGTCAGGGACTGCTGCAGGACCGCGGTAACGCTGCCGAGCGGCAGGGTGCGGGTCAGGTAGTCTTCCTGCCCGAGGCGCAGTTCACCCGGCGCGACGTGAGGCGCGAGCGCGGCCAGCGCCGCCTGGGCAGGCGGCGCGAGGGTCGACCCGAGCAGGGCCGGTCGAGCGCCGCCGGCCAGAAAGGACACTTCGAGTCCGGTCAGGCGCCGCATCTCCGCCGCCAGCGGCGCGCCCACGTCGAATCCCATCAACAGCCAGCCGATGGCTTCGGGTGCCAGTACCGGGACCGCCACCACTTGATGCGCCGCGCCGTCCAGTGCCAGGGTCGCGAGTGCGTAGTTGTCGCGCCGCAGTTGCGCGACGATGCCCGGCCAGGCCGCTTCCCGCTCGAGCGCGGGGTGGCGAGCATCGCTGCGCAGCACCTGGCCATCGAGGCCGACGATCGCCGCGAGATCGGCGCCGGCGCGCGCGCCGTGATTGTCGAGCACGGAACTGATGGTGGCGAGATCGGCGGTGGCCATCGCCTGCTTGAAACCGAAATCGGCCGCCAGCACCTCGACCGAGGCCGTCAGCTGGCTGAAGCGCGCCTCGTAGAGCCGTTCGAACAAGCCCTCCGCGACCTCGAGGTTCGCATGGGACTCGCGGCGCACGTTGGCGTGGGTCGCGAGCAGCACCGCGACCAGCGCCAGCACCTGGGCCGCGCCCAGGGCCGCGACCAGCAGCAGGACGATGCGGCGGCCGAAGCTAAGGTCGCGCATCGCGCAGCGCCTTGAACTTGCGCGCCAGCGGGGAGAGTGCCGTGTCATCGACAGGCCGCGGCGGCTGCAGCGTCGGGGTCATGGTCAGGACCTCGGTAGCCGCCGCGAGATGCACCAGCGTGCGCTGCGCGGCCTCGGCCTGGGCCGGGTGCAGCACTTCCGCCTCGTAGTCGCCGGGCGCGAGCCCGTCGAACCGATGGCTGCCGTTCTCGACGACGGCGAACCAGGGCGTGTCGAGCACGTAGATGTGGGCCGCCATGCGATCGTGGATGTTGCAGCCGAGCACCACCTTGCCCGCCCGCTCGAAGGTGACGGGCGCGGCCGGAATGCCGTGATAGAGCGGCAGCTCGAAGGTCTTTGCCGGTGAGAACGAGTAGACGTGGTGACGGATGTTGTCGCTGTTCGGAAAGTTCACACGGTCGCCGACCTGGATGGCGAGCAAGGCCGGCACGAAGCGCTTGTCGACCTGGTCCACGAGCCATTCACGAGCCGCGGCGGGGGGCGCGCCGGCCACCGGATGCAGCGCCACCACGGCGCGCTCTACTGGCTGTCCGGTGCCGTCCCTGACGTGCACCGTGAGTTCGAGCGCCTGACCCGGCCGCGCCAGGCTGAGCAGCAGCGCGGCGAGCGCGGAGGCTGCGTGGCGGGCGACAGGACGAATCCAAGTCGGCTTGCAATTCAAGAGTGACCTCGATCGCCGCGCTCGTCATCGGAACAGCGCCCCACCCACGCGGCCGGGCGCGACGACACCTGTTGCAGCGGCTCTCGAGGCGAATTCTTGAGTGGCGCGGACGCCTGCCGGCGTCCAGTCGCGCTGCGTTATCATGCGCTGCGGCGCGCGTGCACAGACGTGACGCCTCGCCAACAGCTCGAGGCTCGAAGGTGGACATCGCAGAAGTACAGACCGGCCTCGACGCCTTCGTCGCCGGCGAAATCGGCACGCGGGCGCGCGTGGTGAATCTCAAGGTCTCCGACGGCCATGCCGGCCTGACCTTCCTGTTCGAAGTCGACGACGGCGGCGCGCGGCGCGGCTACGTCGTCAAGCTCGCGCCGCGCGGCGTGCGCCGCCACGGCAATACCGACGTCTATCGCCAGGCGCCGCTGATGCGCGCCCTGCTCGCCGCCGGCGTGCCGGTGCCGCCCACGCCCTTCGCCTTCGACGAGAATCCCTACTTCGACGTGCCCTTCATCGTCATGGAACGGCTGCCGGGCAATGTGTTCTTCGTGTGGGATCCGCCGGCCGAATTCGACCGCAGCGCGGCGGCGGCCGAGCCGCTGTGGCGGCAATGCGCCGAGGCGCTGGTGCAGGTTCACTTGTTCGACTGGCGCACGCACCTGCCGGACTGGGAGAAGCCGGAACCCCTGCGTGAACAGATCACCCGCTGGGAACGCATCTACCAGCAGGCGCTGGACTCGAGCTGGGTCGAGGAAGCCGAGCGCACCGAGCGCGCGCTCCTGGACAGCATGCCGGACGGCGAACCGGTGGGGCTCTTCCACGGCGACTACCAGCCGGGCAACCTGCTCTACGCCAACGGCAAGCTCACCGGCATCATCGACTGGGAGATCTCCGGCATCGGCGCCAAGCTGCTGGACGTCGGCTGGCTGATGATGATCGCCGACCACGCCAACTGGACGCCGGTCTATCACCCCATCCATCCGCTGCCGCCGAACGAGATCCGCGCGATCTTCGAGGCCGGCGTCGGCCGGCGTCACGAGCAGATCCCCTGGTACCAGGCGCTGGCCGGCTACCGGCTGGCGTCCATCGGCTGCCTGAACGTCAAGCTGCATCGCACCGGCAAGCGCCATGACCCGGCGTGGGAGAAGATAGGCTTGGGCGTGCTGCCCATGTATCGCCGCGCGCAGCAGATCCTGGCCGGGCTCTGAGTCCGGCCCTCACCCCTCCAGCGAGCGCTCGAGCAGCGCGAGACCGATCAAGCCGCCGGCGATCAGCGCCGGCGCGGCGATGAAGGAACCGAGCGCGAGCGTCGACAGCCCGCTGACCGACTGGCCGATGCTGCAGCCCATGGCGGTCACGCCGCCGACGCCCATCAAGGCGCCGCCGGCCAGGTTACGCAGCGTGTCGGCCGAATCGGCGAAACCGGTCAGGCGGAAGCGCCGGGTGACCAGCGCCATCGCCGCCGCGCCGAGCACGACGCCCAGCACCGTCGCCACGCCGAAGCCCGGCACCGCGCCCGCGGTATAGCGCTGCAGGTAGTCGAGGGTGTCGCCCGCCGGACGCACGAAGGACAGCGCCTGGGGCGGCACCGGCAGATCCGCGAACTCGTCGTAGGCGAGCCCGGTCAGCGCCCAGGCGGCGACCACGCACAGGCCGACACCGACCCCGCCCCACAGCTGGCGCGGCGCGCGGCGGAACGCGGGATCGGCGAAGCAGTAGAACAGCAGTCCGCCCGCCACCAGCACGAGGACGGCCACGCGCAGCGTCGAGAGCGAGCCGCCGGTGGCGGCCGCCAGCACCGCCGGCAACGAACCGTCCGCCGCGGATTGCCACTCGATGCGCGTAGCCGTCTCCAGCGCCGCGCGGAGCGGCGCCAGCACGCCCCCGAGCGTCATGTAGGCGAACACGCCGGTCACGCCGAGCACCACCGCCGCGCGCAGGTCGCCGCCGCCCAGGCGGACCAGGTTGCGACTCGCGCAGCCGCCGGCGAACACCATGCCGATACCGAACAGCAGACCGCCAAGGAGATGCCCGGCCCAGTCGAGGCGCGGCGCGAGGTACATGGAAAGCTGCAGTTCCACCACGCCGCCCGCCGCAAGCGCCTGCGTACCGACGAGCGCCACCGCGCTCGCCAGCAGCCAGGCACGCAGGCGCCGGCCGTCGCCGAAGTTGCGCCGGTCGGACAGCGCGCCCATGGCGCAGAAACGCGTACCCTCGACCAGCGCGCCGAACAGGCAGCCGAGCACGAGTCCGCCCCAGGCCAAGGCCTCCGGCCCCGCGAGGATCAGGTATTCGCGCAGGCTGGTCATGAACCTCGTCGCCCGCGCGGGCCGTGACGGCCACCGTGTGTCGTGCTAAGAATTCTGGTCACAACTCTCTATACACCCGGCCGCGCCTGGCCTGACTCGGTGGCGTCGCGACTCTTGGCGATAACGCGCTATTGCCCGCGAATCGCGCCTTGCGGCGACTACCCTGGCGCATCCTCGGTGTGAACGAGATGATTGCGACCAGGGCCCTTGGCTCCGCGCTGCGTCGGGCGAGCAGTATAGTCGTCGCGCCGCGCAACTCTTGCCGTTCCTACTGCGAGTCACCATGGCCGACCTCAGCCTCGATACCCAGGGCCTCAACTGCCCGCTGCCGATCCTGAAGACCAAGAAGGCGCTGCGCGAAGTCGCGCTCGGCGGGACGCTCGAAGTGCTGGCGACCGATCCGGCCGCCGACGCCGACTTTCGCGCCTTCTGCGAGGCGAGTGGCCACGAACTGCTCATCGCCGAGGTCAAGGACGGCGTCTACCGCTTCGTGCTCAAGCGCACGCGCTAAACGGTTTCAGCGCCGGCTGGGCCAGGTCGGCGGCTTGATGTTGACGAAGGACCCGGGCGGCGACGGCGGTCCGCTGTAATCCTCCAGCGGCGGCGGGTGGTGATGGTGCCCCGGGTAGCGCCCGGCGCCGAAACCGTAGTACGGCGATAGGAACATCGGGTCGTCCTCGGGCGCTGGCGTCGGCGCCACCGGCGGTGACGGCGCGCGCTCGGCGTCCAGGCGATCGCGCTCCAGCGCCAGCGCGTCCTGCGCCTCGCGCTCGGCGCGCAGCCGCTGCCACTGGTTCACGATGGAGTAGTAGTCGTCCTCCGCCCGCGCGTCCATGGGCCCCTCGTCCACTTCCACTTCGTTTGATGGCTGCGCCCCGCCGGGCGGCGCGTCGGCGAAATGGGTCACGCCCTGCTCGTCCACCCAGGTGTGCACGGTCACCGCGCCCACCGGCGCGGCGAGCGCCGTGGCCAGCACGGCGGCGAACAACGGAGGTGGATGGCGGGTCATGGTCAAAGTCTAGTCCCTGGCAGCCGGGTTCGTCGCGCTCCCGGCCTCGTGGTTCGACCGCGCGATCGGCAATGCGTGCCGCAAGCCACGGTTGTTTGCAACGCTTCGCAGACGCGGCATTACACTTCGCGCGACCATAGCGTCATCGTTCACGCAGGAGTGCCCATGGCCCAGTTCACGGTGCAAGAGCAGCTGATGCTCGAACTCGTCAATCGCGCCCGCCTCGATCCCAAGGGGGAAGCGGCGCGTTTCGGCATCGATCTGAACCAGGGCCTCGCGGCCGGCACGCTGACCGCCACCGCCAAGCAGGTGCTGGCCGGCAACCTGCTGCTGGTGGACGCCGCGCGCGCCCACAGCCAGCACATGATCGATGTCGACCTGTTCGAGCACGAGGGCATCGGCGACGGCACACCGCAGAGCCGCATGGAACTGGCCGGCTACGTGTTCACGCCGCCGGCCGCGTCGGGTGAGAACATCGCCTTCCAGGGCACTACGGGCAACGGCTTCAATCTCACGGGCTTCACCCTCGACGAGCACGAAGGCCTGTTCGTCAGCCCGCCGCACCGCGAGAACATCCTGTTCGAGGACTTCCAGGAGCTCGGCATCGGCCTCAAGCGCGGTGGCTTCCAGGACAGCGGCACCAACTTCGACTCGCTGCTCGCCACCCAGAACTTCGCCTTCAGCGGCGACCAGGTCTTCATCACCGGCGTCGCCATCGCCGACGCGGACGGCGACAACTTCTACGACATCGGCGAGCAGCGCGCCGGCATCAGCGTCACCGCGAAGCAGGCAGGGAACGCGCTGGACAGCACCACCACCGCCACGGCCGGCGGCTATGCGCTCGCGCTCGACGCCGGCAGCTACGTGGTCGAGTTCAGCGGCGGCGACCTCGCCCGCGCGGTGAACGTCACCGTCACGGCCAACGCCAACGTCAAGGTCGACCTGGCCGGCACGAGCGAGATCCTGGCCTCCGGCAACATCACCTTGGGCGCGGGCGCCGGCAGCGCCACCCTGCTCGGCGTCGCACCGCTCAAGGCCACCGGCAACACCGGCAACAACCAGCTGCTCGGCAACAAGGGCAACAACGTACTGGGGGGCGCCGACGGCAACGACAGACTGCTCGGCGTGGCCGGCCACGACACCTTGAACGGCGGTGATGGCACCGACACCCTGACCGGCGGCAGCGGCCGCGACACCCTCAGCGGCGGCGCGGCGCGCGACATCTTCGACTACAACCAGTTGAGCGAGAGCACCGTGGCCAGCAACGGCCGCGACCTCATCAAGGACTTCCTGCGCGGCACCGACGACATCGACCTGTCCGGCATCGACGCCATCACCGGCGGCGCCAACAACGCCTTCAAGTTCGTCGGCAAGGCGGCATTCGACGGTACGGCCGGCGATCTCCGGTTTTTCTTCACCAACCCCGCCGGCACGGCCAACGATCGCACCACCGTGGAGGGTGACGTGAACGGCGATCGCCAGGCCGACTTCCGCATCGACCTCGCGGGCCTGCACAACCTGACCGCAACGGACTTCGTCCTCTAGCAGGCGGGTGGATAACGACCGCGCTCGTCATTCTGCATCCCGCCGGCGCTCGCGACGCTTCTCACCAGCCTGCCCGCGCGGCTCGACGCTCGCGGGGAATTGATGCAAATTACCGCTGGGCGTCGCGGCGCCCGCCGGTCCGTTTCCAACCATCGATCCAGCCCGCCATGAGCACGCTCGCCTCGCTGCACGACACCGCCGGCTGGCAGGCACTGGACCGGCAGCACTACCTGCATCCCTTCACCGACAGCCGTGCGCTGCACGCGCGCGGCGCGCGCATCATCACCCGCGCCGAGGGCGTCTACCTGTGGGACTCCGAGGGGCGCCGCCTGCTGGACGGCATGGCGGGCCTCTGGTGCGTGAACGTCGGCTACGGCCGGCGCGAACTGGCCGAGGCCGCGAGCGCGCAGATGCAGACCCTGCCCTTCTATAACAGCTTCTTCAAGACCGCGACGCCGCCGACGCTCGCGCTCGCGTCGCGGCTCGCCGCGTTGACGCCGCCGCACCTGAACCACGTGTTCTTCACCAGCTCCGGCTCGGAGGCGAACGACACCGTGGTGCGCCTGGTGCGGCACTACTGGGCGACCCGCCATAGGCCGCGCAAGGACATCATCATCAGCCGCTGGCTCGCCTACCACGGCAGCACCATGGCCGGCGCGAGCCTGGGCGGCATGCCCTACATGCACGCCCAGGGCGGACTGCCCATTCCGGGCATAGAACACATCGACCCGCCCTACTGGTTCGAGCGCGGCGGCGACCTGTCGCCCGAGGAGTTCGGCCTGCGCGCGGCGCGCCTGCTGGAAGAGCGCATCCTGGCGCTCGGTCCGGAGCGCGTGGCGGCCTTCATCGGCGAGCCCGTGCAGGGTGCGGGCGGCGTGATCGTGCCGCCGGACAGCTACTGGCCCGAGATCGAACGCATCTGCCGCAAGTACGACGTGCTGCTGGTGAGCGACGAAGTGATCTGTGGCTTCGGCCGACTGGGCCGCTGGTTCGGGTGCGAGCACTTCGGCGTGACACCAGACCTGATGGTGATCGCCAAGGGCCTGTCCTCGGGCTACCTGCCCATAGGCGGCGTGATGGTCTCCGACGAGGTAGCCACGACGCTCATCGAGCACGGCGGGGAGTTCAACCACGGTTACACCTACTCCGGCCATCCGACCTGCTGCGCGGTCGCCGAGCGCAACCTGCGCATCCTCGAGGACGAGCGTCTCGTGGAGCGCGTGCACGACGACACCGGCCCCTACCTGCAGGCGCGGCTGCGCGAGTTCGCCGCGCACCCTCTGGTCGGCGAAGTGCGGGGCATCGGTTTTATCGCCGCGCTCGAACTGGTGAAGGACAAGGCCACGCGCCGCCGCCACGCGCCGGTCGGCGAAGTCGGCACGGTGTGCCGCGACATCTGCTTCGAGGAGGGCCTGGTGATGCGCGCGGTGGGCGATACCATGGTGCTCTCGCCGGCGCTGGTCATGACCCGCGCGGAGATCGATGAAATGATCACGCTCGTCGCGCGCTGCCTCGATCTCACCGCCGCCGCTGTGCACGCTCATCCCTGAACCGCCTGGAAAGCCCTCGATGCCCGCCCTGCCCTTCGCCCTGCGCCACTTCATCGCGGCCGCCTGCCTGCTGCTGCTCGCCGCCTGCGGCGGCGGCGACGCCGAGCCGGCCAAGAGCGCGGACAGCGCCGCGCCGGCCGTTGCCCCGAGCGCCGAAGAGCCGGTGCTCAACGTCTACAACTGGTCCGACTACATCGCCCCGGACACCATCGCCAACTTCGAGCGCGAGACCGGCATCAAGGTGCGCTACGACGTGTTCGACAGCAACGAGGTGCTGGAGGCGAAGCTCCTGGCCGGCAACACCGGCTACGACATCGTCGTGCCGACCGCCAACTTCGTCGCGCGCCAGATCCAGGCGGGCGTGTTCCAGCCGCTCGATCGCAGCCTGCTCAAGAATTACGCCAACCTCGACCCGACGATGCTGAAGACCCTCGCGGCCTACGACCCGGACAACCGCTACGCCGTGCCCTACCTGTGGAGCACCACCGGCTTCGGCTACAACGTCGCCAAGGTGCGCGAGCGTATGCCGGACGCGCCGGTGGACAGCTGGCGCCTGCTGTTCGACCCGGCGGTGGTGGCGCACTTCAAGGACTGCGGCGTCAGCCTGCTCGACGCGCCGAGCGAAGTGGTGCCGGCGATGCTGCGCTACCTCGGCCTGCCGACCGGGAGCCAGAGCGAGGCGGATCTCGCCAAGGTCGAACAGGCGCTGGCCGCCATGCGCGCGCAGGTGCGCTACTTCCATTCCTCGCAGTACCTGAACGACCTCGCGGCCGGCGAAGTGTGCGTGGCCATGGGCTGGGGGGGCGACGTGTTCCAGGCGCGCAGCCGCGCGCGCGAAGCCGGCCAGGGCACCGAGATTGTCTACGTGATCCCCAGGGAAGGCGCGATGATCGCGGCCGACACCATGGCCATCCCCAAGGACGCGCCCCATCCGCTGAACGCGCACCGCTTCATCGACTACATCCTGCGCGCCGAGGTCGCGGCGGCGATCAGCAACACCATCGGCTACGCCAACGCCAATCTCGCTTCCACGCCACTGCTGGAGCCGACCCTCGCCGCCGACAAGTCGGTGTACCCGGACGAGGCGGTGCGCGCGACGCTGTTCCCGAGCGTGGTCAACACGCCGGCCTTCGACCGCCTGCTGACCCGCGCCTGGACGCGCGTGAAGACCCACCAGTAGCCGATGGACCAGGCCGCGCGCGCGTCGCATTCGTCCACGCTCGCCGAGACCGGCGCGCCCCATCTGCGCATCGCGGGCTTGAGCAAGCGCTTCGGCGCGCAGCTCGCGGTGGACGACGTCTCGCTCGACGTCGCGCGCGGCGAGCTGTTCTGCCTGCTGGGTGGCTCGGGCTGCGGCAAGACCACGCTCCTGCGCATGCTGGCCGGCTTCGAGGCGCCGAGCGCCGGGCGCGTGCTGCTGGACGGCGTGGACGTCACGGCGCTGCCGCCCCATCGCCGGCCGGTCAACATGATGTTCCAGTCCTACGCGCTGTTCCCGCACAAGAACGTGCGCGACAACATCGCCTTCGGCCTCGAGCAGGAGCGCTGCCCGCGCGCCGAACGCGAGGCGCGCGTGGGTGCGATGCTCGAACTGCTGCAGCTCGAAGGACTCGAGCGGCGGCGTCCGCACCAGCTGTCCGGCGGCCAGCGCCAGCGCGTGGCGCTGGCGCGCGCGCTCGTCAAGCAACCACGCCTGCTGCTGCTCGACGAACCGCTCGGCGCGCTCGATCGCAAGCTGCGCGAAGCGACCCAGTTCGAACTCAAGCAACTCCAGCAGGCGCTCGGCATCACCTTCGTGGTCGTGACCCATGACCAGGCCGAGGCGATGACACTCGCGACCCGCATCGGCGTGATGGACCAGGGACGCCTCGTGCAGGTCGGCACGCCGCGCGAGATCTACGAACGTCCGGGGAGCCGCCACGTGGCCGACTTCGTCGGCTCGACCAACCTGTTCGAGGTCGAGCTCGAGAAGCGCGACGCGCACGGCCTGCACCTGCGCGCGACGGAGCTCGACTGCACGCTCCTGCTCAGCAACGCGACGCCGCCCTCGCCGGGTGGTCCGCTGTGGCTCGCCCTGCGCCCGGAGCAATTCGTCATGGCGCGCGAGTCACCCGTCGAGCGCGGCCCCAACTGCGTGGCGGGCGTGATCCGTGAAGTGGCCTACCAGGGCGGCGCATCGTTCTACCAGGTGGTGCTGCCGTCCGGCCGCGGCGTGAAGGTGTCGCGCGCCAACGTCGCGGACGACGGTGCGGCGAGCCTCGAGCGCGGCGACCGCGTGTGGCTGCGCTGGTCCGCCACCAGCGGCGTGCTGCTCGCGCAATGAACGCCCGCGAACACGCCGGCCATCGTGGCGTGATCCTCGTGCCCTACGCGTGGCTCGGCCTGTTCTTCGCCCTGCCCTGTCTCATCGTGCTCAAGATCTCCTTCGCCGAGCAGCTGATCGCGCAGCCGCCCTACAGCCCGCTCTTCTCGCGCGACGCCGACGGCGGCCTGCACCTCGCGCTGCATCTCGCGAACTATCGCTACCTGGTCGAGGACGCGCTCTACTGGCGCGCCTACCTGAACTCCGTGCAGGTGGCCTTCGTCTCCGCGCTCCTGTGTCTCCTGATCGGCTATCCCATGGCCTATGCCATCGCCCGCGCGCGGCCCGCGCGGCGCAACCTGCTGCTGATGCTGGTGGTGCTGCCGTTCTGGACCTCCTTCCTGCTGCGCGTGTACGCCTGGATGGGCCTTCTGAACAGTCAGGGCACGATCAATCAGCTCCTGCTCGCGCTCGGGCTCGTCGACCAGCCGCTCACGCTGTTGCGCACCAACTTCGCGGTGTATCTCGGCATCGTCTACTCCTACCTGCCGTTCATGGTGCTGCCGCTCTACGCCAATCTGGAGAAGCACGACCACGCGCTCCTGGAAGCCGCCGCCGATCTCGGCTGTCCGCCTTGGCGGGCCTTCCTCAGCGTGACCTTGCCGCTGTCCCTGCCAGGGGTACTGGCGGGCAGCGCGCTGGTGTTCATTCCGGCCCTCGGCGAGTTCGTGATTCCCGACCTGCTGGGTGGTTCGAACACGCTCATGATCGGCAAGGTGCTGTGGGACGAGTTCTTCGCCAACCGCGCCTGGCCTGTGGCCTCTGCGGTCGCCATCGCAATGCTCGCGCTGGTGGTGGTGCTGATGGCCTTGCAGCACGGGCTCGCGCGCCGCGCCGCGCGTACCGCGCCATGAAGCGCGGCGGCATCTGGCTGCGCGCCTGGCTCATCGCCGGGCTCGCCTTTCTCTACCTGCCGATGGCCTCGCTGGTCATCTACTCGTTCAACGAATCACGCCTGGTCACGCTGTGGTCGGGCTTCTCGACCAAGTGGTACGGCGCGCTCCTGCACGACACGCAGGTGCTGGACGCCGCATGGCTGTCGCTGCGCATCGCGGCCGTGACCGCCACCCTGGCCGTGGTGCTCGGCACGCTGGCCGCGCTCGCGCTGGCGCGTTTCGGGCCGTTTCGCGGCCGCGCGCTCTTCTCCGGCCTCGTCACCGCGCCGCTGGTGATGCCGGAGGTGATCATCGGTCTGTCCCTGCTGCTCTTGTTCGTCGCGCTCGAACAGACCTTGGGCTGGCCCGCGCGGCGCGGCATGCTGACCATCGTGCTCGCGCACTCGACCTTCGCCACCGCCTACGTGACAGTGGTCGTGCAGGCACGGCTGGTGGGCATGGACCCGGCGGTCGAAGAAGCGGCGCAGGACCTCGGCGCGCCGCCGTGGCGCGTGTTCCAGCATGTCACCCTGCCGCTGATCGCGCCCGCGCTGCTGGCGGGCTGGCTCTTGGCCTTCACGTTGTCGCTGGACGATCTCGTCACGTCGAGCTTCGTGTCCGGGCCCGGCGCGACGACGCTACCGATGGTCATCTACTCCAAGGTGCGGCTCGGCCTGTCGCCGGAGATCAATGCGCTGGCCACGATCTTGCTCCTGGTGGTCGGCGCGAGCGTGGTCGTCGCCACCCTGCTCAACCTCCGCGCCGACGAGGCGAGCCCCCGATGAGCACTGAAGACGCCGCGGCCCAGCTCGCCGCGTGGCGCGCGCGCCATCCGGAGGTGCGCCAGGTGCAGCTCCTGTTCACCGATCTGAACGGCATCGCGCGCGGCAAGTCGGTGCGCATCGAGGCCTTCGATCACGTCTTCCACGACGGCCTGCCGCTGCCGAGCTCCATCGCCGCGCTGACCGTCGACGGTGACGACTCCGAGGGCTCGGGGCTGGTGTGGGAGGTCGGTGACATGGACGGGCTCGCGCGCCTGGTGCCCGGCACCCTGCTGCCCTGTCCGTGGCTCGCGACGCCGAGCGCGCAGGCGCTGCTGAGCTTCGACCCGGCGCACGGCGGCCCGGCGACGCTCGCCGATCCGCGCCATCTCGCCGCGCGCGCCATCGCCGGACTCGCCGAGCTCGGCTACACGCCGGTGCTCGCCGTGGAGTGGGAGTTCTACCTGTTCGAGGCCGACTACCGCGGCGGCGCGCCGCGCACCGCGACGCCGCGCGGTGCCCATCCGCACGTCTACGGCGTCGAGGAGATCGAAGCGCAGCAGGCCTTCCTCGATGACCTGCACCGCTGCTGCGCACTGCAGGGTCTGCCGCTCGTCAACAGCCTGTCGGAGTTCGGGCCGGGGCAGTTCGAAGTCACGCTCGCCCACCAGGACGACGCGCTGCGCGCGCTCGACCAGGCCGTGCTGTTCAAGCGCGCGGTGCGTGGCGTCGCACGGCGCCATGGCCTGCTCGCGTCCTTCATGGCCAAGCCGCTCGCGGCGAAACCCGGCTCCGGCATGCACCTGCATCTCAGCCTGAACGACGCTGACGGACGCAATGTGTTCGCGAGCGAGGATCCAGGCGGCAACGCGCTGCTGCGCCACGCGCTCGCCGGCATGGCGGCGACCGCGCCGGAACTGATGGCACTGTTCGCGCCCTTCGCCAATTCCTACCGCCGCTTCGCGCCCTACAACTGCGTGCCGCTGACGCCGAGCTGGGGCGTCAACAACCGCACCGTGGCGCTGCGCATTCCAAGTGGCGCGGCCGCCTCGCGACACATCGAGCACCGAGTCTGCGGCGCCGACGCCAATCCCTATGTCGCGGCCGCGGCCGTGCTGGCCGGTGCGCGCCACGGCCTCGTGCACGCGCTCGATCCCGGGCCGCCGGTCGAGGGCGACGGCTATGCCCAGACGGGCGGCGTGCCGCTGCCGCGCCACTGGCCGCAGGCCATCGAGGCGCTCGCCGCGTCGCGCTTCGCGCGCGAAGCCTTGGGCGAGCGTTTCATCGACGTGTTCATCGCCGTCAAGCGCACCGAGAGCGAACGCTGGTTCGCGCAGGTGCCACAGCAGGACTATGACTGGTACCTCCACACCCTGTGAGTCGCTACGCGTCGGCCTCCTGGCCTGCGACACGGTTGACGCGCCGCTCGGCGAGGCCCACGGGCAGTACGCCGACATGTTCGCGCGCCTGCTGACGTCGTCCGCGCCGCGGGTTGAATTGCGCGTGTACCGCGTGCACGCCGACGAGTTTCCCGCGAGCGTCGACGAATGCGATGCCTGGCTTATCTCGGGTTCGCGCCGCTCGGTGTACGAGGACCTGCCGTGGATCGCGCGGCTCGCCGCGTTCCTGCGCGCGCTGCACACGGCGCGGCGCCGCACCGTCGGCATCTGCTTCGGTCATCAGCTGATCGGCCACGCGCTCGGCGGCCACGCCGCCCGCGCGCCGCAGGGCTGGGGCCTCGGCACGCAGCGCAGCGCGGTGCTGGAGACGCGTCCCTGGATGCTGCCCGCCGCGCGCGACTTCACGCTCTACGCCGTGCACCAGGACCAGGTGCTGACGCTGCCGCCGGGCGCCACGCGGCTCGCCACCAATGCGCACTGCGAGAACGCCATGTTCGTGTTGGACGAGGTGATGCTCGGCGTGCAGGGTCACCCGGAGTTCGAGCGCGCCTACGCCGAGGCGATCACCACCAACAAGCGCGGGCTGGCGCCGGACGCACTAATCGACGCCGCGCTCGGCGGCATGGACGCGCCCACCGACGGCGCGCTGCTCGCACGCTGGCTGGTGAATTTCCTGTGCGGCGCGACGCCGCGCGCCGAGACGGGCAAGACATGACGCCGCCCCACGATCACGGCCACGGCCACGATCACCACCACGCTCATGCCCACGCGCATGGCCCGGGGGCCGTGCCGGATCGGCAGCGCGCCTTTGCCTGGGGCATCGTGCTGAACGGCAGCTTCGTCGCGCTGGAACTGGCTTTCGGCTTCGCCGCGCAGTCGACCGCGCTGGTGGCGGACGCGGTACACAACCTGAGCGACGTAGCGGCGCTGGCGCTCGCCTGGTTCGCCGCCTGGCTCGCGCGGCGCGCGGCCAATCCGCGCTTCACCTATGGTCTGCGCAGCTCCACCATCCTCGCGGCGCTGGCCAACGCGGTGCTCCTGCTGCTCGCGTGCGGCGGCCTGGTACTGGAGGCGGTGCAGCGCCTGCTGGCGCCCGCGCCGGTGGCGGGCGGCGTGGTCATCGCTGTCGCGCTGGCCGGCGTGGTGGTGAACGGCGGCACGGCCCTGCTGTTTCACCACGGGCACCAGCACGACCTCAATCAGCGCGGCGCCTTCCTGCACATGCTGACCGACGCGCTCGTGTCGCTCGGCGTCGCGCTCGCCGGCTTCGCCATGCTGCGCACCGGCTGGACCTGGCTCGATCCGGCCGTGTCGCTGCTGGTGGTGGCGGTGGTGCTGGGCGCGACCTGGCGACTGCTGCGCGACAGCGCGCTCCTGTCCCTGCACGCGGTGCCGGCGCACCTCGCGAGCGCGTCCATCGAGGCCTTCCTCGCCGCCCAGCCCGGAGTCGCGGGCGTGCACGACCTGCACGTGTGGGCGCTCAGCACCACCGAGGTCGCGCTCACCGCGCACCTGGTGATGCCTGACGGTCATCCGGGCGACGACTGGCTGGATGCGCTGGCGCTGGCACTCGCCCACGAGCACGGCATCCAGCACGCAACCTTGCAGGTGGAGACCGGCCAGCGCGGCCACGCGTGTCGCCTGGCGACGCCGCCCTGAGGGCGCTTCAGTCGATGTGCGTCGGCGGCGTGGGCGGACGCGGCGGCGCGGCGGGATGCGGACGCTCCACGCCGTGGCGATGCAGGGCGTCGTCCAGCGCCCACAGGTAGTCGGAGACCAGCGAGCCGGGTTTCCTGATGGCGCGCAGGTTCACCCACACGACCAGTTCGAAATCCATGCCGACGTCGGTGAGCTTGGTCAGCCACAGCTGCGGCGCGCGGATGGGCGGGTCTTTCACCGTGTGTTCGACCAGGTCCGCGGCGGCCAGCGCGGCGGCCTTCACCGCGTCCTTGTCGCTGTCGTACACCGCCGAGAACGGCACGTGGATGCGGCGAAAGGCGTCCTCCAGCGTCCAGTTCAACACCTTGCTGGTCATGAACTCGGAGTTCGGCACCAGGATGTCGACGTTGTCACCGCTGGTGATGCGCGTCGCGCGCATGTTGATTTCCTTCACCACGCCGGTCGCGCCTGACGACAGCTCGATGAAGTCGCCGACGTTCATGCTCTTCTCGAACAGGATGATGAGGCCGGCGACGAAATTGCTGATGAGCGTCTGCAGGCCGAAACCGACGCCGATGCCGAGCGCGCTCGCAAGCAGCGCGAACTTGGTGAGATCGACGCCGATGGACGACAGACCGACCACCAGGCCGAGCGTCAGCAGCAGGTAGTGCACCACCCGGCCGACGGCGTAGAGCGAGGCCGGACTGAACGCGCTGTTGCCCGGACCGAAACGCGTGAGCGCGCGCCGGCCGAGCTTCGACACCCACCAGGCGGCGGTCAGGATCAACACCACGCGCAGCAGGCCGAGAGTGGTGACCGGGGTTTCATTGATCCCGAACAGCGGCGCGGACAGCCAGCCGGTGGCCTCGGCGAGCGTCGTGCGAATGGCGTCCTTCACCAGGCGGACGCTCTGCCCCACCCGGCCCTCGCGCTCGCGCAGCCGATCGTCCAGCATGCTGGCCAGCTGCTGGCCGCTGCGCTCCTGGGCGCGCAGATCCTCGAGCGCGGTCTCCACCGCCACGAGTTCGTTGCGCGCGCGTTCGTAGACCGCCACCACGCTGGCGTCCTCCGCCGCCTCGCGCTCGATGTTGACCGCGCCGCGCAGCTGCACGGCGCGGTTCGCGAACTCGGTGGTGGACTCGGCGTACTTGTCGAGCAGCGCCTGCTGCTTGCGCAGCAGCCCGCGATCGGCGGCGGGCTCGGCGGTGTTGCGCTCGGCTACGCGCTGCAACAGGCGCTGCGCCATGACCGCGGTCGCACGACGCACCTCGGCAATCTTGATTTCCACGCCACGGCGCAGCGTCTTGATGTCGTGGTAGCGCGCCTGGGCGCGCTCGTCCGGACTGGTCGCGAGCGCCATCGAGCCGCTCAGCTGCAGCTTCATGAGATCGGCGCCGGCCGACTTCGCCTGGCGGGTCGCATCCTGTTCGATGCGCTGCCATTCCTCGAGCGCGTTGGCGGTGCATTCGATGCGCTCGGCGGCAGTGGACAGCTGGCGATGCTGCATTTCGAGCTCGGTTGCCAGCGCCGTCTGGTGCGCGCGACGCCAGCGCAGCTCCTGGTTCAGAGTCTCGATGCGCAGGCGATCGCGCACCAGGCGCACACCCTCCACCAGGCGCTCCGGCGTGTCGGGTGGGAGGTCGCGGTAGCGCAGCTTGGCGGCGTCCTGCTCGTCGCGGCCGAGCGTGAGCGAGCGCTCGATCAGCGTGATCTCCTGGGCTTCGAGATCTGCCGCACGCTTCAGCTGCTCGGCTTCGCGGCCGAGCTCGAGCACGTCGTCCAGTGGGTAGGCATCCTTCACCGCGGGCGGCGGTGGCGGCGGCGGTGGCGGCGTCGCGAGCGTGCGCTTGTAGCGCCCGAAGTGCCGCTCGATGCTGGCGCGCAGCTGGTCGAGCTCCGAGCGCGTCTCGCCGGCGAGGGGCGCGATGAGCTTGTCGAGTTGCTTGATGAAGGCGGCGTAGCGTTCGTCCAGGCGCTTGTTGCCCGGGTCGTCGCCGACCACGAAGTAATTCCACCAGTCCGGTTCGAGCTTGAGCGGATCGGGCAGGACCGGCGCCGCGGCCGTCGTGTCCGCCGCGCTGGCGCCGGCCAGCAGGTTCAGATCGGGCGCGGCCGCGGCCGGCAACGCGGCGCACAGGCACACCCACACGCCCAGCAGCAGTTGGCGAAGCGAGCGGCGGAGGTTCACGGCGAGGCGGGCGCGGGCGACATCGGGCCTGCAGTATAAGCGTGCCCTCGCCGCCCTGCCCAGCGCGCGTCGGCGTGGTAGATTCCGGTGCAGTCCAGGAGAGTCCTTACCCATGCCACCGGTCCGCCCGCGCGACGCTGCCAGCCTGGTGATCCACCGCCAGCGCCCCACCCACCACGAAGTCCTGATGGGCCGGCGCGGCCAGAAGGCGCGCTTCAAGCCCGGCGTCTACGTGTTTCCCGGCGGCGGCCTCGAGCGCGGCGACTATCACGCGCGGCCGGCCCGCGCGCTGGCCGAGCACATCGTGCCGCAGCTCGGGGTCGCCTCGTCCACCAGCAAGGCCACCGCGCTCGCCATGGCGGCGGTGCGCGAAGCGTCGGAGGAAGCGGGCCTGATGCTCGGCGTGCCGGGCACCGTGGGGCGCGTCCGTCACGACACCTGGGCGCGCTTTCGCGATGCCGCGCTGGCGCCCGACCTCGGCGCGCTCGACTTTCTCGGACGCGCGATCACGCCGAGCCACCAGCCCATCCGCTACCACGCGCGCTTCTTCGCCGCGCACGCGGATCTCTTCAGTGGCGAACTCGGCGGCGACGGTGAACTTGAGGACCTGCGCTGGGTGCGGCTCGACGACCTGGGCGGCATCGAGATGATGGAGGTGCAGGCATTGGTGCTCGACACCCTGCGTCACCGCCTCGCGGGCCGGAATGCGGCGGCGCGGCGTATGTTCTTTCGCGGTGGCAGGCGGCACAACGTCGAAGCGTGACGGCGGCTCGGAAGAGAGGCCCGTAGGTCGAACTTCAGTCCGACATTCGAGTGTAGGGCGGGTTTCAACCCGCCATTCGATTCCAGGGCGCTCATCGGGGCTCCGAAAGGAATGTCGGACTGAAGTCCGACCTACACGTCCGTAAGCGTCTCCCGCACGTAGCGATACACGACCCAGCTCCCCAGTCCCCCCAAGCCCGCGACCGCGAGCGTCGCCAGCGCCAGCGGCGCGACCGTCACCACCGCGCTGATCGCCATCGGCCCGAGCACGCTGCCGGCGTCGGTCAGCAGGCGCCACACGCCTAAGAATTCACCACGCCGCTCGGGCGGCGCGAGATCGGTGCCGAGCGTCATGACGATGCCGGAGGAGAGCCCGTTGGCGAGCCCCGCGAGCAGCGCCGCGGCGAGCAGGCTGTAGTAGCCGCTGGTACAGGCCAGCGCGACCAGGCTCACGACGAAGAGGAGCGAACTCGGCACCGCCGTCGCGCGCCGGCCATGCCTGTCCATGATCACGCCCGCCGGATAGGTGCAGGCCACGTCGACCAGGGCCGATGCCGAGACGATGCCGCCGATGGCGCGCGCGTCCAGGTGCAGCGAGGCGCCGATCAGCGGCAGCAGCACGCTGCGCGCCTCGCGCATCAGCATGAAGCACACGGCCGCCACCCCGTAGGTGGCGAACACGCGGCGCTGTTCCCACGCGAGCCGCGGCACGCCGCGCCAGCCAAGCGCGCGCTCGCCCTGCGCGCCGCCGGTGGTGAAGAGGAACACGCACACCAGCCCGACCAGCATGCACAGCGCGGCGCCGAGAAAGGTCGCCTGGTAGCCGAAGGCGTGGGCCGCGGCGCCCCCGGCCAGCGGCCCGAGCAGCGCGGCCGCGCGCACAGTGGCGGCGATCATCGAGATCGCGCGGCCGCGCTCGCCCGCCGCGCAGTAGGCCGAGACGTAGCTGAGTCGTCCGACCAGGAAGGTGCTGCTGCCGGCGCCGTTCAGGAAGGCGACCAGATAGAACCAGCCGACGTCCTCCGCGAGCCCGTAGCCGACGAAGGACAGCGCCAGCAGGGCGACCGCCACGCTCATCACCGCGCGTTCGCCGTAACGCGCGGCGAGCATGCCGGCGGGGATGTCGAGCGCCATCATGCCGAGGCCGCGCAGACCGACCACCGCCGCCGCTGCCGCCGCGCCCGCGCCTCGATCGAGGACCGCGAGCGGCAGCAGCACGAAGCCCGCCTGCGCGGGCACGCCGAGCAGCAGCGCGGGCAGGTAGAGCGGCAGCCACAGCCGCCGGTGGAGACCGGCGGTCGCGTTCACCGCGCCGCGTGCATGCGGCCGCGGGACAGGGACAGCGCGATGCCGAGCGTGCACAGCACCGCCGCGACCGCGAAGCAGCCGTCGATGGCGCGCGCGAGCTGCGGATAGACGCTCGGTTCGATGGTCACCGGCCCGAGCCACAGCGCCATCAGCACCGCGACCAGCGCCATGCTGGTCAGCTGGCCCATCACGCGCATCACCGACATCGCGCCGGAGGCGCGGGAATACGCGCTCCTGTCGACCGCGCCCATGATGGCGTTGACGTTGGGTGAGCTGAAGAGACTGAAGCCGAAGCCGCACACGCCGAGGCAGGCGACCGTGAGACCGAGAGGTGAATCCGCGCGCAGGAAGGCGAAGCCGGCGAGTCCGAGCGCGGTGACGCCCATGCCGATGGACGCGATCACGCGCGGTTCGATGCGGTCCGACAGCTTGCCGGCGAGCGGCGAGAACACCGCCATCACCAGCGGCTGGGTCATCATGATGAGCCCGGCCCGCGACGGTGGCACGTCCTTCAGGTACTGGAGATAAAGACTCACCAGCATGACGTTGGCGAAGGTCGCGGTGTACATCACGAGCGAGGCGAGACAGGACAGCGTGAACACGCGGTTGGTGTAGAAGAGCTCCACGTCGAACAGCGCGTCGGGTCGACCGTGCTCGTGGCGAAAGAAGAGCCACAGCAGTCCAGCGCCGAGCAGCGCGAGCAGCGCACCGTTCAGCGCGGGCAGGCGCGAGAGACCGACCATGAGCGCGATCATCGAACAGGCGTAGAGCAGCGCGCCGCCGATGTCGAAGGCGCCGGGCCGCTCCTCGCGCCACTCGAAGCGCATGCGCGCGAGCCCCAGCCACAGGGCGACGAGCGTCAGCGGCAGGTGGGGGAGGAAAGCGGCACGCCACGAGGCCCACTCGATCAGCTGTCCGCCCACCACGGGTCCGAGGGACAGGCCGACGTACACCGCCGAGATGGTCGCACCGATGGCCGCGCCGCGCTGCGCCGCTGAATACACCGAGGACACGATCGCGATCTGCGTGGCGAACAGGCCGGCCGCCGAAGCGCCCTGCAGCACGCGCGCGGCGAGCAGCATGGGCGTGTTGATGGCGCCGGCGGCGATCAGCGAGGCGACCACCACGCCGACCGTGCCGATCAGGAACAGTCGCCGGCGCCCGTACATGTCCGCCAGGCGCGCGAAGGCCAGCACGCAGGACGCGCTCGCCAGCAGGTAGGCCATCGGCACCCAGGACAGCGTGACCGCATCGACGTGCAGCGAGCGCGCGATGCCCGGCAGGGCAACGTGCACGGTGGAGAGCATCATCGCCGTCGCCACCGAGCTCAGCATGATCATGACCATCGCCGCGCGCCGCGTGGCGTCGTCGACGTCTTCGGGCGCGGCGGTCAGCATCGAGCCCACCCGCCCTGTAGGTCGGACTTCAGTCCGACATTCATGACCCTGCGCCCACCAAGAGGTCGATGTTCAAACTCTGGCAGACAATGTCGGACTGAAGTCCGACCTACGGGGCGGCGCAGCTTCAACCCGTCCCCGCCTCCCGCTGGCGGAGCTCCACGCGGCGAATCTTGCCGCTCACGGTCTTCGGCAGGCTCTCGACGAACTCGATGCGCCGCGGGTACTTGTAGGGCGCGGTGACGCGTTTCACGTGCTCCTGCAGCTCGACCACCAGCGCGTCGCTGCCGGTGTAGCCGGGCGCGAGCACGACGAAGGCCTTGACCACGTCGCCGCGCAGCGCGTCGGGACTCGCCACCACCGCGGACTCCGCGACCGCCGGGTGTTCGATCAGCGCGCTCTCGACCTCGAACGGTCCGATGCGATAGCCGGCCGAGAGGATCACGTCGTCGGCGCGGCCGACGAACCAGAAGTAACCATCGGCGTCGACCGTGCCGCGGTCACCGGTCAGGTACCAGTCGCCGAGGAAGCAGGCGTTGTAGCGGTCCGGATCGCCGCGATAGTCGGTAAAGAGGCCCGGCGCGCGCCGCGGCTTCACGCGGATCGCGATGTCACCCTCCTGGTCGGGCGGCAGCGGCTGGCCCTGCTCGTCGATGATCGCCATCTCGATGCCCGGCATGGGCTTGCCCATGGAGCCGAAGCGCGGCTCGATGGACGGATGGTTGCCGCACACCAGCACTGTTTCGGTCTGGCCGTAGCCGTCGCGGATCACGAGGCCGGTGGCGCGCTGCCAGGTCTCGATGACCTCGGGGTTGAGCGGCTCGCCCGCGCCGACGCAGTGGCGCAGGTGGGGAAAGCGATACTGCGAGAGATCCTGCAGCACCACCATGCGATACACGGTCGGCGCGCCGCACAGCGTGGTGATGGGATAGGTCGAGAGCAGATCCAGCGTCTTCTTTGGATCGAACACCGGCGAGTGATGCACGAACAGCGTCGCGCCCATGTTCCACGGGCCGAAGTAGGAGCTGTAGGCGGCCTTGGCCCAGCCGGTGTCGCTGATGTTCCAGTGCAGGTCGTCAGGCGTGAGATCGAGCCAGAAGCGCCCGGTGATCTGGTGCGCGAGGCCGTAGCCGTGACCATGCATGGTCATCTTCGGGTAGCCGGTGGTGCCGGACGTGAAGTAGCACAGCGCGTCCTCGGTGAACGCGGTGTCGGCCGCGGTGAAGTCCTTGGACGCGCCCTGCATGAGGTCGGCATAGCTCGTCCAGCCGTCGCGTCGGCCATCCACCAGGATGCGCGCGCGGAGCGTCGGGCACTGGTCCGCGACTTCATCGAGCTTGGCGGCGTTGGCCGCGTCGGTGATGAAGGCCACCGCCTTGGCCGCGTTCATGCGGTAGGCAATGTCCTTGGGCGACAACTGGGTGGTGCCCGGCGACAGCACCACGCCCATGCGGATACCGGCGGTGACGATTTCCCACCATTCGAGGTTGCGCCCGAGCATCAGCACGATGGTGTCGCCGCGCTTGACGCCCGCGGCGCTGAGCGCGTTGGCCAGCATGCAGGAGCGATCGCGCACCTCGGCGAAGGTGCGCTTCTGTTCGTGACCGTGATCGTCCACCCACCAGATCGCGAGCTTGGCGGGATCCTTCATTGCCCACTGGTCGATGACGTCGCGCGCGAAGTTGAACTGCGCGGGGGGCGCCCACTGGAAGGCGGCGCGTGCCTGGTCGTAGGTCTGGCTGGAAGACGGCTGCTGGCTCATGACGGGATCCTGCTTCAGAACCACTGCTCGTCGGCGGCGAGGCAGGTGTCGTCGAAGCTCTTCAGCAACGCACAGCGCTCGGCCACCTTGGGCAGTTCGTAACGGTAGAAGTAACGGCAGGCGGAGAGCTTGCCGCGGTAGAAGTCGAGGTCGCTGCCGGTGGCGGTGCCGAGCGCGCGCTGCGCGACCAGGGCCTGGCGCAGCCACATCCAGCCCAGCACGACGTGGCCGAAGGCATCGAGATAGGGCGTGGCATTGGCGAGCGCGAGGTTCACCTCGCCGCTGTCCCTGAGCGCGGTCAGCGCGGCAGTGGCGTCGGTGATCTCCGCGATGGCGGCGGTCAGGGCCGCACGGTACTCGGACAGCGCCGCGACCGGCGCGGCCTCGGCCAGGGTCCGGCGGTATTCGATCAGAAGCGCATCCAGCACCGCGCCGCCTTCCAGGCTGACCTTGCGCCCGAGGAGATCCAGTGCCTGGATGCCATGGGTGCCCTCGTGTATCGGGTTCAGCCGACCGTCGCGATACAGGCGCTCGAGCGGAAACTCGCGGGTGTAGCCGTAGCCGCCGAGGATCTGGATGGCGTGCTTGTTGCCCTCGAGGCAGAACTCCGACGGCCAGGACTTGGCGATCGGCGTCAGGATGTCGAGCAGGCGCGAGACGTGCTGCTTCTCGGCCGCGTCGGTCAGGGTGCGCTGCTGGTCGATCAGCCACGCGCAGTGCATGACCAGCGCGAAGGCGCCCTCGGCCGCGGCCTTCTGCGCGAGCAGCAGGCGCTTGATGTCGGCGTGCTGGATGATCGGCACCTGCGGCGCCTGCGGATTCTTCTCCTGCGGATGGCGGCCCTGGGGGCGCTCGCGCGCGTACTTCAGCGAATGCAGGTAGGCGGTGTAGCCCAGCACCGTCGCGCACAGGCCCACGCCGATGCGCATCTCGTTCATCATGCGGAACATGCAGAACAGGCCTTGGTGCATCGGCCCCACCAGCCAGCCGCGGCACTCGCCCTTCTCGCCGAAGGACAGCACCGTGTTGGTGGTGCCGCGGAAACCCATCTTGTGATTCAAGCCCATGAGCTGCACGTTGTTGTGCGCGCCCAGGCTGCCGTCGTCCTCCACGCGGAACTTCGGTACCACGAACAGCGAGATGCCCTTCACGCCCGGCGGGCCGCCGGGAATCTTCGCCAGCACCATGTGCACGATGTTCTCGGACAGCGAGTGCTCGCCGCCCGAGATCCACATCTTGGTGCCCTTGATCGAATACCAGCCGTGCTCGCTCGGCTCGGCGCGCAGCTGGATGTCGGACAGGGACGAGCCGGCCTGCGGCTCGGACAGGCACATGGTGCCGAAGAAGCGGCCTTCGATCAGCGGCCGCAGGTAGCGTGCCTTCTGCTCGTCGCTGCCGAACTCGGTCAGCAGGTTGATCACGCCCTGCGCGAGCAGGCGGTAGGCGTCGGCCGAGACGTCGGCCGCGCCGAACCAGGCGGCGACCGCCTGGCAGATGACCCAGGGCAGCTGCATGCCGCCGTCCTCGGCCTCGGCCGCGATGCCCATGAAGCCGCCGGCGACCAGCGCGTCCAGCGCCTCCTGAAGTTCCGGGATGCAGTGCACGCGCTCGCCGTCGAAGGTCGGCTCGTTGGCGTCGAGCTTGGCGGCGAAGGGCGCGAACTTCTCTTCGGCCAGCACCCGCGCCGCCTCGATCACCGCGTCGAACACCGCGCGATCGTGCTCCGCGTAGCGCGGCGTGCGCAGCAGGGCTTCGGCATCCAGCAGTTCGTAGAGATTGAAATCGAGGTCGCGCGGGTTGAGGAGCAGGCTCATGTCGGTTCGATCGGATGCTTTGGGGGCGCCCCGTGGGCCGGGCCCGGTATTGAACCACAGAACCGCTGAAGCGACCGCCCCTACGGGCGGCGCGCGGTGCAGGTCAGCGCGGTGTGTCGTCCAGCGACAAACCGGAGAGATCGAACTCGGGCGGCGGCGCCGGCCGCGCGTCGGACAGGGTCACACCGGGCGCGTCCAGGCTGAGCCCGGACAGGTCGTAGGCCAGCGGGGGCGGCGGCGTGTAGTCGACCAGGCGCTCGCCGACCGCGGCCACGCTCAGGTGATCGGTCGCGATGTCCGGCGCGGCCACGTGTTGCGCCTCGACCAGCACCACGCCGGGCTCGGCGAGCGAGGACTCGAGCGCCTGCGGCGTGCCGCGCAGCGCCGCGGGGGGCGCTGCGCGGGCCAGGGCCGGATCGTTCGCGCGGTTCGCGCTCGCCGTTGGTGGTGGAGAAGCGCTCGCGGCCGGCGCGGCGGCTGGAGTTGCGGCGGGCGCGGGCGATGACGCGGGCGCCGCCGGTCTGGCCACGGGCTGTGCGCTGGCCGTGAGATCCAGGATCTCCACCAGCGCGCCGGCCTTCTCCAGCGCCTGCCGATACTTCTCGGCGCCGGCCGCGTCCAGGCCCTTTTTGATCATCACGGCCTGGCCGGCGAACATCTGCTCGACGCGCGCCGCGTCGGCGTTGAACAGCCGCGCGAAGTTGGCCTTCACCTGCGCGAGCGCCGCGCCTTCGACCAGCTTGCCGCGAAACACGATGGCGAGATTGTCCGCTGCCATGGCCCCGATCCTTCTTTCCGTCAGGCGAGATAGCCGCCGTCGACCACGATCGAGCTGCCGGTGGTATAGGACGCGGCGTCGGACACCAGGTAGAGCACGGCCGCGGCCATCTCGTCCGGCGTCGCGCCGCGACCGAGCGGCGTGTGCGGCATCATCTTGGCCATGAACTCCTCGTCGTCGTGCAGGGCCATCGCGAACTTGGTGCGGGTCAGGCCCGGCACCAGCGAGTTCACGCGGATGTTGTAGCGGCCGCACTCGCGGGCGAGCGCCTTGCCCATGTTGATGATGCCGGCCTTGGTGATCGAGTACACGCCCTGCTTGTCGCCGGGCGACAGGCCGTTGGCCGAGGCGACGTTGACGATGGCGCCGCCGCGGCCCTGGTCGCGCATGCGCCGGCCGGCGTTCACCGCCATGAAGAAGTAGCCGCGCAGGTTCACCTCCAGCGTCTTGTCGAAGGACGCGACGTCGGTGTCGAGGATGTGCCCGTAGTAGGGATTGGCGGCAGCGTTGTTGACCAGGATGTCGATGCGCCCATGGGTCTCGTCCAGCCAGCGGTAGAAGGCCTCGATGTGTTCGACGCGACCGATGTGGCAGGCGCGCATCTCGCCCTTGCCGCCCAGGGCCTCGATGGCCGCCAGGGTCTCCGCGCAGCCGTCGGCGCCGCGGCTCAGCGCGATCACGTAGGCGCCGTACTCGCCGAGGATCTTGGCGATCTCCTGGCCGATGCCGCGGCTCGCGCCGGCGACGACGGCAATCTTGCCGCTCAGGTCGAACTGGTTGCGTGGCATGTTCTTCTCCGCTCTCGGGCCCGGCGCCCGCTGCCGATCCTAACCCAACGCCGACGGGACAGACCCCGCGCGGGGTGTGTCCACTTTGCGACTTCAGCGCGCCACCGCCGCCCGCCCGCGCGAACGGTTACCATGGCGCCCCTCGTCACCGCATTCCATCGGCCATGATCAAAGTCATCTTGAAGCGCGACCGCGAGCGCTCGCTGCTGCGTCGCCATCCCTGGGTGTTCTCGGGCGCCATCGACAAAGTGCGTGGCGAGCCCGGCAGCGGCGACACCGTCGCGCTCGAAGCCCACGACGGACGCGCGCTCGGCATCGGCGCCTGGAGCCCGCAGTCCAACATCCGCGTGCGGGCGTGGAGCTTCGCGGCCGACGAGGCCATCGACGCGGACTTCTTCGCGCGGCGCATTCGCGCGGCGCTGGCGCTCCGCGCGCGGCTCGTGCCGACCGCCGCCGACGGCGCGGTGCGGCTGGTGCACGGCGAATCCGACGGTCTGCCCGGCGTGGTGGTGGACCGCTACGCCGACGTGCTGGTGCTGCAGACCACCAGCGCCGGCGCGCGGCGCTGGCGCGACACGCTGGCCGACACGCTGATGCGAGAGACCGGCGCGCGTGCGCTCTACGAGCGCTCGGACAGCGACGTGCTGGAGGTGGAGGGCCTGCCGCCGGCGAGTGGTCCACTCCGCGGCGCGCTGTCCGACACCCACGTGCGCTGCGTGGAGAACGGCCTGCAACTGGAAATCGATCTCGCGCACGGGCACAAGACCGGGCATTACCTCGACCAGCGCGAGAACCGCGCGCTGGTCGGCAGCCTGGCGGCCGATGCCGAGGTGCTGGACGCGTTCTGCTACAGCGGCGGCTTCACGCTGGCCGCGCTGGCGGGCGGCGCGCGCCACGTGACCTCGCTGGACAGCTCGGCAGCAGCGCTGGCTCAGCTCGAACGTCACCTCGCGCTGAACGAGCTGCCGGCCGCGCGTTGCACGCCGACCGAGGACGACGTGTTCAAGCATCTGCGCCGCCTGCGCGACCAGGGCCGCCAGTTCGACCTGATCGTGCTCGACCCGCCGAAGTTCGCGCCCACCGCCGCCACCGCCGAACGCGCCGCGCGCGGCTACAAGGACATCAACCTGCTCGCGCTCAAGCTGTTGCGCCCCGGCGGCCTGCTCGCGACTTTCTCGTGCTCCGGCGGCGTGAGCGCGGAGCTCTTCCGCAAGATCGTCGCCGGCGCCGCGCAGGACGCGGGCGTGGACGCGCAGCTGCTGCGCCAGCTGCACGCGACGCCTGATCACCCGGTGGCGCTGGCCTTCCCCGAAGGCGAGTACCTGAAGGGGTTCTTGCTCCGAGTGTAGGTCGGACTGTAGGTCGCACTTCAGTGCGACATTCGATTTCAGAGCGTAGAGCGGCGCTAGATGAATGTCGGACTGAAGTCCGACCTACAATGCCGGCTCCGAGGGAGAGTACACATGCACTACGAAACCATCACCGTCGAACACGAGGGCGCGCTGGACTGGCTGACGCTCAACCGGCCGACCCGCATCAATGCCATCACGCCGCAGATGTGCGACGAACTGCAGCACTACTTCGGCGGCCTGCAGTTCAACCACGAGGTGCGGGTGGTGATGCTGCGCGGCGCCGGCCGCGGGCTGTGCGCCGGCTACGACCTGCACGAGGCCGGCGGCGTGAGCGCGGGCCCGGTGGTCGGCATGCGTTTCCAGCGCCAGGTGGCCGAGGTCTACCAGCGCATGCGTCGCTGCCCGCAGCCGATCATCTGCCTGGCCCACGGGCCGGCGACCGGCGGCGGCTTCGCCTTCCTGCTCGCATCCGACGTCAAGATTGTCACCCCCGACTGCAAGATGAACGTGGCGATGGTGAAGATCGGCCTCACGGGCTGCGACGTCGGCATCAGTTACTTCCTGCCGCGCGCGGTCGGCCCCTCGGTGGCGGCGGAACTGATGATGACCGGTCGCTTCCTCACCGCGGAGCGCGCCGAGCGCCTGGGCCTGGTGTCGGCGGTGGTGCCCTGGGAGTCGCTCGAGGCCACCGGCCGCGGCTTTGCCGAAGACATGCTGAAGACCTCGCCCATGGGGCTCAGGCTGACCAAGGAGGGCTTGAACCTGTCGATCGACGCGCCGAGCCTCGATGCCGCCATCGCGCTCGAGGATCGCGGCCAGATCCTGTGCGCGAGCGCGGGCTTCTTCGAAGAGGGCATCGACGCCTTCCTCGCCAAGCGGCCGGCCCACTACCCGGACTGAGCGGCGCCCACCGCCGCGTCGCCCGGGCCTTCCACCACTCCCCCGCCCGGGCGGCTCTCCGCCACCCTTCCCCTCTCCTCATAAATAAATTAAGTTATGCGCCGTAACTAACGGATCTGGCGAGGTTTGCCGGATCGACTCCGGGGCCGAACCATGGACGCCGACGCTCATATCCGCGCTTTCATCCCGCTCCAGCGCCTGCCACGCCACCTGCAGGACCAGGCGGTCAGCCAGGCCGAGGTGCGCCACTACGAGCGCGGGGCCCTGATCTACGCGCAAGGCTTCGAGGACGACCTCGTCTACTACCTGCTCTCCGGCACGGTGGAACTCATCTACCACGGCAAGATCAACCGCATCCTCTCCGCGACCAACAAGGCCGCGCTGCGCGCGCTGGATTCGAGCGGGCGCAAGCGCTATAGCGTGCGCGCAGTGGACGCGGCGCGCGTGGTGGTCCTGCCGGCGGGCCTGCTCGATCGCCTGGTGACCGAAGCCGAGGCCGAGGGCGTGACCGACAGTGAGGAACTGGAGGTCGCAGAGATAGCCACCGCGCGTTCGTCCAACTGGATGATCCGCATGCTGCAGTCGGAGCTCTTCTCGACCCTGCCGGCGACCAGCATCCAGCGCGTGTTCGCGCGCATGGAACAGCTCGAACTGAAGGCCGACGAGGTGGTGGTGCAGCAGGGCTCCCCCGGCGACTACTACTACGTGATCGAGCGCGGCTACTGCGAGGTGTCGCGCGCCATCGTCGGCGGCCGCGGCCAGATCCACCTGGCCGACCTGGGGCCGGGCTCGGCCTTCGGCGAAGAGGCGCTTATCGCCAACGCACCGCGCAACGCCACCGTCACCATGCTCTCCGACGGCCGGCTGATGCGACTGCCGAAGCGTGACTTCGACGACCTGATCCTGTCGCACGTGCTGGAGCCGCTGGGCTACGAGGCCGCCGCGGCGCGCGTCGCCGACGGCGCGGTGTGGCTCGACGTGCGCTATCCCGAGGAGCACGCCAACGGCGGCTTCGCCGGCAGCGAGAACATCCCGGTAAACATGCTGCGCCTGCAGAGCAACCGGCTGCGCAAGGACTTTCGTTACGTGGTGTGCGCCGACGCGGTCGACCAGGCGGCCATCGGCGCCTTCCTGCTCGCAGAGCGCGGCTTCGCCGTCGCCCACTTGGGCGAGCCGATCGCGGCCGTGGCCGCGCGCCTGCCGGAAGCCCTGGTGGCCCTGCCACAGGCCGATGCGACCCAGGCCACCGTCCTCCACTTCCCCGGCGCGGAGATGACCCTGCCGTCGGCGGATCCCAACAGCCTGGCGGGCCGACCCATCGACCCGCTGGAAAACACCCTCAACAAGATTGCTGGGCTATCGACCTACGCGGAGGCTGAACGAGCCATGCACGACACGACGCCTGTCGAGACTTTTGCCGATACGGCCACGGGACGCTCCCTGGCCGAGATCATCGAATCGCTGGAGGACGAGCACGACAGCCTCGCGACGCCGGCGTCGGCGCCAACGCCGGCGGCCTACGTCGCGCCGGTCGCCGAGATGGATCGCGACGACCTCGCTGCGACCGGCGCCAGGGAGCGCGCGCCGCGCGACGCCATCGGCCAGCTGATGGCCGAGATGGAGGGCCGGCTGCGCGGCGAGATCGCCAAGGCGGTGGAGAACCAGACCACGCTCGCGGCCATCGAGTACCAGACGCGGCTCGCGCGCATGCGCGAGGACAACGAACAGGAACTCGCGCGGCGCGAGGCGCTGATCCGCGAGACCTACGCCAGCGAGTACGGCGCCAAGGAACAGCTGCTGCGCGGCTACTACAAGAAGCTCATCGGGCTCGCCAACAAGATCAGCCGGCAGAAGGCCCAGTTGCAGGAAGCGAAGAAGCAGTTCGAGGCCAAGCTCGCCTCGGCCAACCAGCTCTATCGCGAGGTCGAGGAGATGCGCAAGCTGCTCAGCGATCAGATCTCGTTCATGGACGACCCGGCATTCGCCAACCTGCCGCAGATCGCGGGGCTGTAAGCCAGGCCGGGTGAATTGGAATGTCGGGTTGAAACCCGACCTACAGGGCTTGCGAGCCAGGCGTGTAGGTCGGACTTCAGTCCGACATTCGCGCCGTGCTCGATAAGGGCTCTGGAACCGAATGTCGGGCTGAAGCCCGACCTACAACAGAATATCGGCTTGAACCCCGACAGCCGTCACCTCACCCGCACTTCGACTCGCCGCAGTTCAGGCAGGTGAGGCAGTTGTCGAGCGCGACGACGGCCTTGGCGAAGCAGTGGCTGCAGTGCAGGGCATCGTGCGGAATACCGCTGGACTCGGCCGCGTCCGCGACGGTCGCGCTCGGCTCGGGTGACGCGCTCTCGCCGCCCTTGCCGCGCGCCGGCCCGAGCAGGCCGATGGAACGCAGGTGGGCCTCGATGACGTCGCCGATCTCCGCCACCAGGGACGGCGTGTAGCGCCCGCCCTTCTTGAAGTAGCCGCCGCGCGGATCGAACACGCTGCGCATCTCGTCCACCAGGAAGGTCACGTCGCCGCCCTTGCGGAACACCGCGGAGATGATGCGCGTGAGCGCCACGATCCACTGGAAGTGATCCATGTTCTTCGAGTTGATGAAGATCTCGAAGGGTCGGCGCAGCTCGTGGGACGTCCCCGCGTTCAGCACGATGTCGTTGACGGTCACGTACAGCGCGTGGGCCGACAGCGGCGTCTTGATCTTGTAGGTCGCGCCGACCAGCACCTCCGGCCGTTCGACCTTCTCGTGCATCTGGATGATCTCGGCGCCGGCCTCCACCGCCGCGCCCGCGCCGGCCTTCACCACTTCCACGCCGGTGATGGGCTGCTCGATCTTCTTCACCATGGGCCGCTCTCCGAGTCACGCAATGCCTCAGTACACACCGTAGTAGCCCTCCTTGATCGCGTCGTAGAGATTGGCCGCGGTATGGCGCTCACCCTCGTAGTCGAGCTCTTCGTCACCGCGCGCCTCGACCACGCTGCCGTCGGCGAGCGTGAAGCGGTACACGGTGCGGGCGAGATCCGCCTGCTTCACCAGCACGCCCTGGAAGGCGCTCGGATTGAAGCGGAAGGTGGTGCAGCCCTTGAGGCCCTGGGCGTAGGCCATGAGATACAAGTCCTTGAACTCGTCGAACGGCAGGTCGGACGGCACGTTCACGGTCTTGGAGATGGACGAATCGATCCAGCGCTGCGCCGCCGCCTGCATCCCAATGTGCTCGGCAGGTGAAATGTCATCGGCCGTGACGAAGGACGCCGGCAGCGCGTCGACACCCTCGCCGCCCTGGCCGTGCCCGAGCGCGCGCCAGGCGAGCAGTTCGTAGGAACAGACCTCGACCTGTTCCTTGGTCTTGCGCCCGCTGGTGATGACGTTGCGCAGGTAGCGCTGGGCGAAGCTCGGCTCGATGCCGTTGCTCGCGTTGTTGCCGAGCGACAGCGCGATGGTGCCGGTGGGCGCGATGGAACTGTGATGGGTGAAGCGCGCGCCCTCGGCCGACAGGGCCTCGACCAGTTCCGGGTCGACGCTCGCCACCTGCTGCATGTAACGACTGTAGCGCGCCCACAGCACGCGGCCCTTTAGGACACTGCCCGGCCGCACGCCGTCCGCCGCCATCTCAGGGCGCGCGGCCAGCATCGCCGGCGTGACGGTGAACTCTTCGTCCATGATCGGCGCCGCGCCCTTCTCGCGCGCGAGTTCGAGCCCGGTGCGCCAGCCGACCAGCGCGAGCTCGCGGGTGATGTCCTCGGTGAGCTTCACCGCCTCGGGCGAGCCGTAGCGCAGACCGAGCAGCGCCAGGGTCGAACCGAGCCCGAGGAAACCCATGCCATGGCGGCGCTTGCGCGCGATCTCCTCGCGCTGGCGCGAGAGCGGCAGGCCGTGCAGTTCGACCACGTTGTCCAGCATGCGGGTGAACACCGCCACCACGCGGCGGAACTTGTCCCAGTCGAAGCGCGCCGCGGCGCCGAGCGGCGCGAGCACGAAGCCGGTGAGATTGATCGAGCCCAGCAGGCAGGCGCCGTAGGGCGGCAGGCCCTGCTCGCCGCAGGGATTGGTCGCGCGAATGTTCTCGCAGAACCAGTTGTTGTTCATCTCGTTGTAGCGGTCGATGAGGATGAACCCGGGTTCGGCGTAGTCGTAGGTCGCGCGCATCACCGCGTCCCACACCTCGCGCGCCGGCAGTCGGCGATAGACGCGGCACGCAACCCGTCCCTCGGCATCGACCCGGTAGCCGTCGGTGGTCGGCCAATGCCGCCAGACGATCCGTGCCGGATCGGCCGGGTCCAGGCCTTCGAGTTCGAACTCGCGCTCGGCGGCCGGAAAGGCCAGCGCCCACTCGGCATCGGCCTGCACCGCCTCCACGAACTCGCGCGTCACCAGGAGCGAGAGATTGAACTGGCGCAGTACGCCGTCCTCGCGCTTGGCGCGAATGAACTCGAGCACGTCGGGGTGTCCGACGTCGAAGGTCGCCATCTGCGCGCCGCGCCGGCCCCCGGCGGACGAGATGGTGAGACACATGCGGTCGTAGATGCCCATGAAGGACAGCGGACCCGAGGTGCGCGCACCGGCCCCGGAGACGAAGGCGTCGCGTGGTCTGAGGGTCGAGAATTCGTAGCCGATGCCGCAGCCGGCCTTGAGCGTGAGGCCGGCCTCGTAGAGCTTGCCGAGGATGTCCTCCATCGCATCGTGGATGGTGCCGGACACGGTGCAGTTGATGGTCGAGGTGGCGGGCTTGTGTGCCCCGGCGCCGGCATTGGCCAGGATGCGGCCGGCCGGCAGCGCGCCCTGCCTGAGCGCCCACAGGAATTCCTCGCGCCAGTGACGCTGGGCCGCCGCGCCGTCCTCCACCACCGCGAGCGCGGTCGCGACACGCTCCAAGGTCGCGTCGGGCGACGCATCCAGCGCGCTGCCGTCGGCCGCGCGCAGGCAGTACTTGCGCGACCAGATGTCCTCGGCCACGGGCTGCAGCGGCAGGTGGAGCGCTCGGTCGTCGACGGAAGGGAGATTACGGGGCTGCATGCGCACGCTCGAACCAGGCCGCGGGGCCGGCCAGTGTAGCCTCAGATGGCGCGTGAGAAACGTGTGCCCTGTTCGGCAGCGCCGACATAGCGGTCGAAACACATGCAGATCTGGCGCAGGAACATGCGTCCTGCGTCACGCACGCGGATCACACCGGGCAGGATCTCGACCAGCCCGTCCTCGGCCATGCCGGCGAGCCGCGCCAGCGACGCGGCGAAGTAGCTGCGGAAGTCGATGCCGAAGCGCGCCTCGGTGGCGGCGATGTCGAGATCCTGGGCGCATACCAGGCGCATGATCACGTGCCGCCGCAGACGATCGTCGTCATCCAGCAGCACGCCGCGGGTGACCGGCAGGCGCCCATCGTCCAATGCCGCGTAGTACTCGGGCAGGGTCTTCAGGTTCTGGTGATAGCTGCCTTCCAGCATGCCGATGCTGCTCACGCCCAGCCCCACCAGGTCACAGCCCGCGTGGGTGGAATAGCCCTGGAAGTTGCGATGCAGGGTGCCGGCGCGCTGCGCGCGCGCGAGCTCGTCGTGGGGCAGCGCGAAATGGTCCATGCCGATGTACTGGTAGCCGGCCACCCCCAGCACCTCGATGGTGTAGTCGAGGATGGCGAGCTTCTCGGCCGGCGACGGCAGGGTCGACGCGTCGATGCGATTCTGGCTCTTGAACAGGTGCGGCAGGTGCGCGTAGTTGAACACCGACAGCCGCTCGGGCCGGATGGCGATGACCTCGGAGAGCGTGCGCGCGAAGGAGGCGCGGGTCTGGCACGGCAGTCCGTAGATGAGATCGAGGCTCACCGAGCCGAAGCCCTGGTCGCGCGCCTCCTGGATGGCGCCGAAGGTGATGGCCTGGCTCTGCAGCCGGTTCACCGCCACCTGCACCTTGGGATCGAAGTCCTGCACGCCGAAGCTCACGCGATTGAAGCCGAGCGAACGCAGGTGCCCGAGCGTGCCGGGCTGGCAGGCGCGCGGATCGATCTCGATGGAGAACTCGCTGTCCGGCCCGCTCTCGCAGCGGAAGTGCGCTTCCAGCAGCCCCATCAGCTGCTCGGTCTGGGCGTGATCGAGAAAGGTCGGCGTGCCGCCGCCCCAGTGCATCTGGCGCACCGCGCGCGTGTCGTCGTAGAGCTCGCCCTGCAGGCGGATCTCCTCGCCGAGACGCATGAGGTAGTTGGCCGCGTGCGCGCGGTTCTTGGTGATGACCTTGTTGCAGCCGCAGTAGAAGCACACCGTGCTGCAGAACGGAATGTGCACGTAGAGCGAGAGCTCCGCGCCGGCGCGATTGCTGGCCGTCGCCGCGGCGGTGTAGTCCGCGACTGTGTAGCCGTCGCTGAACTGCGCGGCGGTCGGGTAGGAGGTGTAGCGAGGCCCGGCCAGATCGTATTTCGCGATCAGTTCGGGCGAGAACAACGAAGCTTGACTCGTGGCGGCGTCGACCATGGCCCACTCTGCTCCACGACGACGGGCGCGGCTTGAGCCAGGTCAAGCCGCGCGCGGTTGATCACCCCCGCGCGCCGGCCCGGTGGCCGGAGGGCGGACTCTCAGGCATGGATGGCCGACACCAGCTCGCGCCAGCGGTTGAACTCGCCATCGCCGCCCATGCTGCGATAGAGCGCGACCCGGTCCAGCACGCCGTCGTAACGCTCGCGCAGGCGCGTGCCGATGTTGGCGGGCTGGTCGATGACCGCGATCTGCTCGAGCAGGTCGGCCGGGATCGCCGCGCCCATCTCGTCCAGCTTGCCCTCGCGCAGGAGCCCGCCGAGCTTGCGGCCGAGCTCGGTGTAGCCGTGGTGCTCGAACACGCTGGCGTAGGTCGGCGTGGCGCCGTAGAACGCTATCTGCCGGCGCACGAGCTGCTCCATCTGGTCGAACTCGGCCTGGGTCTCGCCGGTGATGATGAAGATCGGCGCGTAGAGTTCGAGGTCGGCCATCGAGCGACCGGCGGCCCGGGTGCCCTCCTCGATGGCCGGCCGGACCACCTGGCGCAGGTAATCGGCGGTGTTCACCGGGTGGACGTGGAAGCCGTCGGCGACCTCGCCCGCCACGCGGCACATGCCGGTGTTGACGCCGGCCAGGTAGATCGGGATGCGCGGATGCTCGATGGGTCCGCCGTTGAAGAAGGCGTTGATCAGCTTGAAACGGTAGAACGGCCCTTCGTAGTCCGGACGCGCGCCGGTCTGGAAGGTGTTCCACACCGCGCGCACGCAGCGGATGTAGTCCGCGACCCGCGCCGCCGGCTTGTCGAAGGGCATGGAGAAGCGCTTCTCGACGTGCGCGCGCACCTGGGTGCCGAGGCCGAGACGGAAGCGACCGCCGGAATCGCGCTGCAGGTCCCAGGCGATCTGCGCCATGGCGAAGGGCGAGCGGGCGAAGGCGACCGCGATGTTGGTGCCGATGTCGATGCGCGAGGTCGCGGCGGCGGCGTGGGCCAGCGGAATGAAGGCATCGCTCATGGCCTCGAAGGTCCACAGGCAGTCGAAGCCCAGGGCTTCGTACTCGCGTGCCGTGGCGGCAATGGCGGTCGGCGCGCCAGGCGCCAGCAGGGTGTCGATCTTCATTCCGGGCTCCGCGTCGGTCAGGTCGGCGGCATGCTAGCGCAAGCCTCGCGGCCGCGCACCGCCGCCGCGCTGGGCGGTCTGCCCGACTGAGCGCGCCACCATTGACGGCGCGTCGTCGCCGGGCACAATGCGGCGATGCGCGACCTGCCCGAAGACGTCAGACCTTACAAGCGCACGCCCGACTTCACCTGCGAGACGGTGCCGAAGGCGCTCACCCACGCGCACGACACCAAGCCGGGCGTGTGGGGACGGATCGTGGTGGTGGAAGGCGAGGTGCTGTATCGCATCCTCGAGCCGACGCCGGAGGAAGTGCTGCTCTCGCCCGCCACCCACGGCGTGGTCGAGCCCACCATGAAGCATGACGTCCAGCCGCGCCCCGGGGCGCGCTTCTACGTCGAATTCCTGCGCGCGCCTGACTGAGGCGCGCGTTGCCGACCCAGGGTCGCGGCGCAGGCGCGACCACGACCTCGCGAGGTGCGCGATGTTTTCCCACGTGTTCGTCGGCGTCAGCGATTTCGCGCGCGCCCACACCTTCTACGCGGCCGTGCTCGACGCGCTGGGCATTCCCCAGCGCTTCCGGGACGAGTCGCGTCCCTGGGCCGGCTGGCAGACGCCGGACAGCGTGCGGCCACTGTTCCTCATCGGTCATCCCTTCGATGGCGAGCCCCACGACCGCGGCAACGGCCAGATGGTGGCCTTCAGCGCGGCGACCCGCGCCGAGGTGGAGGCCGCCTGGCGCGCAGGCCTCGCGCATGGCGGCAGCGACGAGGGCGCGCCGGGACTGCGCCCGCACTACCACGCCGACTATTTCGGCGCCTACCTGCGTGACCCGGACGGCAACAAGCTGTGCATCGTGTGCCACGCGCCGCCGGACGCGCCCGCGTGATCCTCACCAAGTCGGTACACACCGAGCGCGCGCCCGCCGACGGCCTGCGCGTGCTCGCCACGCGCTTTCGCGGCCGCGGTCTGCCCCGCGCGCGCTATGACGTCTGGCTGCCGGCGCTCGGTCCGAGCGAGACGCTGCTGCGGCGCTGGCAGGACGGCGCGCTGCCCTGGCGCGCGTTCGCGCGCGCCTATCGCGACGAACTCTTCGAGGACGGACCGGTGGACGCGCGCTGCCGCACGATCAAGAACCACGGCCAGAAATCGACGCTCCGCCTGTTGCAGACCCTGGCCGCGCGCGGCGCGGTGACGGTGATGTGCCACTGCGCGGAGGACGAGCGCCACTGCCATCGTCACGAACTCGCGCGGCTGCTCGCGGGCCGGCCGCTGTGAACGCGCCCGCGACGCTCTCGTGGCGTTCGCCCTACGCGCTCGTGCCGCTGCTCGCCTGCGCGGTTCTCGCGGCGGTGTGGGGCGCACCCCCCGGCGCGGCAGCGAGCCTCGGCGTGGTGCTCGCGCTGTTCGCGAGCGTGCTGGTCGCCGTGCATCATGCGGAGGTCATCGCGCTCAGGCTCGGCGAGCCGCTCGGCACGCTGGTGCTCGCGCTCGCGGTGACCGTCATCGAGGTGTCGCTGATCGTCGCCCTCATGCTGAGCGGCGGTGAGTCGACCGCCGCGCTCGCGCGCGACACGGTCTTCGCGACGGTGATGATCATCGTCAACGGTGTGATCGGGCTGTGCCTGCTGCTCGGCGCCTGGCGTCACCACGTCATCGACTTTCGCGTCGAAGGCACCGCGCCGGGGCTCTCGGTGCTCGCGACCCTGGCCACGCTGACCCTGATCCTGCCGTCCTTCACCTCGAGCACGCCGGGTCCCACGCTGTCGACCTCCCAGTTGGTGTTCGCCGGTATCGTCTCGCTCGCGCTCTACGCGGTGTTCCTGTTCGTGCAGACGGTGCGTCACCGCGATTACTTCCTGCCGCTGGACGAGGATCCCGAGGCGCATGCCGAGCGGCCGGGCAATGGCGCGACGCTCGCGAGCTTCGCGTTGCTGCTGGCCTGCCTGGTGGCGGTGGTCGGGCTGGCCAAGGTGCTCGCGCCACGCATCGAGCAGGCGGTCGACGCGGCCGGCGTGCCGCAGGCCGCGGTCGGCGTCGCGGTCGCGCTGCTGGTGCTCCTGCCCGAGACCGGGGCCGCCGCGCGCGCCGCCCTGCGCAATCGCATGCAGACCAGCTTCAACCTGGCCTTGGGCTCGGCGCTCGCGACCATCGGTCTCAGCATTCCGGCCGTGGTCGCCACGAGCCTCGTGCTGCGACTGCCGCTGACACTGGGCCTCGAATCCAAGGACATCGTGCTGTTGGCGCTGTCGCTCCTGATCGCCAGCATCACCGTGTCGCGTGGCCATGCCACGGTGCTGCAGGGTGCCGTGCACCTGGTCCTGTTCCTGGTGTTCCTGTTCATGACCGCGGTGCCCTGACGGCCACCGCGCGACGCCGAAGCCCACGCCCATGCCCATGCCCGCCGAACATCTCTGGATCCCCATCACGCTGTTCGCGGCCGCCGCGCAGACCGTGCGCAACGCGGCGCAGAAACACCTGACGGCAAGCCTCGGCACGCTCGGCGCGACGCTCGTGCGCTTTCTCTACGGCCTGCCCTTCGCGCTCACCTGGCTGGCGGCGGTGGCGCTGGTCGGCGGCCACGCGCTGCCGCAGCCGAACCCGGCGTTCGCCGGCTGGCTCTTGTTCGGCGCGGTGAGCCAGATTGGCGGCACGGCCTTCCTGCTGCGCGCCATGCAGGAACGCAACTTCACGCTGGGGCTCGCCTACGCCAAGACCGAGGCGCTGCAGGTGGCGTTCTTCGGCGCGCTGTTCCTCGCCGACCCCATCGGCCCCGGCGCCTACGCGGCCGCGCTGTGCGGCACGCTCGGCGTGATGCTGATGTCGCCCATCGATCGCGAGCGCCCGCTGCGCGCGCTGGTGAGCGGCTGGACCAGCCGCGCCGCGCTGTGCGGGCTCGCGAGCGGCACCTGCTTCGGCTTCTCGGCGGTCGGCTACCGCGGCGCGGCGCTGGCCCTGCCGGACACGCCCTTCGTGATGGCCGCGGCCTTCGGCCTGCTGCTCGCGCAATCGGTGCAGACCATGCTGCTCGGCGGCTGGCTGCTCGCACGCACGCCGGCGGTGGTCGGCGCCACGCTGCGCGCCTGGCGTTCCTCGCTGGTGGTGGGCTGCGCGGGCGCGAGCGCCTCGGCCGGCTGGTTCACGGCGATGGCCATCGAACCCATCGCCCACGTGCGCACGCTCGCGCTCGTGGAACTCTTCTTCGCCTACCTCGTGTCGCGCAAGCTGTTCCGGGAGAAGCTGACACCGCTCGAGATGAGCGGTGTTCTGCTGCTCGGCGCGGCGCTGGTGATCGTAACGCTGGGCGGCTAGGAATCCCGCCGTGCATGGCCGATTGAAATCGGCCCTACAGCGAAGGCATCTGTAGGGCGGGTTTCAACCCGCCATTCGATCCCAGGGCAACGGCCGAGGCCAGGGAACGCCCTACACCCCGAAATCGATGCCCAGGATGCGCGCCAGGTCGTCGATCGCCTGCTGTTCGTTCATCACCTTGATGGTGGTCATGCCGAGCTCGCGCGCCGGTTTCAGGTTGATGCCGAGATCATCGAGATAGACGATGGCCTCGGGCGCGACACCGACGCGCTCGCAGGCGAGCTGGTAGATGCGCGGATCGGGCTTGCGGATCCCTTCCTTGCTGGACTCGATCACCACGTCGAAGAGCTGCATGACCTCGCGCACGTGCGAGGCCTGCTCGTCGCTGCTCGACATGCCGGTGCCCTGTCCGGCCTTGGCGTTGTTGGTCAGACAGGCGACGCGGTAGTCCTGCTTGCAGCGCTCGAGCACCTTGACCATGCGTGGCCGCACGTCGCCGCCCAGGAGGCCGATGACGTCGCGGCCGCGGATCTCGTGGCCCGCGGCGCGGGTCTCGGCGGCGAACAGCACGTCGAACTCCTCGACCGTGCAGCGGCTCGATTCGAACTTCGCCCAGGCGTTGTCGGTGTGATTGAGCGCGTTGACGCCGCGGATGAAGTTCGCCGGCAGGCCGTGGGCGGCCTCATAGCGATTGAAGTTGTCGAAGGGCGAAGTGGTGATCACCCCACCGAAATCCCACAGCACTGCCTGGAAACCCATGCCGACCTCGTCTGCTTGATGAAGCGGGCATTTTCGCAGATCGCCGCCCAGCGGGTATGCTGGGCCATGCCCTCTCACCTCTCTCCCGCCCGCGCCGCACCCCGCGTGCTCGGCCTCTACGCCGGCGCGCCGCGGCCGCTCGGCGGCGGCCGCCCCAGTGCCATCGTCAAGGAGGCGCTGCATGGCCCGGCCCTGCTCGGCCTGAACGGCCTGGCGGGCGACCAGCAGGCCGATCGCCGCCTGCACGGTGGTCCGCTGAAGGCCCTGCACCTGTTCCCGGCCGCGCACTACGCCTTGCTCGCGGCGCGCTTCCCCGCTATCGGGGAACTGCTGGTGCCGGGCTCCATCGGCGAGAATGTCGCGCTCGACGGGCTGGATGAGAACAGCGTCTGCCTGGGGGACGTCTACCGCCTCGGCGCCGCCCTGGTGGAGGTGACCCAGCCGCGCAGTCCCTGCGCGAAGATCGATCGACGCTACGGCGAGGACGGCATCGCCCGCTGGCTGCAGCAGGCCGGCCGCTGCGGCTGGTATTGCCGCGTGCTGGACGCCGGTGAGGTCGCGTCCGGCGATGCCCTGACGTTGATCGAGCGCGCGCCCGACGCGGTCAGCCTGGCCAGCTTTCATACGCTGCTGGCCGAACCGCGACCACCGCTGCCGCTGCTCGAACGCCTGGCCGGCTTCGAACCGCTTGGGCCCGACTGGCTGAAGAAACTGCGCGGCCGGCTCGCCTGGCTCGCCCGCCATACTTGAACGCTCGTTACGAAGGACATGCACACGTGACCACTGCCACCGACACCGCCGCCGCGGCCATCGCCAAGATCCAGCGCGGCTTTCAGGACTCCGGCTACATCGCGAGCGACGCGATCGCGACCGCGGTCTTCATCGCCGAGGCGCTCGCCAAGCCGGTGCTGGTGGAGGGGCCTCCGGGCGTCGGCAAGACCGAACTCGCCAACGCCACCGCGCGACTGCTGGACAAGCCGCTCATCCGCCTGCAGTGCTACGAGGGCCTGGACGAAGCCAAGGCGCTCTACGAGTGGAAGTACGGCAAGCAGCTGCTCTACACCCAGGTGCTGAAGGAGAAGCTCGGCGATCTGATGGCGGGCGCGCAAGGCCTCAAGGAATCCATCGCCCGCCTGCACGAGTTCGACGACACCTTCTTCAACGAGGAGTTCCTCGAGCCGCGGCCGCTCTTGAAGGCGCTGTGGGCGCCCAAAGGCGCGGTGCTCCTGATCGACGAAATCGACAAGTCCGACCAGGAGTTCGAGGCCTTCCTGCTGGAACTGCTGCAGGACTACCAGATCTCCATCCCCGAGATCGGCACCGTCCGCGCCAAGCATCCGCCAGTGGTGTTCCTGACCTCGAACAACACGCGCGAGATCGGCGACGCGTTGAAGCGCCGCTGCCTGCATCTCTACATCCCCTTCCCCGACGCGCGTCTCGAACAGCGCATCATCGAGTCGCGCGTGCCGGCGCTGGAGGCCGACCTGCGCGCGCAGCTGGTGGCCTTCGTGCAGAGCCTGCGCGGCATGGATCTGAAGAAGGTGCCGGCAGTGAGCGAGACCATCGACTGGGCGCGCACCCTGCTCCTGCTGCACGCCGCAGAGCTCGACCCGGCGCTGGTGCGCAGCACGCTGAACGTGCTGCTCAAGTTCCAGGACGACATCGAGCACGTCGACACCGAGGTGCCGACGCTGATTCGCCAGGCGCAGAAGGGCTGAGCCCGACGCCATGACCCAGGTGCTGTCGAACTTCATCAAGGCGCTGCGCGCGAGCGACGTGCGCGTCTCGACCGCCGAGAGCATCGACGCCGCGGCGGCGCTGGATCTAGTCGGCTGGGCGCGACGGCCGCTGGTCAAGGAAGTGCTGGGCCAGGTGCTGGCCAAGACGCCCGACGACAAGCAGCGTTTCGACGACTGCTTCGAGCGCTTCTTCGTGTTCGAGGACGCGCAGCTCACGGGCGGCAGCGGAGACGGCGAGCCGAGCGACGGCAGCGGCGACGGCAACGAGGCGCAGTCCGGCCAGGGCGCGGCCGGCAGCGGCGGTGGCGAAGGCGGACTCGCCGGCCTCTTGGAGAGCGGCGACACGGCGGCCCTGCAGCAGAGCATGGCGAGCGCCGCGCGCAACGTGCAGCTGCAGAACATCCGGCTCTTCACCCAGCGCGGCATGTACATTCGCCGCGTGCTGGAGGACATGGGCATCGAGGCGCTGGACGACCTGCTCTACGCCCTGCTCAAGGCCGACGACGACGACCCGCGCGGCGCGCGGCTCAAGGAAGCCAAGGCTCGCCTGGTGGAGAGCGTCGCCGAGATGGTCGACCGCCAGATGCTGATGTACACCGCCAACGCCTGGCCGAAGCTCCGCGAGGAGGTCCTGCAAAAGACGCCGCTCGCGCGCATCGAGATGCGCGACTTCAAGGTCATGCAGGAACTGGTGCGCAAGCTTGCCAAGCGCCTGGTGTCACTGCACTCACGTCGACGCCACGTCTCGCGCCGCGGCCAGCTCGACGTACGTCGCACCATCCGCCGCAACATCGAGTACGACGGACTGATGTTCGACACGGTATGGAAGCGCGTGCGGGTCGACCGTCCCAAGGTCATCGCGGTGTGCGACGTGTCGGGCTCGGTGGCACAGGTCGCGCGCTTCCTGCTGCTGTTCCTCTACAGCGTCGCGGAGGTGCTGCCCAAGGTGCGCGCCTTCGCCTTCTCCAGCCACCTGGGCGAGGTCACGCACCTCTTCGAAGAGAAGCCGGTGGAGGAAGCGCTGACCGAGACCATCAACACCTACGGCATGGGCTCCACCGATTACGGCGGCGCGCTCGCCGAGCTCGAACGGCTGACCATGGCCGACATCGACCAGCGCACCACGCTCCTGATCCTCGGCGACGCGCGCTCCAACGACGGCGACGCCGGCGAGCGCGCGCTGCGCCGCATGCACCAGCGCGCACGCCGCGTGATCTGGCTGAACCCGGAGCCGCGCGCGTTCTGGAATTCGGGCGATTCGGAGATGCAGAAGCTCGGCGCCTGCGCCGACACGGTCGAGGCCTGCCGGACCTTGAAGCACCTGGAGCGGGTGGTGAGCGAGATCGCGCGCACGGCGATCTGAGCCGCGAGAACGGCCGGCCGAGGCCGGCCGCCGTGGGTCACATCTCGATGTGTTCGACGCTGTCCGCGCCGTCCAGCTTGTCCAGCAGCGCGCGGTACTTGGGATCGCGCACGTCCATCGTGATGGTGTCGGAGAAGTCCTGCGCCGGCCTATGGGGGAGCTTGTCCAGCTTCAGCAGGCTCATGTGCAACTGGCTGAGCTGGTCGAGAAAGCTGTCGCGCTCGAGCGGGTCGACCTGTGCCTTGTCGATGGCGATCTTGATATCGGTCACGAGCCGCGGCAGGTCGCGGATGAGCTGCGTGCGTTTCTCGGGCGACTCGGTCGGCACGATGCTCGTCAGCAGGCGCCGCGTGCAGTCCAGCGCCCGCGCCCAGGCGGCGCTGTCGGGACCGTTGTCGTGATGCACCAGCACCAGGTGCCGGCGCCAGTTGCGCAACAGGAAGGCCACCACCCAGGAGGGCGGCATCGGGCCGTCGGTCTCGGCGATGATCGCGCGCAGGGCCGCGCTGGCGGCCTTGATGTCATCCCGATATACCGACGCCGCGGGCGCTTCGTCGCTTGTGTCGCTCACACTCATCGTCACGCGATAACCATCGAATTCGTGCCCATCGACGCGCTGCCGGGCAGGCTGGCCGCCACGTTCGCGGCTCGGCATGCCAGGGGGGCACCGGGCGGGCGGAAGCATCCCGGCAGAGGCAAGTATGCCCCCAAACCGGGCCGCCCATAAAGGCGTGCGAGCGGTCGCTCCACACGCCCCGCCAGGCAAACTCGCGACGCGCTCGACAGTTCGTCCCGTGCGGCCCCGGCGCCACGCGGCGCGGCCCCGGTCGCGGCCCTCACTTGGCGGTCCAGCCGCCGTCGATGGAGAGCGTGGTGCCGGTAATCTGCGAGGCCTCCGGGCGGCACAGGTAGAGGGCGAGGCTCGCCACCTGGGCGATGGAAACGAAGTCCTTGGTCGGCTGGGCGGCCAGCAGCACGTCGCGCTTGACCTCTTCCTCGGTGATGCCGCGGGCCTTGGCGGTGTCCGGGATCTGGCGCTCGACCAGCGGCGTCAGCACGTAACCCGGGCAGATGGCGTTGCAGGTGACGCCGAACTCGGCCAGTTCCAGCGCGATGGTCTTGGTCAGGCCGGCGATGCCGTGCTTGGCGGCGACGTAGGCGGCCTTGAACGGTGAGGCCGCGAGCGCGTGGGCCGAGGCCATCATGACGATGCGCCCCGCGCGCCGCGCCTTCATCGTCGGGATCGCCGCCGCGCTGGCATGAAACGCGGAGGAGAGGTTGATGGCGATGATGTCGTTCCACTTGTCGATCGGGAACTCCTCGACCGGGGCGACGTGCTGGATGCCGGCGTTGTTGACCAGGATGTCCAAGCGTCCGTGACGCGCCACGGCGCCGCTCACCATCGCGCGCACCGCGCTCGCGTCGCGCATGTCGGCGCCGTCGTACTCGATGCGTGTACCGGCCAGGGCGCCGAGGCGATCCTTGAGGGCGCTGACCTGCGCCTCGTCGGCGAAGCCGTTCAGCACCACGTGGGCGCCGGCGCCGGCCAGCGCCTCGGCGATGCCGAGGCCGATGCCGCTGGTGGAGCCGGTGACGAGGGCGACTTGGTCTTTGAGAATCATGGGCGGTGGCCTCCTGCATGGGCAACGAGCGCGCGCACGGGCGCTGACACGGACCGCTCCCCTCGGCCTTCCACGCCGCGTGGCGCGGCGTCGACGCGGAGAATGACACGGATCAAGGGCAAGGGGCCATGCCTCGCGGCAGGATGGGTGTGTCACCACCCGCGGGAGAGCGGCATGATCACCCTGCGCGACTGCATCGAGTACCTGCGCCTCACCCCGGAAGAAATCGACGCCATCGCCGAGCACGAACACGTCGCGCCCATCGTCGCCGCCGAACTGGCGTCCTACCTGGTCGAGACGCCCGACGGCGATCGGCTGATCAAGCGCATGATCCTGGACGACATCATGCACGCCGCCGGCGGCGGAGACAGCGCGCGCGTGGCGCAACTGACGGACGTGCTGAAGCATTTCGTCGCGACCCATCCGGAGCTGCGCTGAGGCGGGCGGCAAACGGGGACAGACCACGGTTTCAGAGAAACCGTGGTCTGTCCCCGTTTGCCTTTCGGTCGGCGCCCTGGAAATGAATGTCGGGTCGAAACCCGACCTACGGGCGTCGGCGCCGCGGCCGCTCCTCGCTCACCCGCGGGCGCAGCGGCAGCTCGGTCGTGTACTTCACCTGGCGCAGCGCCGGACTGGACTTGGTTTCCTTGATCCCGGCGATGCGATGCAGCTTGTCGGTCATGAAGCGCTCGAACTCGGCGACGTTCGGCACCGCGACGCGCAGCACGTAGTCGGCGTCGCCCATCATGAGATAGGCCTCCATCACCTCCGGCAGTTCGCGCAGCGCACGGTCGACGCGCTTGAAGAGATCCGAGTCGTGCTTCTCCACCTTCACGTGCACGAACACGATGGTCTCCAGCCCCAGCGCCGTGGGGTCGAGCAGCGCCACCGTCGAGCCGATGGCGCCACTCTCGCGCAGGCGCGACACGCGTCGCCAGCAGGGCGTCTTGGAGAGGCCCACGCGCTCGGCCAGGGCCTCGAGCGACAGCAGGCCGTCGCGCTGCAGCTCCGCCATGATTTTCAGATCGTAGTTGTCGTGGTCCACCATCGCCCGTCCTGTTGGAACGTTTGTTCCGCTGAATGCCGTCCAGAGGGTAAAGATTAGGACAAAAGCGCGCCTCGGTGCGCCTAGAATGCCTCTCCATGGACGGCGCCCCCCGCGCCGCCCACGGACCACCCTCGGCGGCCGCCACAAGCGACGCTCGACGGCCCCGGGTCATGAGCCCGCGGTCCTGGCAAACGGGGACAGACCGCGGTTTCTCCGAAACCGCGGTCTGTCCCCGTTTCCGGCGCGCGTGTAGCCGTCCGGCACCGCGCGGGCGACGCCGCGCGGAATACCCTGTCCGGCAGCATTGGTCGCGAGTCCCGCCGACCACACCTCGGCGCAACCAGCTTCTTCGATTAAGGAACCGCAGGTGCCGTGCTGCACGCCGGCCACCATCAGGCACCAGCCGGCGGAGCCGTCGCAGGCCGCGACGGCCTCGGCCAGGCGCATGGCCTCGGAGAACTGCGGTTCCGCACCGCCCAGCGCGCGCGGCATCAACATGCGCCGCAGTCCGGCACCGCGCAGGGCTTCGTAGGCCGCGTCGCTCAGGTGGCCCAGCCGCTCGGTCTCCTCGGCCTCGTGCTCGATCAGGGCACGCAGCGCCACCACGCGCGCCATCAGCGCCTGGTAGCCGGGCGTCGGACCGGTGCCACTGGCCCGCCAGGTGTACAGCGTTTCGCGCTGGCGACGATGACGTTCGTAAACAATCATGGGGTGCATGGTGCCGCACCTGCGGACGGTGCTAGCATCGGGGCAGCAATGGGTGCTCAACGTGTCGACAAAGGAGTTGCCGTAGCGATGGCGAATTTCCCTGCTCACCAACCGGCAACGCGCCTGGCCGGTGCCCTTTTCCTGTTCCTGCTCTTGCTCGCCGGGTTCGGGCCCGCTCGAGCTGCGGTCGTCACGCCGAACCTGCCCGCCGGCGCCGAGTACAGGATTGCCTTCGTCACGTCCGCGGGCATCTCCGCCAGCAATACCGACATCGATGTCTACGACAACTTTGTCAACGGCCTGGCCAACAGCCCTGGCTCGCTACTCGCCCCATTGGGCGCGACGTGGAAGGTGATTGCCTCCACCTTGGCAGTCGACGCCTACTCACATATCGGCGGCGCGTTCACTGTTCCCGTGTACTCCGTGTTCGGCGACCTGATCGCCGTCGACGCCGCGGACCTGTGGGATGGGTCCTTGAATTCGCCGATCTGGATCGACGAGAACGGCGTCACCAAACAGGGCGGCATCAATGTCAACACGGGCACCTTGCCCGATGGTTCTCCATCGCCGAACCCGCTCGGCGGTGACCCTGTCTTCGAAGCCATCACCGGCGGCGTGGCCGGAGCGACCGGCACCAGCTGGATAGTCGGTAGCTTCGAAGGCAAGCTGTCCTTCCGCCCCGTCTACGGCATCTCGGATACGCTCCGGGTGGCACCGGTGCCGGTACCCAAGGTCGGGCTGCTGATGGTGGCTGTGGTGGGATTGACAGGCCTCATGGCGAGAGGCAAACGACCTTCGTCACCGCAGCTGAGCGGGCTCTAGCCGTTTCGTCCCGGCGATCGCCAACCACGGCCCGCAGGTGCGCCAGGCATCGGCCGGGGGCCACGATCCGCCCAGGAGCCGCGATTCCCGCGCGGCCGACGGGGTCGGCTATTCCTTCCTGGTGATGTTAGCCAACGACGGTGGCGTCGATCTCGACGAACTGCATTTCCTCGAACGCCTGGCGCTGGCCGACGGCGAGATCGACGACGACGAACGCGAAGCCCTGCGCGGCATCCTCGCGCGGGTCGAGGTGACACGCCTCGCGCCCGCGGTGCAGACCGAACTGGCGGAGTTCCGCCGCCGCTACGCGGTGTGAGCGCCCGGTGCGGCAGCCGCCGCGCCGGCGCCGAAACCGATCAGCACCCGCGTGCCGCGCCCCTCTTCACTCGCGTACTCGAGCCGCCAGCCGAACTGCTGGCAGAAACGCCGCACCAGCGCGAGTCCGATCCGCTCGCCGTCACCACCGGCGCGCCACGAACTCGAACTGTGGGTGCCGAGCAGCCGGTCCTCGTGGTCGTCGACAGAACAGGAAGGGCGACGCCGACGCCAGCAGCGGCGCGACGGCGAGACCGAGTGCGCACAGGGTGTGGTGGTGAAACATGCTGATGTCCTCGCTGGCGGGATGGAAGCCGGCGCTCGATGCGCTCGACGCCGGCAGAAAGACCGTAGCAAGCGTGTGGTTAGGCCCGACGCGGCAGTGCGATAAGCGCAGGTAAAATCGGCACGGGCAGCGCGCGCGCGGGCGCGTTATGCTGATCTACGCCGGGCGAAATACATCTTGCCGAGTCATGCATGAGTGAGCGCCGCCACGATACCAGCCCCCACGCCACCGACCGGCGCCGTTTCCTGCTGCGCGGCGCGCAGGCCGCGGGCGCGGCCGGCCT